>JAGKVE010000007.1 GCA_021152555.1 Bacteroidia bacterium | reverse complement strand
AACACTATTTCAAAGAACTCATGCTATTCGGACTAAAATCAGCCGTTTAGCGATCATATTTTAACTAATTTAAGTCAAATTTTTAACGAACTATTGATTGATTAATACATGTAATTTATATACGACAAAGCGGCAGAGACACGAAGTCTTTGCCGCTAATGAGGCCGGTGTGAAAGATACTACATTGTAACCTACATAATTGGGAACATAGGCGCGCCCTGTATGTATGTATGTATGTATGTATGTATGTATGTATGTATGTATGTATGCTGCGCATAGAAGTGGTCAGTAAGTTGATTATTTTTTTCAATTTCGGTGCAAAGATACGATATTTTTTGCGAACATGCAAATAAAGAGTGCGCACTTTGTCATGTTCTTTAATTTTTATTCCAAGGGTGTTAAAGATATTGCCGTTACGCTCAATCAACAGTTGTCCGTTGACGAGGCTCAGCCTCCCTCTATCTACTTCGTTATAATTCGGATTCTTTGAGCCGTTCGGCGTTCTCGGCGACCTGCAGGGCGTCAATCACACCTTGTATGTCACCGTCCATGAAAGCGGCAAGGTTATAGACCGTATAACCGATACGATGGTCTGTGATACGTCCCTGCGGGTAGTTGTACGTACGGATTTTGGCAGAGCGGTCACCTGTAGATACCATGGTCTTGCGGCGCGCGGCAATGTCGTCTATGTATTTCTGGTGCTCCTTATCATATATCTGCGTGCGCAGGCGCGAGAGAGCACGCTCTTTGTTCTTCGGCTGGTCGCGCGTCTCGGTACACTCGATCAGTATCTCCTGCACTTCGCCGGTATTGGGGTTCTTCCAGTTATAACGGAGGCGCACGCCGGACTCCACTTTGTTGACGTTCTGTCCTCCCGCACCGCCGGAACGGAAAGTCTCCCATTTGATTTCCCCTTCGTTGATATGTACCTCGAACTCATCCGCTTCGGGCAGCACGGCTACCGTGGCAGCGGAGGTGTGCACGCGGCCTTGCGTCTCAGTGACAGGCACACGCTGCACGCGGTGCACTCCGGACTCGTATTTAAGAGTGCCATAGACGTTCTGCCCCGTCACGTTGAAGATAATCTCCTTGTATCCGCCTGCGGCGCCTTCGGTAAAAGAAGAAACGGTATAATGAAAACCCTTTAGTTCGAAATACTTGGTGTACATACGGAAGAGGTCTCCGGCAAAGATAGCCGCCTCGTCGCCTCCTGTACCGCCGCGAATCTCCATGACTACATTCTTGCCGTCCTCGGGGTCTTGGGGCAGCAACTGGAGTTTGAGTTCCTCCTCGAGTTTGGGAATCTGCGGTTCGAGTTCGTCAATCTCTGCCTTCGCCATCTCTTTCATCTCGGAGTCGGACTCATTGAAGAAGAGGTCTTTGGCGTCTTGCAGATCCTTGACGGCTTTTTTGTATCTACGGGCACATTCGAGTACCCGCTCCAAGTCATGATAATCGCGGTTGAGGCGCACATACCGTGCCTGGTCGGCTATGACCGACGGGTCTGTGATGAGGAGGCTGACCTCATGGAACTTGGCTTCCAAGCCATCTATTTTATCAAGGATGTTCATTGTATGCCTGTAGGGTGTTTTGGAGGAGTGAGACGATGGTCATAGGTCCTACTCCGCCGGGGACGGGTGTGATGTACTCCGCCACTTTGGATACATGTTCAAAGTCTACGTCTCCTACCAGTTTGTATCCGCGCAGCGACGAGGGGTCGTCTATTCTGTTAATGCCCACATCGATTATTGCGGCCCCTTCTTTCACCATATCCGCCGTCAACAAGCCCGGACTTCCCGCCGCCACGATGATGATATCCGCCGTGCGGCAGATTGCTGCGAGGTCACGGGTCTTGGAATGGCAGACGGTGACAGTGGCGTCCCCCAGGGAAGACGCACTCATTCCCGGCAGCGACAGATACGGTCTTTGCATCATCAGCATCGCCATCGGCTTGCCTACTATGTTAGACCGTCCGATCACTACGACATGTTTGCCTTCCGTTTGGATAGCATACCGCGAGAGCAACTCGCGTATGCCTTTCGGCGTGGCGGAGACAAGTGAAGGCAGGCCTTGCACCGTACGCCCTACATTCTCCGGCGTCAAGCCGTCCACGTCCTTGCGGTAGTCGATTGCCGAGAGGATAGCGGACTCGCTGATATGGTCGGGCAGCGGCAGTTGGACGATAAAGCCGTCCACGGTGCTGTCCGCGTTAAGACGCTCTACTTCTGCAAGCAGGGCACTCTCCGTAATATCCGCCTCAAAAGCTATCTTCCGCGCCTCAATGCCCACTTCCGTACAGGCTTTGATTTTGTTTGCCACGTAGGTTTCCGAAGCGGGGTTATGCCCCACTATCACAACCGCCAGACACGGCGGCCGTTTGCCCTGCGCTTTGAGTGCGTCAATCCTGTCGCGCAGTTCCGCGCGGATCTCGGATGCTATTTTCTTTCCGTCTAAAAGAATCATTCTCTATATTACCAATCCCCAATTACAAATTACAAATCATCTCCGTCTTCCTCCCATCTGCTGTACTTTGCGCATCATCTTGGAGGTCTGTTCAAACTGTTTGAGGAAGCGGTTGAGGGTCACTATATCCACTCCTGCGCCTTTCACGATACGGGCTTTGCGGCTGCCGTTTAGCAGAGCCGGGTTGGCACGTTCGGCGGGGGTCATGGAGTTAATCATCGCCTCGATGGGTTTGAAGGCATCGTCGCTCACTTCGACGCCTTTGAGCGCTTTGTCCATTCCCGGAATCATACCCATCAGGTCTTTCATCGAGCCCATTTTCTTTATCTGGTTCAGCTGTCCGATGAAGTCGTTGAAATCGAATTGATTCTTGGCGATTTTCTTGCTGATACGCCGTGCCTCGGCTTCGTCGTACTGTTCCTGTGCGCGCTCTACCAGAGAAACCACGTCACCCATACCGAGAATACGGTCCGCCATACGGGCAGGATGGAACACGTCAAGCGCCTCCATTTTCTCGCCGGTACCGATGAACTTAATCGGTTTATCTACCACCGAGCGGATGGAGAGCGCCGCACCGCCGCGGGCGTCACCGTCCAGTTTGGTGAGAACCACGCCGTCGAAATCAAGCCTGTCGTTGAACTCCTTGGCGGTATTCACGGCGTCTTGACCGGTCATGGCATCCACTACGAACAGGGTCTCCGACGGGTTGATGGCTGACTTGATGGCAGAAATCTCTTGCATCATCTGCTCATCTACTGCCAGACGTCCGGCGGTATCCACGATTACGACGTCATACCCCATCTTCTTCGCCTCCGAAATAGCCTCTTGCGCTTTCTTGACGGGGTTGGATTCTCCTTCACCGGTATAGACTTTTGCGTTAATCTGCTCGCCGAGGACACGCAACTGCTCAATAGCCGCCGGACGGTAGACATCGCAAGCGACGAGCATCACGCGTTTGTTCTTCTTGGTCTGCAGCCAGTTGGCGAGTTTGGAAGCAAAGGTTGTTTTACCGCTACCTTGCAGACCCGCCATGAGAATGACAGCAGGCTGCCCCTTGAGGTTCAAGTCCTGCGCATTGCCGCCCATCAGTTCCGCCAGTTCGTCGTGCGTGATTTTAATCATCAACTGCCCCGGACGGACAGCATTGATGACGTTCTGTCCCAAGGCTTTCTCTTTCACGCGGTCCGTAAACTGCTTGGCGGTTTTGTAGTTCACATCCGCCTCCAGCAAGGCTTTACGGATATCCTTGACGGTTTCCGCGATATTTATTTCGGTAATACGGCCCTCACCTTTGAGGATTTTAAAGGACCGTTCTAATCGTTCACTTAAATTATCAAACATGGTAATCAGCAACTTTCAAATTGTTTGAGGAATCGCACGTCGTTCTCAGAGAAGAGACGCAGGTCTTTGACGCGGTACTTGAGGTTGGTGATACGCTCTACTCCCATACCGAACGCATAGCCGCTATACTCCTTGCTGTCAATTCCGCATGACTCAAGTACGTTGGGGTCAACCATACCGCAGCCAAGGATCTCCACCCATCCGGTACCTTTGCAGAACGAGCACCCTGTGCCGCCGCATATGTTACAACTGATATCCATCTCGGCACTCGGTTCCGTGAACGGGAAATACGACGGACGGAGCCGGATTTTGGTTTCAGGACCGAACATCTCCTTTGAGAAATAGAGCAATGCTTCGCGCAAGTCAGCAAAGCTGACATTCTTGTCCACATACAGTCCTTCAACCTGGTGGAAGAAACAGTGTGCGCGTGCAGAGATTGCCTCGTTTCTGTACACACGTCCCGGGCAGAGTACGCGGATCGGCGGTTTACGGCTCGTCATGACGCGCGTTTGGACCGAGGAAGTATGCGAACGGAGGAGGATGTCAGTCGGTTTCTGTACGCCGATTTCTTTCTCGACAAAGAACGTATCCTGCATGTCACGCGCCGGATGTTCCGGCGCAAAATTAAGCATGCCATAGACGTGCTTGTCATCCTCCACTTCGGGTCCCTGTGCGACTGTAAAACCGATGCGCGAGAAGATTTCCTCTATTTCCTCTCGTACGAGCGAGAGCGGATGGCGCGTCCCTAAATCAATAGGGTCAGGCGTACGGGTGAGATCCAATTTCTCGGCAGACATTTGACATTTGTCATTGATCTGCTCCCGCAGTTCGCTGATACGCCCTTCAGTCTCTTGCCTGAGCTGGTTGAGGAGTTGTCCGAGTTCGCGTTTTTGTTCGTTCGGCACATTGCGGAACTCATTGAAGAGGGCTGTAATCTCTCCTTTTTTACTGAGGTATTTGATTCGTAACGCCTCCAGTTCTTCAGCGCTGCCTGCATTGATCTGGCTGACCTGCGACAGCATAGATTGTATAGTATCTTTTAATGCCATAATTTGGTTAATTTACTAAATCGGGGGCAAAGGTACAACTTTTTTTTGACATATGCAAGGATTTTATGTAAAAACATAAAAAAATAGCGAAGACGCGGATTGGGCAAACTACTGAAAACGAGGGCATCGGGACTTATTTTTACGGTAAAAAATGCACAAAAAGTATATATATACTATGTATATATATAGAAAATGCATGATTTTCGCAGAAAAGGTGTTTTATGTTATGGTTATCCTATGGGTATGTTATGGTTATCCTATGGTATCGGGTCGAAATCGGGTCGAAATCGGGTTGAGAAAGGTACGACCTCCTCCCGATAACCTCCCTCGCCCTCTCCTTAAGAGGGGAGATAGAGAAGGAAAGGGAAACAAGAGAATATAGGAATAAAAAAAAGAGAATGGAGGAAAATAAGAAAGGGATATAGGATAAAAGAAAGAGAATGAGGAAAGCAAGAAAGAGAATGGAGAAAAATAAGAAAGAGAATGAGGAAAGCAAGAAAGAGAATAGAGGAATAAAAGAAAGAGAAAATAGAGTGAAAGAGTGAGAAATGGACGGGAAGAAAGAGGGGGAGAAAGACGGGGAAATGGATGGAAGAATGATAAGGTTGTGCTTAAATCAAGCACTAATGAGAAAAAATATTGGAGAATATTTGCACATATAAAAAAAAAGTAGTATCTTTGCACGCTAAATTGTAAATTGCAACAATTTGGGCAGCCAAAACAAGCATAACACAAAAATTATATATGAATATAACACACGAAGAATTAATTAACGCGCTACAGACCTATTTTGGTTTTGACACCTTCAAAGGAAATCAGGAAGCAATCATCCGTAATGTAATGGAGGGGAAAGACACGTTTGTGCTGATGCCGACAGGCGGCGGAAAAAGTCTCTGCTTCCAATTACCGTCATTGCTGATGGAGGGAGTTGCGATTGTGGTATCTCCGTTGATTGCTCTGATGAAGAACCAGGTGGACGCGATGAGCAACTATTCGGAAGAGGAAGGCGTGGCGCATTTTATCAATTCGAGTTTGAGCCGCGGTGAGATTAACGCCGTAAAAGATGACGTGATAGCGGGCAAGACGAAATTGCTGTATTTAGCGCCCGAGAGTTTGCAGAAGGCCGAAAACGTGGACTTTCTGCGTGGCGTCAAAATCAGTTTCTACGCGGTTGATGAGGCACATTGCATATCCGAGTGGGGGCACGACTTCCGTCCGGAATACAGTCAAATCAAGAGTATGGTTCAGTGCATCGGCAAAGCGCCGATTATCGCATTGACTGCGACGGCGACGCCGAAAGTGCAGAAAGACATCCAGAAGAACCTCGGCATGCTTGACGCTACTGTCTTCAAAAGCAGTTTCAACCGTCCGAACCTATATTACGAAGTACGCCCCAAGACGGCGGACGTAGATAAAGATTTAGTCCGTTTCATCCGAGGGATGGAGGGCAAGAGCGGTATCGTATATTGCCTTGCGCGCAAGGAAGTGGAAGACCTTGCCCAAGTGCTGCAAGTGAACGGCATCAGCGCTCGGCCCTACCACGCCGGTCTGGACGCGGCGACGCGTAGCGCCCACCAAGACGCGTTCCTGATGGAGGAATGCCAAGTGATTGTCGCAACGATAGCGTTCGGTATGGGCATCGACAAGCCGGACGTGCGTTTTGTAGTACACTACGACATTCCGAAGAGCCTGGAGGGTTATTATCAGGAGACAGGCCGTGCAGGCCGAGACGGCGGAGAAGGCTACTGCCTGTGTTTCTATTCGCCGGACGACATCGAGCGTCTGCGCCGTTTCCAGAAAGACAAGACGCCGAAAGAGATAGGTATCGGCAACCAGCTACTATTCGAGACACAGAGTTATGCTGAGAGTACTATCTGCCGCCGCAAGCTGCTGCTGCACTATTTCGGCGAAGAGTACAACGAGGACAACTGCGGCAACTGCGACAACTGCCGGAAGACCTACAAACAAGTGGATGCGAGCGAGTTGCTTCAGATAGCGTTGGAGACCATCCAGCAGGTGAACGAGAAACACAAAGCGGAACATATCGTAGATATCCTCCACGGCAACAAGACCGCCGAAGTGACGAGTTACCACCACGACGAGCTGGAAAACTTCGGAGCTGCGAGCGATGAAGAAGAAAGCACGCTGCACGCTATCCTGCGCCAAGCCCTTTTAGTGGGGATGATTCAGAAAGACGTGGATTCGTACGGCGACCTGAAACTGACGAAAGAAGGCACGCGTTTCATCCGCAAGCCGAGCAAGTTCGAAGTGCCCATCGAGGTTCACGACGAAGACGAAGACGTGATGGAAGGTTCAGGCGCGACCTGCGCCGCCGCGGACGAAGTACTATATGCAATTTTAAAAGACATCCGCCGCAAAGTGGCGAAGAAGAGCGACGTTCCGCCGTTTGTTATTTTCCAAGACCCGAGTCTGGAGGCGATGGCGACTACCTACCCGATCACGATGGAAGAATTGCTGACTATTCCGGGCGTCGGTGTTGCCAAAGCAAAGCGTTACGGCGACGAATTCCTGCGTGTCATCAAAGAGTACGTTGAGGAAAACGAAATTATCCGTCCCGAAGACTTGCGAATCCGTACCGTCGCGAAGAAATCAACCCGCAAGAAACAAATCATCCAGGCCATCGACCGCCGTGTTGACTTAGACGACCTTGCAGAGAGTTGCGGCATGTCGATGGAAGAGATGATGGACGAGCTGGAGGCGATTGTATTCAGCGGCACAAAAATCAATATCAACTATTTCATCCAAGAAGTGGTGGACCCGGACGAGGAAGATGAGATATACGAGTATTTCAAAACCGCGGAGAACGACAATATCAAGACGGCAATGGAAGAGCTGGGCGAGGACTATTACGACGAGATGCACGTCCGGCTGGTACGGCTGAAGTTCCACTGCGATTTGGGAAACTAAGACATTTACCATTTGGTCATTTATTGGAGCATATAATCATTGAAGGCATTGAAGTATCGCGAAGGAGAGATAGATTTTATAACGCTTGGATGCTCGAAGAACTTAGTGGATGCCGAGCGCGTGATGCGGCAGTTAGAGGCGGCAGGCTGGAGATGTGTGCATGACGCAGAACATCCGAAAGGGGAGATATGCGTGATCAACACCTGCGGTTTCATCGGCGACGCTAAAGAAGAAAGCATCAACATGATTCTCCAGATGGCCGAACGTAAGAAAAAAGGGCAACTGAAGAAACTGATTGTGATGGGCTGTCTGAGCGAACGCTACCGGGCAGAACTGGAGTCCGAGTTGCCGGAAGTGGACGAGTATTACGGCAAATTTGACTTTGAGAACCTCACCCTCTCCCTCTCCGAGGAAAGGGAGCCAACAGCCGGCTCTACTCCGGCACAACAAAAGAAAGCGGCTTATCGCTGCGCGAACTATGAACGGAAACTGACGACACCGAAACACTATGCGTATCTGAAGATCAGCGAAGGGTGCAACCGGATGTGTTCATACTGCGCAATCCCATTGATAACCGGCCGTCACACAAGCCGCCCGAAAGAGGAGATATTAGCAGAAGTGCGCTGGTTAGTGAGCCAGGGAGTAAAAGAACTGAACGTCATTGCGCAAGACTTGAGCAGTTACGGACTGGACCTTGGAAGAACACAGAATACAGACCGCTCCGCTGACAGAATACAGACCGAATCCCCCGGCGCGGAAATTGACCGCAAGCCTAAGCATTTGTTGCCGGAACTGATAGACGAGATAGCGGAAGTGCCGGGCGTTGAATGGATACGGCTGCACTATGCTTATCCGACAGATTTTCCGGAAGAGCTGTTAGACGTGATGGCCAAGCACAAGAATGTATGCAAATACCTTGACATCGCTTTGCAACACTGCACGGACCATATGTTAGGTTTGATGCGCCGCCATATAACACGCGCCGAACAAGACGCACTGATTCGGAAGATACGTGAACGCGTACCGGGAATATGTATCCGAACGACATTATTGGTAGGCCATCCGGGCGAGAGTGAAGAAGACTTTGAGGAACTGAAAGAATGGGTGAAAGAAATGCGTTTTGAACGGATGGGTTGTTTCGCCTATTCGGACGAAGAAGGAACCTACGCCCACAAGCACTACAAAGATGACATCTCCCAAGAGGTAAAAGAATCCCGCGCGTCGGAACTGATGTCCATCCAACAAGAGATAAGCGCGGAACTGATGAGCAGATTTGTGGGCAAGACCGAACGCGTCATCATAGACCGCCAGGACGGCGAATACTGGGTAGGAAGGACACAATACGACAGTCCGGAAGTGGATTGCGAAGTGCTGATAAGCGTCAAAGGACCAAGCACAAAGTTCAAAACAGGGGAGTTTTACGATGTGCTTATCACGAAGGCAGAGGAGTTCGACCTGTATGGGGAATTGAGAATTGAGAATTGAGAATTGAGAATTGAGAATTGAGAATTGAGAATTAAAACGATATAGTATGCTTACGAAAGAACTAATCGGCTTGACGGCTGAGTCGTCGGGTCTGAGCAAAAAAGGAGTGGAACACCTGCTAACAACGCTGAATGCCGTAGTTCGCGAGAACCTGATGGCCGGCAAAGCCATACAGTTACAAGGTTTGGGTGTTTTGGAAATCAAAGAGCGCAAGGCCCGCGTCATCGTCCATCCGAAGACTGGCGAACGTACACTTGTGCCCAGCAAAAACCAACTGATATTCAGACCTGTTGAGAACATGAAAGAAGAACTCAAAAAAATCTAAGTTATGGCAGATAAGATGAGTTGGACGGAGTTGCGCCGCACCATCGCCGCGCGCGCCGGAGTCAGTGAAAAAGAAGCGAACGCATTCCTTAACGCCCTTCAGGCACAGTTGAAAGAAGCGTTAAAGAACGACAAACAAGTGAAAGTCAACGGATTGGGAACATTCCGTTTGCAAGCCGTCGCCCCACGTAAGAGTGTGAACGTATCCACCGGTGAGGAGATAATCATCGAGGGTTACAACAAAATCGTTTTTGCACCGGAAGCGGGTGTGCGTGAACTGATAGAGAAAGGCGGCGAGAATATCGTATTAGACCAAAACGAGCAGCCTTCTGCAGGTGCAGACCCAATCCAGAAACTCGGAGCACAAGCCGAAGAGATAGTAGGTATATTAGGCGAATTAGGACAAAGTCCTAAAGAGGAAGAGCCAACGGAGCCTACCCCAACCCTCCCTGAAAAGGAAGAAGAATCCGCGGCTGAAGAACCGGAAGTACCAGAAGTGCCAATGGCAGACCCGGCAGAGGCATTTAACGAGCCGGAGAAGCCAGCAGAACCGGTTGTTGAGCCTGCACCGGTCTATACGCCTTCGTTTGTTCGTGAGCCGGAAACGGTAGAAGAACCTGCACCACAGAAACCCAAAAAGAAGAGTCATTTCTTCCGCGATGTGCTGATTTGTCTGTTGGTACTGCTGTTGCTGCTGGGAATCTTATATTATTTCTTCCGTCCTCAAATCAATGCCAAATTAGAGTCGTTGCTGACCTTCTGGCCCAAACAGACAGAAGAGGTAGTTCCCGTTGCAGCAGACACTACGGCGGCAGTCATCGAACCGGAGCAGGAAATAATCGAGGAGGCCGATCCGAACATCGCCTCTATTCCGGAAGGCTCTATTTCGCAGGAACAGATACTGGCGGAGTTCTTAGAGGCCTCCAAGGAAGACGAGGAAGAAGAGATAACCGGTTTAAAAGAGAATTATCCGGGTATTATCACTATCGAGCCTATTCATGAAGGCAGCCGTCTGACATGGATGGCAAAGAGATATTACGGTTCGAAGACCTATTGGCCGTATATCTTCGATGCCAACAGAGATATATTACCGAATCCGAGCCTCATAACAGTCGGCACGCCGATTCGTGTACCTCAATTAAGTGCCGCGCAACGAGACACAACCAATGCACAGACCCGTCAACGTTTGGAGAGCCTGCGCCGTGAAGCAGAAGAACTGAGCCGGAACTAAGTGGACGAAGATTTTATTCGTATAGAAGGAGCGGACACCCATAACCTGAAACACGTGTCGGTGGTTATACCGCGCAACAAGTTAGTGGTGATAACGGGTGTTAGCGGCAGCGGCAAGAGTTCGCTGGCGTTTGACACGCTGTATGCAGAAGGGCAGCGGCGTTACGTGGAGAGCCTGAGCGCGTACGCCCGCCAGTTCATGGGACGCATGCAAAAACCGGAAGTAGAGAAAATAGAAGGAATACCTCCGGCGATTGCCATCCAGCAGAAAGTGAGCAGCCGTAACCCGCGTTCGACCGTGGGCACCGTAACGGAGATATACGACTACCTAAAACTACTATACGCGCGCATAGGCCACACGTACTCGCCCGTGAGCGGGAACGAAGTGAAGAAGAACACTATACGCGATGTAGTCAGTTACATGGAGGACCAGCCGATTGGTACACGCCTGTACCTGTTGAGCCCGATTATTCTACCGGAAGGCCGTACATTACAGGAGCAGTTTGCTTTATGGTTGAGCCAGGGCTTCAGCCGCGTAATGATAGACGGCGATGCCGTCCGTTTGGATGATACAGCATGGAAAAAGGCGGAAGGACATGAGGCTTATCTGCTCGTTGACCGTATAGCCGTTGACCATGAGCAAGCGACCAGTAACCGCTTTGCTGACAGCGTACAGACTGCATTCTTCGAAGGGAAAGGGGAATGCCAGATCCAAGTACAAAGGGACAATGTACCATGTACGAAGGTATTCTCGGAACGATTTGAGGCGGACGGTATCCAATTCATCGAGCCGAGCGAACATCTATTTGATTTCAACAACCCCGTAGGCGCCTGTCCTGAATGCAGAGGTTTGGGCACCGTAACAGGCGTTGATATGGATCTGGTAGTTCCTGACAAATCGAAATCGGTATATGAGCAGGCCATTGCCTGCTGGCAAAGTCCGATGATGCAAAAAGAATGGCTTGAACCGCTGATTTACAATGCGGCGAAATTCGATTTCCCCATTCATACGCCGTTTTATGCGCTTACTCCCGAACAGAAACAAGTTCTTTGGGCAGGAAACGAGTATTTCCGCGGATTGCACGAGTTCTTCAAAGAGTTAGAGAGCAAGCAGTACAACCGCATCCAATACAAAGTTATGTTAGCGCGTTACAAAGGACGCACAACCTGCCCTGTATGCGGAGGATTCCATTTGCGCAAAGAGTCGAGCTACGTGCTTATCAACGGCAAGTCAATCCAGAACTTATGCGGAATGCCATTGACGAGTCTGGATGAATGGTTTGCGCAATTAGAGTTGCCTGCAATAGAGCAACAAACGGCAGAAATGCTGCTGACGGAGATTCGCAGCCGTTTGCAATTTATGAAAGATGTGGGGTTGAGCTATCTGACGCTAAACCGGCAAAGCAACACTCTGTCCGGCGGCGAGAGTCAGCGTATCAATCTGGCGAAATCATTGGGCAGCAGTCTGGTAGGCTCTCTATATGTTTTGGATGAGCCGTCTATAGGACTCCATCCGCGCGATACAGAACGACTGATTCATGTACTGAAAGAACTGCGCGACTTGGGCAACACGATTGTGGTTGTAGAACATGACGAAGACATCATCGCCGCAGCCGACCACGTGATCGAGATTGGTCCAAATGCCGGTGTACACGGCGGAGAAGTAGTCTATGAGGGCAAGCCGAGACCGGAATTATTCACCTATACTATTCCCAAGCAACGGCGGCACTGGAACAACTATATCGAGATAGAAGGAGCTTGCGAGAACAACCTGAAGAACCTAACTGTCCGTTTTCCGCTTCACGTGATGACAGTAGTAACCGGTGTCAGCGGAAGTGGCAAGAGTTCGTTAGTAAGCCGTGTGCTCTACCCTGCCTTAAAGAAACATTACGGCGGTGTTTTCGCCGAGCATACAGGCGATTTCGGTCACTTGCGCGGGAGTCTTCAGCTGATGAAAGACATTGAGTTTGTTGACCAGAACCCGTTGAGCCGTTCGAGCCGCAGCAACCCCGTGACCTACCTGAAGGCGTATGACGAGATCCGCCGTTTATATGCCGATCAGCCGTTAGCCAAACAATTAGGTTTCACGCCCGCACATTTCTCGTTCAACACGCCTGGCGGCCGCTGCGAGATGTGTCAGGGCGAAGGAACGACAACTATCGAAATGCAGTTCATGGCGGACCTTGTGCTTGAATGCGAACAATGTCACGGCAAACGCTTCAAGCAAGACGTGTTAGACGTACACTACCGCGGGAAATCCATATACGACATACTATGTATGACCGTCAACCAAGCCGTAGAATTCTTCAGCGAAGACCCGGAATGCGAGCGTATCGTCCGCAGGCTCAAGCCGCTGCAAGATGTAGGAATCGGCTATGTACAATTAGGTCAAAGCAGTAGTACACTTTCCGGCGGTGAGAGTCAGCGGGTAAAACTGGCCTCCTTCCTTGCGCAGGAAGACAACAACCCTACCATTTTTGTTTTTGACGAGCCGACGACGGGACTGCACCATCGGGATATCGAAGTGCTACTGGTTGCGCTGAACAGGCTCATCAGCAAAGGGCACACCGTCATCATCATAGAGCACAATCCGGCAGTCATCGTTGCAGCAGACCACGTGATTGACCTGGGGCCTGAAGGCGGTAAAGAAGGCGGAAATATTGTGTGCGCCGGAACGCCGGAACAGGTCGCACAATGCAAAGAAAGCTATACCGGAAAATATTTAGCAAAAATAATATACAATATATGAAAAACAAAATGAAAGAAGTCCGTCATTCGGACATGTTTTCTCACCTTCCGCAGATGAATTACCTGCCACGCTGGGCGGTGTTACTGCTTGATTTGACACTATGCGCAGTCGCTTTTGGAATGGCAGTATGGATCGGCAGTGATTTCTTTAGTTACAACGCATACAATTTGCCAAGCGTATCTTTCGGATGGCAATGCGCAATTGTATTGGGAATTCAGTTGATTTCCTTCTGGATTTTCCATACCTATTCAGGCATTTTGCGTTACTCTACTTTCATTGACACCATCAAAGTGCTGCTATCCAATCTGGTAGCCGCGCTGATTATGCTGTTTATTAACTGGCTCTTTGACTGTACCTTGGGTTGGCATCCCATTCTGAACACGTTAGTGCTTATCTACACGCCTATTGCGTTCGTTATGCTTTTTGTCCTGCGCGTGGGCGTGAAGACGATGTACGAAGCATTGCAACGCGGTCAGGGAGCACCGCGCGTGATGATTTACGGCACACAGGCTGCCGGCATAGCGATTGCAAAAATGCTTCGTTCATCCGGCAATTCACCGTATATGCCGGTCGGGTTCATCGCAGATGAAGATCAGAGATTCGGGTATAATTTAGCAGGTCTGCGCGTCCACAAACTCAACCATGACCTTTTTGTGTGGATGCGGGCAAGGCGTATCAACCATGTCATCGTCTCTCCATTGAAAATGAAGGAGATTGATCCGGCGAAAGACTTGCAGATTTTTATTGACAATAACATCCGCATCTTAACAACGCCTTATTTCACACAGTGGGATAATCTGGACGACATTGACATACAGCGTGCCGGACGTGTAGAGGCGATTCACATTGAGGATTTGCTGGAACGCCCGAAGATAGAAATGAACACGGACAATGTTAAACAAATCATAGAGAAACGTGTGGTATTAGTCAGCGGCGCTGCAGGAAGTATCGGCAGCGAACTGGTTCGTCAGGTGCAAAAATACAATCCGCAAGTGACTATTCTGTTAGAGATGGCAGAGTCACCGCTTCACGATTTGGTACTTGAATTGCAAAATCAGTTCCCTCAATCACGCTTCATCCCTGTGATTGCCGATGTGCGGAACAGAGCGCGTATGGAGCAGATCTTCAACGAGATGCGTCCTGATGTTGTTTATCATGCCGCGGCCTACAAACATGTGCCGCTCATGGAGAGTTTCCCGAATGAAGCCATCATGGCAAACGTATGCGGTACTAAAAACATGGCGGACATGGCGGTCAAGTACGGTGTACAGCGTTTTGTGATGATTTCCACAGACAAGGCTGTCAACCCGACCAATATCATGGGTGCAAGCAAGCGTATTGCGGAGATTTATGTACAATCACTCTTCCGCCAGTTACATGCCCAAGACCCTAATTGCACCAAGTTCATTACCACCCGTTTCGGTAATGTGCTCGGCAGCAACGGCTCGGTCATCCCGTATTTCCGCAAACAGATTGCAGCCGGCGGTCCTGTGACAGTCACTCACCCCGATATTATCCGTTATTTCATGACTATTCCGGAAGCTTGCTGTCTGGTTACGGAAGCCAGCACGCTTGGCGAAGGAGGTGAGATTTTCGTCTTCGATATGGGCAAACCGGTTAAGATTCTTGACCTCGCCCGCAACATGATCCGCTTGGCCGGATATACTCCGGAGAGGGATATCCAGATTGAGTTCACCGGCTTGCGTCCGGGAGAAAAACTCTATGAGGAACTGCTCAACCAGAAAGAGACTACGCTGCCTACCACCAACGAAAAAATCATGGTGGCGAAAGTGCGTGAGTTTGATTATGAAGAAGTGAGCAAACAAGTGGATGAACTTATCAACATCACCCGTCAAGGTAAACCGTTTACAACCGTCAAACTGATGAAGCAGTTAGTGCCGGAATTTATTAGCAATAACTCTGTTTACGAGCAATTAGATCCACAATGATTCAATCTTTTTTCATAACGCACAGCTATCTTATCGGTTTGATTAGTTTCGCGTTCGGCCTGCTCGGGATGCCGGTTGTAGTCCGTATTGCAAAGGCCAAAGGACTTGTGGTTCGCCCCAACAAGCGCATGAGCCATACGGGCGAAGTACCAAATATCGGCGGGCTGAACATATGTTTCAGTTTTATACTCACATACCTGCTGTTTGAGTACGACCAACTGAGTCAGAGCCAGTTTTTCCTTATCGGTCTTTTCGCTATCATGGCGGTCGGCTTCATTGATGACGTTCTGGTGCTAACCCCTTTAACCAAACTGCTTGGCGAGACACTGGCAGGTATTGCACTGGTGGGGTTTGCGGACTTGCGGATTACACATCTACACGGGATATTCGGCATTGAACAAATTAGTATCATTCCCAGTTATGCGATCTCGCTTTTCATTCTCATAGCTATCATCAATGCGGTCAATCTGATTGATGGCATTGACGGTCTGGCAAGCGGTTTGGGAATATTGTACTGCCTTTTCTTCGCCGTTTATTTCGGATTAGCAGGAGAGACAAGCTGGTCTATACTTGGTATTTGCATGATTGGCGCATTGGCAGTATTCTTCATATACAATGTTTTCGGACTTCGCGAAAAGATTTTCATGGGCGATTCCGGCAGTTTGCTGTTAGGATATTTGCTGACGGCATTTGTTTTCCGTTTTTGCGAAATCAACGCCTATCATGAGGTGCCGGAATGGCTGCATATGAATGCGGCGCCAGCAGTAGCTATTTGCGTACTGACGATACCTATTTTTGACACTATCCGTGTCAGCCTAACCCGTATCAAGCACCATCGTTCGCCATTCCAACCGGATAAAAATCACATCCATCATTTACTGCTTCGGACCGGACTTAACCACATACAGACGACTTGCGTTTTACTGTCTGTCAGTGTTCTATTTATCGGCTTGGCGATTCTCGGACGGAATTGGAATATATGGCTGCTTCTTTTCGCAGATTTTTCACTGGCGACAGGGCTTACATTGGTTCTCTGGCGGGTTATAAACAACCAAATAGCTAAAGAACAAACGAATTGATGCTTACAATTGACCACATATCTATGGAGTTCTCATCCCGCCCTGTGCTGGATGACATATCGTTTCTCGTTAACAGGAAAGACCGTATTGCGTTAGTGGGAAAAAACGGAGCCGGCAAAACCACCTTGCTACGACTTATTGCCGGCGAGTACAAGCCCACAAGCGGACGGATTGCCCGCGAAGCGGATTGTACAATCGGCTATCTGCCGCAAGTCATGCTCTTTCAGGACAACCGCACACTCTATGACGAAGTGATGACGGTTGCCCACGACGACGAGGCACGATTCGTTGCGGAAATGGACAGAACCATCATCGGTCTGGGATTTGAGAGAAAGGATTTCAACCGGATGTGCAACGAGTTCTCAGGAGGATGGAGAATGCGCATTGAACTGGCTAAGATACTTCTGCGCCATCCTGACTTGTTGCTTTTAGACGAGCCGACCAACCATTTGGACATTGAGTCCATCCAATGGTTGGAAGATTTCCTCAAAACGAGTCAGTCTGCCGTTGTTGTGGTCAGTCATGACCGCGCATTTATTGATAATGTGTGTACCCGGACTATTGAAATTACTCTTGGGCGTATTTATGACTACAACGTCAATTACAGCCGTTTTGTCGAACTGCGCAAAGAACGGCATGAACAACAGGTAAGAGCATTCCAGAACCAGCAGAAAATGATTGCTGAAACAGAGGAGTTTATCGAGCGTTTCCGGTACAAGGCGACCAAGGCCGTTCAGGTCCAGAACCGTATCAAACAGTTGGAGAAGTTAGAACGGCTTGAAGTGGATATAGAGGATACCAGCCGGCTAAACCTGAGGTTCCCGCCCGCACCGCGAAGCGGAGATTTCCCGTTGATTATTGAAGACCTGCGAAAAGATTTCGGCGACCATAATGTTTTCCATGATGTTACCTTCACTATCCGCAGAGGGGAAAAAGTTGCGTTTGTCGGCAAAAACGGAGAAGGTAAGTCCACTCTTGTCAAATGTATCATGGGACAATTGGATTTTCTGGGTACGCTGAAAATCGGGCACAACGTCAAAATCGGTTATTTTGCCCAAAATCAAGCGGCTTTGTTAGATGAGAACCTCACTGTCTTTGAAACGATTGATTATGTAGCGGTTGGAGATATCCGGACTAAAATAAGGGACATCCTCGGCGCATTCATGTTCGGCGGAGAGGCAAGCGAGAAGAAAGTGAAAGTACTTTCCGGCGGCGAGCGAAGCCGCCTTGCGATGATCAGGCTGCTGTTAGAGCCTTGCAACCTGCTCATTCTTGACGAGCCGACCAACCATCTGGACATGCAATCCAAAGACGTACTCAAAGCGGCACTACAAGACTTTAACGGCACACTCATATGCGTGAGTCACGACCGAGATTTTCTTGATGGCATCGTCACCAAAGTGTATGAATTCGGCGGAGGAAGAGTCAAAGAGCACCTCGGCGGCATTTATGATTTCCTGAGAGCAAAAAAACTTGCTGACCTCAATGAACTGAACCGTAGGAATCCACGCCCTCAAAATGCGACCAAACACGAGTCAATCCCGACGGTCAACCGACGGTCAACCGACGGTCAAAGCCAATGTAACGCCCCTGTAGAGCCCTCGAATGCCAAACTCGATTACGCTGCCCAGAAAGCCGCAGCAGCTGAAAAACGCAAAAAGGAGAGGTTGATTACAGAGGTCGAAAATGCCATCGCCACCCTTGAGGCGCAGCAGGCAGACATGGAACAACTGCTCTCACTCCCCGAAAACCAGACACAAGAGAATTTTCAGAAATACGAATCTGTCAAACATCAGATTGAGCAGAAAATGTATGAATGGGAAATACTAAGCGAAGAATAACACCATGGAAGAGATTGTCAATTACCTCATCACATGGCTCTGCTACGGCGATGCCGAAGCCGCCAAACGAGTAGCGTACACGGACGACGAAAAAGCGTTGGAAACGTACGACGTCATCATTGTGCCGAACGGACATCTGGGAAAAGATTTAATTCTCCCAGAATTGAAAAAACCTGTGGTGGAACAACCTAAGGCAAACAAATCTATCATCCGTACGGACATTATCTATTCCGCTTTTTTCTTCACTTCCCGTGCGGAAGAGTTGATTACCCCCCAGCGCGACGAACACGGACGTTTTGCCGCCAAGTATTCCATCCTTTCGCAAAAGAGCAGACTACAGATTCCACGTCTGGACGAGTATGCACGCTTATTGCTCAAACAACTGAATCTGCCTTTGCCGGAAAACGGATTCAAGCATATATACCTTACGCACGACATCGACTCCATCTCTCGCTACCGGCATTTTCGCGGCATCCTCGGAGGACTCATACGCGGCGAATGGAAAACTGTATTGGCAGCCTTGCGAGACATACACGAAGACCCTATATATACTTTCCCTTGGATACTAGAACAGGATGCCAAAGTACAAAACGCCGAGCCAATCTATTTCGTAAAACGCACGCTGGGGAGGGGGTATGATTATCCTCAATACTGTTTGCACGGAAGGGATTTCAAGCGGCTCAAACATATGTTGCGGCATAATAATGTCTATTTAGGTGTTCATGGCAGTTATTACGGCACTATTCCTGAGATTCAGTATAGCAGGATGTACCGCGCTCATTACCTACGGTGCCCTATTGACCAAATGCAACGGTTAGTTGACGCCGGCTATACTGACGATTTTACCATGGGCTTTGCCGACCAGGCCGGTTTCCGTCTCCAGACCTCACGAGCCATCCGCTGGATTAACCCGAAGACGTTCCGGCTAACGAACCTAACTCTTCATCCTTTGACCATTATGGACAATACACTCAGCCAAAGTAATTACATGGGGTTGAATGAAGACGAAGCTTATTTCCTCTGCGAGCGGCTGATTGAAAAAGTGCGGCTGCACCATGGCGACCTATGTCTCTTGTGGCATAACAACAATATCAACGATAGTACATATCATCGCTCGTTGTATGAAAAGGTTATTGATTGTATCTGATCCTCCTGCAGCTCCGGGTTATCTCCCGCGTGTGCGTTTTCTGTGCGACTACCTCGTACGGAAGGGATTTGACGTCACTCTCTTGACCGAAGAATACCAACCTCTCTCTTTTGTCCACTCCTACCCCATCAAAACCATCCGCATGTATAGCGGAGGAACCGTAGACTGGTTTTGCAAAACCGTTTGGACACTCCTCTCCGATTGGCACAACCGCGTTTTTGCTAATCATTTCTTACAACAAAGCGGTCATACAACGCAAGCGGCCTATGACCTCGTCCTCTGCTCTGCCTTCTCGGACTTCCCGTTAGGCGCTGCGTTACGAATAGCCCAAGCATTTAATGTACCGCTTATCTGCGACATCCGCGATTTAGACGAACAAGTGGATAACTCCCGCTACCAATACCGACACCGGCAGAAATGGCTCATGCCTTTCCGCCGGCTATACCGAGCGATTCATATCCGTCGGAGAAATAAGGTATTGCGCGCTGCAGATTCTATCACAACGGTATCGCCGTGGCACGCAGACTTCATCCGACAATTCAATCCCAATGTACACGTGCTATACAATGGCTTTGATGCAGCCCAATTCTATCCTGAAAACATACCGGTAGAGCGGTTCACTATTACGTATATCGGCAGTCTTTTCGAATGGCAGCAACCGGCTTTGAAAATCGTGAAGCAAGCTATCCGTGAATTGAATAATCCGGACATCCATCTTGAGATTCATACGCCGCATAGCAATCCCATTCCGCACGACCAATTAGGAGATGCCATCCGCCGCAGCAGTATTATGCTGGTGCTCACTGCGCCCAATACGCATGGTATGCTGACTACTAAATTCTACGAAGCCTTAGGATGCGCCAAGCCCATTCTATGCGTGCCGTCGGATTATGGCTCGCTGGCAGAACTCATACAATATACGAATGCCGGCTTGGCGGGAACAAATGTTACGGAAGTAATGAATTTCATCCTTGATAAATACCACGAATGGCAAGATAACGGTTTTACACGCCAATCGGTAAAAAATGCAAAAATCTTTACACGGCAATTTCAATCTGAGCAAATAGAAAAACTACTATGATAAGTATTATTGTACCCATCTTCAATGCCGCCGAGTACTTGACGGACTGCATGGACTCCATTCTCGGGCAGACCACTGCCGAACCGCTGCAAATCATTCTTGTTGATGACAGCAGCACGGACAACAGTCTTGTCATAGCAAAATCATACGCCAAGAAGCATGCCGAGGATCCAAGGAGACAAGTTCTTTTACTTTCTCAACCGCATTCCGGTCAGTCTATTGCGCGTAACCTCGGATTGCAGTATGCAGAAGGAGAGTACATCGCTTTTGTGGACGCGGACGACCGCATTGCGCCGGATTGGTGTGACCGCCATTTGACAGCAATCAAAGGGGTGGACTACGTTCAAAGTGGCTACAGACGAACATCTGATGCTCTCACTGAATCCGGCTGGCACGTCGGCATCAGACGTCTCCCAAAACACCAATACAGTTACACCTCGCCGTGTATGCGGCTTTACAGAAGAAATGCCTTGAGAGGTCTGCAGTTCGAAGGGGGGATGATCTATGAAGATGTCATTTTCTCCACAGAGTTATGGCTCTCAGGCGCTACTTGCCGACGCATTGATTACGCCGGATATCTATATACCAAGAATCCGGCAAGCACAACCTCCGTCCCCCACCCTGACGCACAAAAACGCGTTCTTAATGAATTGCAGAATAGGATTCCGATGGCGTCATGGAAGGGAAAATTGATTCTTTGGTATACTATTTTCAGACTCAAACTACACTTTATTATGGAAGTAAGAAAACAAATGGACCCGGATTTTGCGACGCCTAAACGGTCTGCGATGTTGCTGTTATTAACCTCTTGCTGCATGGCACCATTCATGGCTTCTGCTGCTACATATTTTGCTTCACCTGACGGAACAGGAGACGGCAGTTCATACGCTCAACCTACGAGTTTCAATAACGGTATCGGCAAACTCCAAAACCCCGGTGACACGCTGTATCTTCTCGGCGGGACCTATTTTTTCACGGATAAATACAGTATTAACAAACAAGGAGCATCGTCCAAACGCATTGTCATATCCGGTTATCCGGGAGAGAAAGCGATTCTGGACTTCCGTAAAGTGAAATACGGTACACGCGGTATTACGGTCCATGCCAATTCGCTATACGTGCATATCAAGGACCTTTCTATTGCCTATTCCGGCAAGAACAATCTTTATAACGAAGGCTCATACTGCCTTTTCGAGAATCTCGACATTTACGGCTCTGCCGACACCGGCTGCCAAATGAAAAAAGGAGGTAACAACATTATCAAGAATGTGGACAGCCATGACAATTTCGACTACGAAACGATGTCGGGTTCTACGGCTAATTTCGGCGGCAATGCGGATGGTTTTGCCGACAAACAGTTTACCGGAAACGGCAATCATTATATAGGTTGCCGCGCGTGGGGAAACAGTGATGACGGATGGGATTTCTTCCAACGTGTAAGCAGTACCCAAACAGTCATTGAGAATTGCGTCTGTTATCAGAACGGACCGGCTTTTTATAACATGAAGAACCACCCGCGTTATGAGACCGACAAGGCATGGTTTGACGGCAAAATAGGAACCCAGATGACTGACCGATACGGGCAAACGATAACCATCACGCTGGAGAAATATCCTTGTCAAGGAAACGGAAACGGATTCAAGATGGGAGGTGACCGCAGCGACCATAAGATTCTCATCCATCATTGCCTTGCGGTTGCGAACAACGCCCGCGGGTTTGACCAGAATAACAACGGCGGCACAATGTGGGTATATAACAACAGCGCGTATGATAATACCGTTAATTTCGGTTTTACTACAGCGTGCGGAACCAATACACTGCAAAATAACATCAGCCTCAACGGTAAGAATAACGATAGTTATAAATCGCAAAATGTGGCAGCTAACGACCACAATAGTTGGAATAGCGGATTTAGTTGCAAATTCTCTGATTTTCAGTCTCTTGACACGACAGAAATCTTGGCTGCCCGGCAAACTGACGGCTCGCTGTCAGAGGGTACATTCATGCGGTTAGCGTCAGAATCGGCGCTAATCAACGCTGGTATTGACATCAACATCGGGTACAATGGAACAGCGCCGGACCTCGGATGCTATGAAACGCCCGGCGAACGACACGACCCCATACCTGACGACACGGTGCCCGAGGTACAACCGAAAGGCACGCATAGCGTAGCGTTTGTCACAATTGCCAAAAGTACGGAGGACAAAGCACTCCTGAGTTATCTGCGGAAAAACGACTCGTTGTGGATTGTGGAGACAGACGCAACGGATCCGGAAGTGGATTATAGCAGCTATGAAGTGATTGTCTTAGGCGGCAAACCGAATAGTAGCGCCGTAGGATTTACGCCATTGAAAGGATACGACAAGCCCATGGTACTCTTGAAACCGTTTTTATTGAAGTCCGGTGTGTGGAATTGGGGCGTCGCAAGCAACACGCAGGACCTGAGCATCACAGTCAATACTCCGGATCATCCTCTTTTCAGGGATATTACGGTTATTGACGGAGAACTGCAACTATTCAGCCAATGTAACACTAACGCCGTGACCGCCATCAGCCAATGGACAAATACTACCGGCTTTGACTTCATCGCCTCGCCTGTCTCGCAACCGGACTACACCACCATCGCCGATTTGCCTGCCGGTACTGATTGTAACGGTATCGTTCTGCCAAAACGTATGATTATGATTGGCGTATCGGAATACTCAACCGCGTTCCTCACATATAGCGGTAAACGCCTGATTGAGAACGCCATATGCCTGCTGATTGGCATTCCGAACACCCATAAAGGAGGCGAAGAAACCATCGTGCAGGCAAACGGCAGCCAGCGTGCTAAAGGAGAGAAATTCCTGCGCAACGGACGGCTGTACATACGAGTGGGCGAACAATTATTTGACGTTACAGGAAATAAAATCTTCTGATATGAAACACTCTATTCCTTTTTTATGGCTGGCATGTTTGCTCTTTGCCGTTCAGATGCCGGCAAACGCTGAAAACGCGCAGTACCAAGACGTTTTTTACATATTGGACGAAAACCGCTTGACAGCGGAAGTGACGCTCAACCCGAAAGCATCAGGCGAACTGTTCCTTCCCGAGCAGATTGTAGTCGGGCAAAACACCTATACCGTTGTCGCTATTGGTGACAAGGCGTTCAAGGGCTGCAAGAACCTCACGGCTATTGTGCTGCCTAAATCGCTGCAACGGGTCTACCGTTCCGCTTTCGACGGTACGGGCATCATGCTCAACAAAGCCAACTGGACGGACGGTTGTCTATGGATTGACAGTATTCTGATCGCAACTGACAAAACCATCAAACCCCGTTTTACCGTCCCTGAGGGCACACGGCTGATTGCCGCAGGCGCGTTCCAAGGTAATAAATCTATTGAGCGCGTGGAACTGCCCGCGTGCATCACGCGTATTGATCATGAGACATTCCGTGATTGCAAAAACCTGCAAAAAGTAGTCATCCCGCCTACCATCACGTCTATCGGCGAAGAGGCATTTACAGGAAGCGGCATCGCAGCCAATGAAAACAAATGGAAGAAAGGCGCACTCATCATCGACGACTGTCTGATTGCGACCAACAAGGACCTCCCGGCCAAATATATCTTTAAGAACAAGACACCTATCCGGCTCATCGCCGAGCGGGCGTTTGCCAACCAGAAAGAACTCAGATCCGTTGCCATTCCGTCGTCCGTCACGGCGATTCCGACTGCGGCTTTCTACGGCTGCGAAGCTCTGACGGATGTGATTATTCCGGCTACCGTCCGCGAGGTAGGCAATTTCGCATTTTATAATTGTACGCTCCTCAAAGCGGCGACACTGCCGAATACATTAGAGCGTCTCGGAGCTGGTGTTTTCTACGGATGTATCAACCTCAAAGAGCAAGTCTTGAGTGATAAGCTCGAGGTGCTCGAACGGGCAACCTTCTTTATGTGCCGCGGTATCAAACACATCACATTGCCCGCTCATCTGCGCCGTATTGACGATGGCGTTTTTGCAGGTTGTTCATCATTGGAAGAAATCGAGTTGCCGCAAACACTTACCTTTATCGGCAATCAGGCGTTTGCAGGTTGCTCTATTCTGCGCAAAGTGGTCATACCTGCCGGCGTTAATTCGCTTTCTAAACAGGTTTTCCAAGGCTGTACACGACTCTACAGACTTGACCTGCCGGACGGCTTGTATGCTATCGGAGATGAAGCGCTGGACGGATGTCTCGCGCTGGAACGAATTAATATCCCGACATCCACTTTCCGTATCGGCGTCCGCGCGTTCCATAACTGCCAGCAACTACGGGGAATTATCCTCGTGGACCATATTCATATGATTGAAGAGGGCGCCTTTATGGAGTGCAAAATGCTGGAGGAAATTCAGTTGCCCGCATCGCTGAAAAAACTGCAACGAAATGCCTTTGCGCAATGTATCAATTTGCAGAGACTGCAACTCAACCCATCGCTCAAAGAGATTGAAGACGGTGCTTTCTCGCAATGCCGCAGTCTGAGGGAGATAAAATGGAATGACTCGCTCAAAGTGATTGGAGTCGAAGCTTTCCTTGACTGCAAATATCTGCGCACACCCGTTTTCCCGCCGCAAGTTAACATTGGGAAAAATGCATTCAAAGGTTGCAGATAACAAAAAAATATAAAAAAGTGCACATAAAATTTGCGCATTTAAAAAAAATGTTGTACCTTTGCACGCTTTTTTCGCTGGGCTCTGCCCAAGAAAAAGTAAAAACTGTACTTTTTTCGCGGATTAGGCTCGTATAAGTATTACCCCGCAGCGTATGAGTCGCTTGACAGCAGCGCACAGGATTTTTGGTAATCGCCGCACCGCACAAACATTTTAACACAACAAGTACGCATGTACGCAATTGTAGAAATGAAAGGCCAGCAGTTTAAAGTTGAGGCTGGCAAAAAACTGTTCATCAATCGTATGAACGAACTCGAGAAAGGCGCAACCGTTGAGTTTGAAAACGTGCTGCTTCTGGACAACGAGGGTAAAGTTAAAGTTGGTGCTCCTTATGTTAAAGGCGCCAAGGTGGTTTGCGAAGTGCTCGACAACGAGTGCCGTGGAGAGAAGATTCTTGTCTTCCACAAAAAACGCCGCAAAGGTTACCGCAAACTCAATGGACATCGTCAGGACCTGACGAACGTCATCGTTAAAGAAATTGTTATTGCTTAAAAGAAAGGACAACAGAGTATGGCACACAAGAAAGGTGTCGGTAGTTCGAAGAACGGCCGTGAATCAGAAAGCAAACGTCTTGGCGTGAAGATCTTTGGTGGTCAGTTCGCTAAGGCAGGTAACATTATCGTACGTCAACGCGGTACGGTTCATAACCCGGGTGAAAACATGGGTATGGGTTCCGACCATACGTTGTTCGCGCTCTGCGATGGTATCGTAACCTTCCGCAAAAAACGCGATAATAAATCGTACGTCTCTATCCAGCCGGTTGCTGAAGCTTAATCGGCGAGAGAGAACAAACACTTTTCTCCTATCGAGAGCTTCGGCATTCGGTAGGAGATTTGTTTTGAAATCTTAATAATCGTATATATTTTTTATGCTTACACTCAAACAAATCTACGACGATAAAGCGCACATCATCGCCGGACTGGAAAAAAAGCACTTCGCCGGTGCCGCAGAAGCAATTGACGAAGTGCTTCGTCTGGATGCCGAACGCAAAGCGGCACAGCAACAGAAAGACGCAGCCGCAGCTGAAATGAACAAAATCAGCAAATCTATCGGCATGTTCATGGCAAAAGGACAGCGCGAAGAGGCAGAAAATGCCAAGGCGCAAACCGGAGCACTCAAAGCACAGATCGCCGAGTATGATACCAAGATGGCAGAGGCGGAAGAGGCGCAGACCAAGCTGCTCCTTACCATCCCCAACGTGCCGTACGATATCGTACCGGAGGGTGCTTCCGCAGAGGATAACCTTGCTGTCACCATCGGCAACTGGCCTAACCAGCCGATGATTGACGCTATCGCCAAGAATGGCGCTGTGGCACTCCGAGACTGGGATGGCGCTACCGACGAAGCAATCGCCGCAGAACGTATTGCACAAAGCGAGAAGTTGCCACACTGGGAACTCGCCAAGAAATACAATCTCATTGACTTCGACCTAGGTGTGAAAATCAGCGGCGCTGGTTTCCCTGTATATATCGGCCAGGGCGCACGCCTCCAACGCGCACTCATCAATTTCTTCCTTGCCGAAGCCAACAAAGCCGGTTACACGGAGATCATGCCGCCTACGGTAGTAAACGCTGCCTCGGGTTACGGTACAGGCCAGTTGCCTGACAAAGAGGGACAGATGTACCACTGCGAAGTGGATGACCTCTATCTGATTCCGACAGCCGAAGTGCCGGTTACCAACCTCTACCGCGACGTGATCATCGACGAGAAAGACCTGCCGATTAAGAACTGCGCGTACACCGAGTGTTTCCGTCGCGAGGCAGGCTCGTACGGCAAAGACGTACGCGGTTTGAACCGTCTGCATGAGTTCTCAAAGATTGAGATTGTACGTATCGACACGCCGGAGCACTCCGACGCTTCGCACAAAGAGATGTTAGCACACGTAGAAGGACTCCTCAAAAAACTGGAACTGCCGTACCGTATTCTGCGTCTCTCCGGCGGAGACATGTCCTTCACCGCAGCGCTCTGCTATGACTTCGAAGTCTACAGCGAGGCACAGCACCGCTGGCTCGAAGTGTCCAGTACCTCTAATTTCGACACCTATCAGGCGAACCGTCTGAAATGCCGTTACCGCCGTGCCGAGGACAGGAAAGTGACCCTTTGCCACACGCTGAATGGTTCGGCGCTCGCACTGCCGCGTATCGTAGCCGCGCTTCTTGAGAACAACCAGACGGAGGAAGGCATCCGCATCCCAACGGCACTGCAGCCCTTCTTCGGAGATGACATGATTCGCTAATCCAAGCGAATAATAAAAAATGATTAAAAGAATGGCATATGCTTGCGTATGTCATTTTTTTTGTGTAATTTTGCACGCAAAATTGAAATTATGAAATTATGAAATTACTGCTCATTATATTGTCCGTCATGACTTTGACCGTACAGAGTAAATCGTCTGTCTCCGTGCAGGGCGATTATCCGTACAGCATGATAGTGGATTATTCCAATACCGGCAATAAAGGCGATGTCGCAAAAGATGGTGTTGCTGCATTGCAACTGACACAATTAGGCGGTATTTCCATTGAGAAGATAGATGTGTACCTTAACTCCAACAAAAATTCCGGTGCCGGTACATTGGAAGCACGCGTACATGAGGAATTGACAACCTTGGGCGCTATAACCGGCACATTTAAAGATTGGACAGGCAGTTACGACAGCCAGTATTATCACGCCATCAGTCTCTTTCAAGGCAATGTTCCTAATGTACATGACTTGTCTATTCAACTCATTGGCACAGCGAATTCCCTGCATATCGAGAAATATGAAATCACATGGTCTGCGGCACCCGCTCGCACAGTCACGCTCATAAAAGGAGCCAAACCATATACTACGCTAACAGAAAGCGGCGGAGGAAAAGGTGTGGTACTGCCGGCTTTGAGCGATTCTGCAGAGTGGCATTTTGTCGGATGGTCGGAGACTGAGTTCTGGGTGCTCAACACAATACCTGACTTAGTAGCAGCCGGCTCTAAATATTTCCCCAACACCGACTGTTCCCTATGGGCGGTATATCTGTACAAACCCATGCCCGAAGAGACCTATTTGAAGGAATTGGAATCCGGAACGTATGTCTATGTAAACACAGCAAACAACATTGCTATTTCCGGCATCCCTAATACTGAAGGTACAATGTCCCGCACTCCGGTTAATCCGTCCAATGCCAATCAGCATTATTACATCGAGTTTAACGCAACATGTGATAGTGCGACTATCAAGCATGTAAGCACCAACACATATATCGGCTATAAAGCAGATGGCACAAAACTTGTTGTCCAACCTTCCAAATGGTGCGTCTTTCATAACGACAATAAAACAGGATTCTACATGAATTACGGGAATAAATCATATCTTTTATGGACAGACATACTTAATGAATATTATCAAGAATACGCAGGTCTGTTTGGTCCTATTGACCCTACCACCACCCCTACTGCCCTTATGCTTATTCCCGAAAAATCGGACCAAGACACCTATACATGCCACCCGGAATCAAAAGAGCCGACTGAGATTCCTACCGTCGGAACACAAAAAGAAACAATCGTCAATTTCGGAATATACGAACTCCATATTATCAACGGACATAAATATTTGAGACTGAAACAATGAAAATTCTAATTGCAATACTTTCTGTCCTGCCAACTATTCTGGCAGGCGATTTTAATCCCAAGACACTCTCTCCGGCTGAACAAGACAGCATTTTGAATGCCGGTCAACAAGTGGAAGACGAAAACGTATGTACACGTTACCGTTTGGAAAGTGAGAATGAAGAGCAACTCTTCCGTCATTCAAAAGTGGCGGACTGGTTTGTATTGGACTCCATGCGCCATACGCGTAAGGCGTTGGGCGCAGGTATGAAATTAGGTAAAGTGCGTGATGCACAAATGAGTCCGAACGGACGCTACGTCGCATTTGCCGAGAACAACAACCTCTACATCCATAAACTTGATTTCGGAACAGAAGTGGCAGTGACCAAAGATGAGAATACCGACATCATCAACGGTATAGCCGATTGGCTGTATGAAGAAGAGTTCGGTACGACAGCACTTTTTGCATGGTCACCGGACTCCAAGCAATTAGCTTTTGTCAAATTGGATGAGACCGCTGTGCCCTCTTTCGCATGGCAAAGTTTTCTGGGCTCTCAATACCCCACTGCCGACACCTTACGTTATCCTAAAGCCGGCAGCGAGAACGCAAAAGCGTCAGTCTGCGTCTATGATATAAGCACCAAGACAATCCAGACGATGCAGGTTTCCAACAACGAAGATGTCTATTTTCCACAACTCAAGTGGACCAACTCCGGCGCACTTCTTGTTCTGAAAGTCAACCGCGACCAGACAAAGATGGAGGTACTGAGTTGTAACGCCAAATCTACAGTGGCACATCCGTTATACAGGGAAGAAAGCAAAAAGCAGTTTGTGGACTATAGCCTTTTTGACGAATGGCAGTGGTTTGGTGACGACCGTTTTATTGCGTTGAGTGAGAAAGACGGTTGGCGTCGTGCCTATCTGCTTTCCAGTCAAGGCATTGAGCAGAAAGTCCTTACGCCGGAAGGCATAGATGTCACAGCATTGTATGCCATCGACGAAACAACCCAAACGCTGTATTACCAGGCGGCTCCGACACCCGCTACACGCCAAGTCTATGCGCTCGATCTGAAAAAAAGTCAGCTCACGCAACTGACAACCGGAGACGGTTGGCATAGTGCACGTTTCTCAAAAGACGGCAAACGGATGATTGAGTGTTTCCATTCATTTGACACGCCTAACACTTATACGCTCTATAACCTCAAAGGAGCCAAACGCACCAAAGTCAAGGTATTGGAAGAAAATAAGGACGTCCGCGAAGCATGGGCAGCGAACAAGCTGCCGGAACCTGAACTGCTGAAGATTCCCAACGCTAACGGACAAAAATTAGAAGCCATGCTGTTGACGCCGGTCACGGGAACAGCCCCCCGTCCACTTGTTGTGATGCATTACAGCGGTCCGCAGAGCCAGCGCGTACTCAACAGATGGCGCAAGCGTTTTGAATACGCTTTGGTAGAAGAGGGTTATGCCGTATTGATTGTTGACCCGAGAGGTTCAGACTGCCGTGGGCGCGAGTGGCGCAATGAGACCTATATGAATCTGGGCGTAAAAGAGGCAGAGGATTTGATTGCCGCCGCTCAGTGGGCGGGACAACGCGGAGATATAGACGCAGGGCGGATGGCTATCCTCGGATGGAGTTACGGCGGTTACCAGACGCTCTTTACGATGATGCAGAAGGGACATCCCTTCAAAGCCGGAGTATCTATAGCACCCGTAACAGACTGGAAACTATATGACACCGCCTATACAGAACGGTACATGCGCCGCCCGCAAGTCAATGACAAAGGGTATAAGAATGCCTCATTGCTCAATCATGCGGCAGACTTAACCGGTGAAGTGCTCATCATACATGGTACGGCGGATGACAATGTACATGTGCAGCATACGATGCAGTTGATTGAGGCACTCGTAGTGGCGGACAAACAGTTTGAGATGCAGTTGTACCCGGACGACAACCATTTCTTGCGCCGCGGCAATAACGCAAGCCACATGCATAACCGGATATTGAATTTCCTACAAAAAAATCTATAACAATGAAAAAGTACGCGTTAGGTATCGACTTGGGCGGTACGGGCACCAAGTTCGGTTTGGTTAACGAAGACGGACAAGTTCTTCGCAGTAGTTCACTTCCTACACAACAGTATCCGAATATAGACGAATACTGCGATGTACTCTGCGCAGGACTCAAACAATTGGTTGCGGACGAAAGTCTCACGATGGCCGACATTGTAGGCGTGGGTTGTGGAGCACCGAATGCCAATTTTTATTCCGGGTGTATTGAGCAGGCGCCTAATCTGCCGTGGAAAGGGGTTGTTCCTTTCGCCAAACTGATCACTGAACGTATGGGTATCAAATGTACCATAACGAATGACGCCAACGCGGCGGCCCGGGGAGAGATGATATATGGTTCGGCACGCGGGTTGAAAAATTTCATCGTCATCACTCTTGGAACGGGTGTCGGTTCCGGTATCGTTATTGACGGCAAACTGCTGTACGGTCACGATGGTTTTGCCGGAGAATTAGGTCACTGCAAGATCGACCACTCCGGTAACGGGCGTCTTTGCGGATGCGGTCAGAAGGGTTGCATTGAAGCCTATGCGTCGGCAACCGGTGTTGCGCGGACAGCAAAAGAAATTGTTACTTCCACTACCCAGCCCACTCTGCTGCGCAATCTGCCGGATATAGACCATATCACTTCCAAAGATGTATTCGATGCAGCGGAGAAAGGCGACCTTGTAGCAAAGCAAATCTTTGATTACACAGGTCATTTGTTAGGACAGAAACTGGCAGACTTCGTGCATTTCTCCAGTCCGGAGGCGATTATTCTCTTTGGCGGATTGACCAAGTCCGGTCATTGGATTATGGATCCTATCCGTGAGGCGTTGGACGACAACTTAATGCCTATATGGAAGGGGAAAATCCCGGTATCCATTTCCATCCTAAAAGACTCAGACGCCGCAATTCTCGGCGCCTCTTCTCTCGCATGGTAAACACGCTCTGCGACATAGCCAAACACATGTACCCGTATGGTATTTTCCGTACGGGCACAGCGGTCTATCTCACTTTTGACGACGGACCTATTCCCGAGGTGACACCAAAAGTATTGGATATTTTAGCGCGATATCATGTCAAAGCAACTTTCTTTATGGTGGGTGAGAATATTGACAAACATCCCGAAGTGTTTGAGCAGGTTGTTTCAGCCGGTCACTCCGTCGGAAACCATACCTACAACCATCTCAAAGGTTTCAGATATACCCTGTCGGAATACTTAGCCAATATAGAAAAGTGCCAGAAGGCTATTGGCAGCCATATTTCTACCCCACCCCTTTTCCGTCCACCATACGGAAAAGCATGGTTCTGGCAGAGACGGGCATTGACCAAAATGGGCTATCAACTTATTTATTGGGATATTCTCACGCGCGATTACGACAAGTCCGTCACACCGGAAGATATGCTTGCACGCATACAGCGGGAAACACGTCCGGGTACCATCATTAATTTTCACGATTCCGTCAAATCCGACGAACGTATGCTCGCCGTACTCCCGCGAGCTATCGAATGGCTGCAAGCGCAAGGCTATACACTGGCCCCGATGGTACAGTGAGGTCGCGGGCAGGTCGCGGAAATACATAAAAAATGACATGAAATTTGCTCATGTCATTTTTTTTTAGTAATTTTGCAGCGCAAAATTGGTTTGAACAGATATGGCGAAGAATGAAGAGATGACTCCCATGATGAAGCAGTTCCGGGATATCAAGACACAATACCCCGATGCCATGCTTCTATTCCGTTGCGGCGATTTCTACGAGACGTATGCAGAAGACGCTGTCAAGGCAAGCAAGATACTGAATATTACCCTGACTCACCGCAGCAACGGAGGCAGTACAGCCGCTCAAGCATTAGAAATGGCGGGTTTTCCCTTCCATGCTCTTGACACATACCTTCCCAAATTAGTACGCGCAGGCCTGCGTGTCGCCATTTGTGACCAATTGGAAGACCCTAAACTGACAAAAAAACTGGTCAAACGCGGCGTGACAGAACTCGTGACGCCGGGCGTGAGTTATTCCGACACCACACTAACACAGAAAGAAAACAACTGGGTGGCATGCCTGCATTTCAGCAACTCGCGCAGTGCCGGTAGCGGCCAGATTGGCGTCGCTTTTCTGGACATATCGACCGGCGAATTTGTTGCCGGTCAGGGAGATGGCAGCTACATAGACAAACTGCTTACCAATTTTGCACCCAAAGAGGTTCTTTTTCTTCGCGGCCGTAAAGCGGAAGTGGAGAACTTATTCGGCAGCAAATACTTCACCTTTGAGTTAGAGGACTGGATGTTAGTCGAGAGTACCGCCCGCGAGCGTTTGCAGAAGTTATGGGGTGTCAGTTCGCTCAAAGGCTTCGGACTCGACAAAATGCCGGCAGGCGTAACGGCTGCAGGAGGTATTCTGATGTACCTCGATATGACGCAACACTTGCAAACAGGACATATCCAGCATTTGAGCCGTATAGAGGAAGACAAATATGTATGGCTTGACAAATTCACTATCCGCAATCTTGAACTTATTGGCGGTCAGACAGATGAGAGCCGCACGTTATACAATGTAATCGACCGCACGATAACTCCGATGGGAGGGCGTTTGCTTCATCGCTGGCTTGCTTTCCCGCTTAAAGATGTCCGCCCGATACGTAACCGCCAGACGGTAGTGGAACACTTATTCCGAAACCCCGAAGCACGCGAGACACTACGCGAGGCACTAAGCCAGGTAGGGGATTTGGAACGTATTGTAAGCAAAATCTCCACCGGCCGTATCGGTCCGCGTGAGATGGTTCAACTCGGTAGGGCACTTCGCGCAGTCAAACCGGTCAAGGATATATGCGAGGCTGCGAAGGACAATGCCTACCTGAGCCTGTTAGGCGAGCAGTTGGATCCCTGCGCCGAAATGCGCACACGCATCGAACATGAGATAGTGCCGGACCCGCCGTTGGCACAAGGCAGACCAAACACCATAGCCCGCGGCGTAGATACCGAGTTAGATGAGTTGCGCGCTATACAGTCCGACGGGAAAAACTATCTGCTCCAGATACAACAGCGCGAAATTGAGCGTACCGGCATCCAGAGCCTCAAGATAGGATTTAACAATGTTTTCGGCTATTATTTAGAGGTACGTAATACATACAAAGACCAAGTGCCGCCCGAATGGATTCGCAAGCAGACCCTTGTAGGCGCCGAGCGGTATATAACAGACGAATTGAAGACCTACGAAGAAAAGATTACAAGCGCTGAAGACCGCATCCAGATTATTGAAAACCGCCTGTATCAGGAGTTGATGCTGGCACTCACCGAATGGGTGCCTCAGATGCAACTGGATGCCAACGTACTGGCTCAACTCGACTGTCTGCTGTCGTTCGCCACCGTTGCCTCGGAAAACAGATATGTCTGTCCGGATATCAACGACAGCCTTGTGATTGATATCCGGCAAGGCCGTCACCCTGTGATTGAGCAACAACTGCCGCCCGGGGAACAATACATTGCCAACGATGTGCTATTAGACAACAACAGCCAGCAAATCATCATTATCACGGGTCCCAACATGGCCGGTAAATCCGCCCTGCTCCGCCAGACAGCCCTTATCGTTCTACTCGCACAAATGGGTTCGTTCGTACCTGCCGACAGCGCCTCTATCGGCATTGTTGACAAGATTTTCACGCGCGTCGGAGCCAGCGATAATATCTCACTCGGCGAATCAACCTTTATGGTGGAAATGAACGAAGCCGCCTCTATTCTGAACAACCTGAGCGAGCGAAGCCTGGTACTGTTCGACGAGTTGGGCCGTGGAACAAGCACGTACGACGGAATCTCGATTGCTTGGGCAATAGTCGAATATATCCATGAGAACCGCGGCCACGCCAAGACGTTGTTCGCCACGCATTATCATGAGTTGAACGAAATGGAGAAAACTTTTGAACGTATCCGTAACTACAATGTGTCCGTACGTGAAGTAAATGGAAAAGTTATTTTCCTGCGCAAATTGGTACGCGGCGGCAGCGAGCATAGTTTCGGTATCCATGTGGCAAAACTCGCAGGTATGCCGGCATCCATCATTGAGCGTGCGAACCGTATTCTCGCCGACCTTGAGCGTGCTGCCAAAAGCGGAGAAATCGCCAAACCGATTGAGCATATAGGCGAGAGCCGTGAAGGCATGCAACTGAGTTTCTTCCAACTCGACGACCCTGTGCTCGAACAAATACGTGATGAAGTCAAGAGCCTGGATATTAATAATCTAACGCCTCTTGAAGCACTCAATAAATTATCAGAAATAAAACGATTGGTAGGAGGCAAATAGTATGATAAAAAAACGCTACATACTTCGCACTATCCTCATCATCGCCGGAGTGATTCTAGCGATGACCGGCACCTTCGTTGCAGAACAATACTACCGTTGGCACATATGCAATTTCCGCGCCAAAGATGACATGGAGCATAGCTACAACATCTATTCGGGCGCGACGGTTGATTCCGTGATGCAACTATTGCGCGAAGACTACGAAATCAGTTCCGAGACGGATTTGGCCTTGCATATCCGCTATTTTATGCTTAACAAGCCGGAACCCGGTCACTATGTTTTTCCTGCGCAGATAGGCGACCGGGAAATCATCGAGCGCCTTAAATTCGGTTATCAGACACCGGTTCGCATCACATGGAATCACTTTGTCCGCACCCGTGAAGAACTGGCAGGCAAAGTAACGAACCACCTATTGATGGACAGTGTTACATTGCTGCAATACCTTGAAGATGAAGACTTTTTGGCGCCCTACGGGCTAAACAAAGAGACCAGCCGCTGCCTATTTATCCCCAATACCTATGAGGTGTATTGGAACATTACGCCGGAAGGTCTTTTCAAGCGCATGCAGAAGGAATACAATGTTTTTTGGAATAGCGAACGCCGCGCCAAGGCAGACTCAATAGGCCTCACTCCAATCGAAGTGGCAATTATCGCCTCTATCGTAGAGAGCGAGAGCCATAACCCGCGCGAAATGCCGATTATTGCAAGCCTGTACATCAACCGCGTGCGCAAAGGGATGGCACTTCAAGCATGCCCGACGGTCAAGTACGCCGTAGGAGATTTCAAACTGAAACGTGTGCTGTACCGACATCTGGCTGTTGATTCGCCATATAACACATATAAATATCCCGGGCTGCCGCCGGGACCTATCCGCTGTCCGGCACCGGCCTCAATGGATTATGTGCTCAATGCTCCGAAAACGGATTATCTGTTCATGTGCGCGAACCCGGAACTGAACGGCACCCATATCTTCTCTTCCGCCTATAGCAACCATGCCGCTGCCGCTAAACAATACCGCCACACGATGGACACTATTCATTGGGAGACAAAATGATTTGGGACAACAACGAAGACATACGGCTTATAGAATGCGCAAATAACAAGCGCACCATTCAGCATTATCTCAATGAATGCCGTGAAGAAAGGCGTCCATATGTTTTTGTTACCGACACGATGACAATCAAGCCGTTAAGGCGGCTGCTGGTACCTGTTTCCATGCTGGAAGAAGAGACCTACAAAGCAGAAATTTGCACATACCTTGCCCGCAAGACAGGTGCGCATATAATCTTGCTACTGGCCAATGACTACGGATCTCACGCCAAGCAGAATGTCAACCGTATTGTAACCCATATTAATGCGGTAGCAGAGCAATCCGGAGAACAGATTTCATACGAAATAGCACAAGCACGCAAAGATTCTTTCTCATTGATACAGGAGGCAAGTGAACGACAGCGTGACTTTCAGCATGACTTGCTGATTTTGACAGCAAGCAGAGAATATGGATTGGATGATATATTATTCGGTCCTCCGGAGCGGAAAGCCATACAACGCGCACTGGTTCCTGTTATGCTGGTTAACCCGCGAGCAGACTTGTTTTCACTGTGCGACTAAACATCGCAATTTGCCATTTTCAGACCGCTACTTTGTATCATTTTGCAAAACTAACATTGCAAAATTTGAATTTTTAACACTTTTTTGCCAAATTATTTGGCTATATGATTAAAAAGCAGTACTTTTGCACCGTGTTTTTCATGGTATTAGATTTAAGGTTAAATGAAAAGGTTGGGTTGTCGTGAGACAACCTTCTTTTTTACCTTTCGTAGTTCGAAGAATTACAAAAAAAGAAGGCAAGACAACCTTCTTTTTTTTTACATTCTTTCCGGCATCTCTATTCCGAGGAGAGTCATCGCCGAACAAAGTATTTTCGCAACATTTTTTGCGAGCATAAGCCGCAAAGTCCGTTTTTCCGCATCCGGCTCATTAAGAATACTCAAATCATGATAGAATGAATTGAAGTCACATGCCAACGCATAGGCATAGTTGCAAATCACCGCCGGCGAGAATTCTTCACCAGCTGTACGTACCGTTGACGGGTACTCGGTCAACCGCTGTATTAACGCCAGTTCTTTTTCTTCGAGATTCAGCTGATCCGATAATTTGGCATTTCGCTGACCAGTCTCCTCCGCTTTTCTCAAAACGCTTTGTATGCGCGCGTATGTATATTGAATAAAAGGTCCTGTATTGCCATTGAAGTCAATTGATTCCGCCGGATTGAAGAGCATGTTTTTACGCGGATCAACTTTTAGGATAAAGTATTTGAGTGCTCCAAGGCCCACTTTACGTGCAATCTCCAACCTCTCCCCGTCCCTCCCCTCAAGGGAGGGAGATTGGGTAGCACGATCTTCATTGATTTTAAGTGCATCAGCGATCATCTTATCCATCAGTTCGTCGGCATCGACAACCGTTCCTTCGCGGCTTTTCATCTTGCCGTTCGGCAATTCCACCATTCCGTACGAGAAATGCACCAACTCTTTACCGAACGGGAAACCAAGACGGTCAAGCAGGATAGACAGCACTTTGAAGTGATACTCCTGTTCATTGCCTACCACATAGACCATTTTATCAATCGGATAATCCCGGAAACGCAGTTTGGCGGTACCAATATCCTGCGTCATATAGACCGACGTGCCATCCGAGCGCAGCAGCAGTTTCTCATCCAATCCGTCTTTGGCGAGATCCGCCCATACGGAACCGTCCTCGCGGCGGTAGAACTGACCGGAAGCCAAACCTTTCTCCACTTCCGACTTGCCTTCCAGATAGGTATTCGACTCATAATAAATCTTATCAAACGAAACACCCATACGACGGTAGGTCTCGTCAAAACCGGCATAGACCCATTCGTTCATTTTCTTCCAGAGGGCACGTATTTCCGGGTCGTTGGCTTCCCATTTACGGAGCATTTCTTGTGCTTCCAAAATAAGCGGCGCCTCACGTTTTGCAGTTTCTTCATCCTTGCCGGCTGCCATTAGTTCGGCAATCTGTTTTTTGTACTCTTTATCAAAACGTACATAATAGTCTCCTATGAGGTGGTCCCCTTTCTTTCCGCTGTTTTCAGGTGTTTCGCCATTCCCGTATTTGAGCCAGGCAAGCATCGATTTGCAGATGTGGATTCCGCGGTCATTAACGATATTCGTTTTGACTACTTTCCATCCGTTGGCCTCTTGGATCTGCGCGATGGAGAAACCCAACAGATTATTGCGCACATGTCCCAAATGCAGCGGTTTGTTGGTATTCGGGGATGAATACTCAACCATCATGAGGGGAGAGACTCCCTCTTTATTCTGCGGAAAGGCTTTTTCCGAAGGGCGGTTGAACCGACCGTAGTGTTCGTCAGCATCAATAGTCCGGAGTTGCTCTACCCAGAAATTATCAGAAACAGACAGATTCAGGAAACCCTGCACTGCATTGTATTTGGAAATAATAGGGTTCTTTGCCAGGACCTCTCCTATCTCCGCCGCCACTACTTGCGGCGCTTTGCGAGCAGCTTTGACAAATGGGAACACCACCAGAGTGATGTTTCCTTCGAACTCAGGACGGGTTTTTTGCAGTTGGATTTGCGAATCGGCGGCTTCCACTCCGTATAGCGACCGGACTGCTGATTTTGCGAGAGAAGATATTGTTTGTTCTAAGGTCATAAAACCATTAATCATTTTGTCATTTATAATTTTGGATATTTTCTGAACCACGAAGATATCTTAAGACGTATGACTCCAAGCAGTGCTTCGCTGAAAATACCACCCGACATTTTGCTTGTTCCCAGAACGCGATTGACAAAGACGATTGGCACTTCGATTATCTTTGCGCCGCATTGCGCCGCTGTGAATTTCATTTCTATTTGGAAAGCATATCCTTTGAAACGAATCTTATCCAGTTCGATTGTCTCGAGCGTACGGCGGCGGTAACAAACAAATCCTGCTGTTGTATCATGTATATCCACGCCGAGAACGAACCGCACATACTTGGAGGCGAAATACGACATCAACACGCGTCCCATTGGCCAGTTTACGACGTTGACACCCGTCACGTAACGGCTGCCGATTGCCAAATCGGCACCTTTGTTGGCGCAGGCGTCGTATAACTTAAGCAAATCCTGCGGATTATGGCTGAAATCGGCATCCATCTCGAAGATATAATTTGCTTTATGCTCAATTGCCCATTTGAAACCGGCTATATAGGCTGTTCCAAGCCCCTGTTTCCCGGAGCGCTCAATGAGAAAGATACAGTCTTTATACTTGCCTTGCATCATTCGTTTGACTATTTGCGCCGTTCCGTCAGGCGAACCGTCATCAATGACAAGCACATGGAATAAGATAGGCAATTCCATCACTGCGGTAATAATTGCCTCTATATTCTCCTTCTCGTTGTAAGTAGGGATAATGACCAGTCGTTCCATATTATTCTGTAATCATTTTGTCATTGAGCTCGTACACCGGACTCGGCGATGTGCGCTCAAGAGGTTTGATAAAAATATCTTTGCCGGCTTCTATTTCAATCTCCTCAAGATAGGAGCGGACAGTATTATAGGCTACCGCGGGATCGTTGTTTTCCAGCGACAGATGGCATAACCATACGTTCCGCAGGTCGGGATGCCAGTTGCGCTCAAGCAGTTCTCCGCATGTGTCATTACTCTGATGTCCGCGAGGGCTGAGAATACGCTCTTTGAGATAGGTAGGATACGGACCGTTGAGCAGCATATGCTCATCATGATTAGCCTCTATTACCAAGTGATTGGCGGTCCGGATATAGGCTTCCATTTCCTCATTCACGCTTCCGCAGTCGGTCATCAGCACAAAGCGCTGTCCCTGACAGTCTATACTGTAGCCCAGACAGTCTGTTGAGTCATGCTCGATTCCGAAGGTGTTGATGGTCATGCCGAATAGTTCCCATTCTTCACCCTTTTTGAAGAACCGCCGGCTGGTGCGCAGTTTCTCACGCACACCGTAATTGCGGTCGATACCTTCGTGAATTTCAGGAGTCGTATAAATAGGGAGTTTGACGCGTTCGCCAAGAGTCCCGACTGCACGGATATGGTCGGCATGGTCATGAGTAATAAGAACGCCCATGATGTTTTGAAAATCAAGACCCATCTCGCGCAGATATTTTTGTATCGTGCGCGCAGAGATACCGGCATCGATAAGAATGCCGCGCTGACGAGTGCCCAAGTAGTAACAATTGCCGCTACTTCCGCTCGCGAAACATCTGAATATGAGTCCGTTTTCCTCCATTTAAGCAAAATCGGCCGCAAAGATACAAAAAATAATTGACATACGCAAATCTTTACGCAATAATTTTATCAAATAGAAGATATTCCGTATCCCGACGGATTACCCGCCAAATTTACGCATACTCCGCATATGCCATATATTCCGCTTTTTTGTGTAAAAATATGCAAAGATTTGCGTATGTCAAAAAAAAGCAGTACTTTTGCAGCCGTTTTGCGGCTGAAAAGAGCGAATAAAAAAACAATGAATGAATTTTTAGAAACAGAAGAAGCTATACTGCGCATGCTCAAGACAGTGTTTGATCCGGAGATTCCGGTCAACGTCTATGACTTGGGGCTCATATACAACATTGACCTCAAGCCGGACGGGGTATGCGACATCACGATGACACTGACGGCGCCTTCATGTCCTGCAGGCGACTTCATCGTCGAGGATATCCGGCAAAAAGTAGGCAGCGTGGATGGTATCAAAGATGTAAACGTGAACATTGTCTTTGACCCCGAATGGAACAAAGACATGATGTCTGAAGAAGCCAAGTTAGAACTGGGGTTCCTGTAAATTGTACTTTGATTTATGATTTATTTTTTAAGCGATGCACATTTAGGCAGTCTGGCGATAGAGCGCGGATGGGTGCAGCAAAAGAGACTGATTGACATGCTGGAGATGATGAGCGAGGATGCTGTATCTATCTATCTGTTAGGCGACATCTTTGATTTTTGGATGGAGTATTTTCACCATGACAAGGGGAAACGCCAATTCTCGCCTTTCTTCAAAGAAGTGCGCAAATTGATCCAAAAGGGCATCCGTGTACATTTCTTCACGGGCAATCATGACCTATGGACTTTCGGCGGCATTGACCAGTTGAGCGGTGCGGCCGTACACTATGAGCCATGTACCATCAAGCGCTACGGGAAATCCATTTTCCTTGCGCACGGCGACGGGCTGTTACCTACCGACTGGGAGAAACTATATCCAAAGGATATACAGCGCAAAATAAAACAATTCATGCGTTTACGCAGGATTTTCCGCAACCCGTTTCTGCAGTTCTGTTTCCGCAGCCTGCCACCCGCTTGGGGCAACAAATTCGGTTACGGATGGGCGAAAAAGAGCCGTCTCAAAGAGATAGCCAATCCATGCCCGTACAAAGGAGAAGACAAGGAAGAGCTGGTCCTTTTCGCCAAAGACCAGGAGCGGATCGGCAACCATCGCGACTATTATATTTTCGGACACCGGCATATTGAGCTGGACCTGCAGATTGCTTCGGGCAGCCGTGTGGTCATCCTCGGGGACTGCTTCAAGCAATGGACATACGCCAAACTTGACGACAAGGGCAATTTGAGCCTGCATAATTACGAACCATAATGCATACACGGGAAGAAAAACTGGCCGCATTCGGGCGGTTGTTAGATATCATGGACGACCTGCGCGAGAAATGTCCGTGGGATCGGAAGCAGACGTTTGACAGCCTGCGCCAGAACACCATTGAGGAGACATACGAACTGGCAACAGCCATCAGCAAACAAGACATGACTGAGATCAGCAAAGAACTCGGCGATGTGTTGTTACATGTGGTTTTCTACGCCAAAATGGGCAGCGAGACGAAATGGAATTTCTCCGGCTCGTCAGGGAAAGACGAGCCGCGCGATTCTTTCGACATTGCGGATGTATGCAACCGACTCTGCGACAAACTCATTTTCCGCCATCCGCATGTTTATGGAGACGAAGCTGCCAAAAATGCTGAAGAAGTCAGCCATCTATGGGAGCAAGTCAAACTCAAGGAGAAAGGCGGCAACAAAACGGTTTTGGGCGGCATTCCGGACAGTTTGCCGAGTCTGGTGAAAGCCTACCGCATCCAAGACAAAGCAGCGAACGTCGGGTTTGACTGGGAGAAACGCGAAGATGTGTGGAACAAAGTGAAGGAGGAGATACAGGAATTCGAAGACGAGCTCCTTAGTATAAAGACCGATGCACCATGTAGCAAGGGGATGGAAGCGGAGTTCGGCGACCTGCTTTTCTCGCTTATCAACGCTGCACGCCTGTACAAGATCCGCCCGGACAATGCATTGGAGAAGACGAACATCAAGTTCATCCGCCGGTTCAACTACGTAGAAGAACGGGCACGCGAGGCCGGCAAACAGTTGTCGGAGATGAGTTTGGACGAACTGGAAGCACTGTGGCAGGAAGCCAAATCAACGGACTAAAGGCTCGTACGTATATGTTCTGGGTGAATATCCCTCGCCTGCATCCGAGGTGATGACGAAGGACATGAGATGTGAGCCGGACTTGCGGGGCACAAAACGCAGTTTAGGCGTGCAGGCTACTACTTTTTCAGGAATAAAATTCATCTTTGCCACGTCCAAATCCGTTCCGGCAGCCAGCAGTGTCTGCAAGACCGAGTCCGCCTCCAACGCTACACTGACAGCCGAAGTGTCTGTCAATACCGCAAAAGAAACAAGGTAATTGAATCCGCCATGAAGCAACATACCGAGCCTGAGCGTATCGCCTATATTAAGACTGTCCGAGAGACGAACCGTATCCTGCACACCGGCATGCGTTGTACGCACCAAGACATTGGAAACACGCAACTCAGGGGTGGACACTGCTTTATCAAGACACGAAGTGAGCGTAATACAGATTGCGAAAAAAGCAATATAAGAAAAATGTTTCATACAGTGCGGCATAAAAGACTCGAACTTTCACTCCTCTCGGAACCAGATCCTAAGTCTGGCGCGTCTACCAATTCCGCCAATGCCGCTCGCTTACGCTAAGGTTCAATACGACTCGCGACCTAGTCGCTCATATGAATTTTCGCCTTGCGCTACGCTCTCCCCACAACAAACACTTCGTTGGTTTGTTCCGGGGCCCCGAAGGAAAAAGCGTGCAAAGGTACAAAGAAATTTTGAATTATGCAAGAAAATAGCCAAACTTTTTATCATATTTTGCAAAATGGCGTAAAAATCGTCCATCATTGGACACCTTCTCCCGTCGCGTACGTGGGTGTGATGGTCGGCGCCGGGACGCGACATGAGACTCCCGAAGAAAACGGCATGGCGCATTACATAGAGCATTGTGTATTCAAAGGCACTACCCACCATTCGGCGCGACAGATTATCCATGCTATCGAGGGCATCGGCGGTGAGATAAACGCCTATACGACCAAAGAGGAAACCACTTTCTATGCCGCTATTCTCGCCGAACACGTCCAATTGACGCTGCACCTGATAGCTGAAATGATTCTGCATCCCGCCTTCAAAAAAGAGGAGACGGACAAGGAGCGGATGGTCATTCTGGACGAAATAGAGAGTTACAACGACTCGCCTTCCGAGCTGATCTATGATGATTTTGAGAGTCTCATCTTCGAAGGCAGCAGTCTTGCGATGCCTATCTTGGGCACCCGCAAAACACTTAGGCACATCAGCAGCAAACCTTCCTACCCCCTCGAATGGATGAAAAGCCATTATACCCCGGAAAGGATGGTCGTTTTCTGTCAGGGCGACGTCAAGCCGGACCGTTTTTTCCGTCTCGCAGAGAAAGAGTTCGGTCATCTAACAGGCGAAGCCAGTCTTACAGCGAATGAATATGAGCGGTCTTGCAGCAAAGCGGTACTACAGCAACGCGGTCTTACAGGCGAAGCCGGTCTAACAGCGACCGAAAGGGAGCGGTCTTTCCGTAAGCACACCCACCAGGTACACGCTATGCTCGGCGGACACGCCTACCCCATCGGCCATGAGAACCAACTCGCGATGTTCCTGCTCAATAATATCCTCGGCGGCGGAAGTCTGAACAGCCGCCTGAACCTGAGCCTGCGCGAAAGCAAAGGACTGGTATATACCGTCGAGTCAAACTATACGCCCCTGAGCGATGCCGGTTATTGGTGTATTTACTGGGCTTGCGACCCAGAAGACTATGACCAAAGCCTGGCACTGGTTCGGCAGGAATTGGACAAACTATGTACGACACCTTTGTCCGAAAGCGGTCTTCGGCAGGCCCTACAGCAACTGCGTGGACAGATGGCCATCTCGGCACAAAACCAAGAAAGCAGTGCCTTGACTATGGCGAAATCCATGTTGTATTTTGGTACTGCACCTACATGGTCCGAGACGTTTGACAAAATAGTTTGTTCTACCATTTGTCAACTCCAACAAATAGCCCGAGAGGTGTTAACAACAGAAAATACTTACATTTTGACATACAAATAGCCAAAATTCTTTCATTTCTGCAAATTTTAGGGCATTTTTGCAATTTAGTTGTTACAAAATTGCCTTTTTCGCGGAATTTCGCATTTTTCTGCCAAAATATTTGGTCATATAAAAAAAAAGCAGTACCTTTGCGCGATTTTTCATTTGTGCGCGTATGCGTATTCCTTATATTAATATATACGTATACGTATACGCATATTATACATATTATACATATACGTACGCACGCGAAGGAATAACTGCAATTTAAGTTTAACAAACAATAATAAATGATGAAGAAGATTTTAACACTACTTTTTCTTGCGGCATTGAGCGTTGGCTTGTATGCTGAGAAACAAGTTAGCGGTGTGGTAGTGGATGCCAAAGGCGAGCCGGTAATCGGCGCGAGCATCCAGGCTAAAGGGACCACACAAGGTACAATCTCGGACTACGACGGTAAGTTTGAGATGGACGTACCGGAGTCTGTGAAGACACTGGTAGTCAGTTTCGTCGGAATGGCTACTCAGGAAGTGCCTGCCGGCAAGAACATCCGGGTTACACTCGAGGAGAACAGCGAAGTTATCCAAGAAGTTGTCGTTACCGGTTATGGTAACGTGAGCAAGGGTGGTTTCGCAGGATCGGTGGAGACTGTAAAAGCAGAGGATATCGAGAAGAAGAATCCGTCTGATATTACCAAGGCTCTGGCGGGTGAGAGCGCCGGCGTACAGGTTGTTACCTCCAGCGGTCAGCCGGGTACGATTGCGGACATCCGTATCCGCGGTATCGGTTCTATCAGTGCGAGCAGCAGCCCTCTTTATGTAGTAGACGGTATTCCATTGGACGCAGGTTCGATTAGTTCTATTGACCCGGGTGATATCGCTTCCACCACTATTCTGAAAGACGCTACAGCCACCTCGTTGTATGGTAGCCGTGGTGCCAATGGTGTAATCGTGATTACCACAAAGAAAGGTAGTTCGAACGGCGATGAAGGCAAGATTGAGATTGACGTGAAAGGCGGTGCAAACATGCGCCTGTTGCCTATGTACGATGTGATTGACACACCGGAAGACTATATGGTGTTAGCATGGCAAAGTTTGTACACCCAACAACATAATATCTTAAACAAAACGGAGAACAGCGCCATCAAATATGCCAACAACAACCTCTTTGGAGCCAATGGTATTCCTGTTATTTACAATCTCTGGGACAAAGCGGGCAACCTGCTGATTAATTCGTATGACGCAGCAGGAAACGTTAACCCGACGTTTGCTTCCGACGCACAGCGTCTGGCACAATTCCAGAATATGACCAGTTGGTACAACACCTTGTTCCACAATGGTTTGAAACTGGAAGCCACTGCCAAAATCAGCGGCGGTAACGACAAACTGAATTACTATACCAGTTTCGGTTACCTCAAGGACGAAGGATATTATACTGCATCTGATTTCCAGCGTTTTAACGCGCGTGCCAACGTCAACTATCAACCTAAAAAATGGTTGAAGGGAGGATTGAATATCCAGTATTCATATGCAGCTATCAGCAACCCGGGACAGGGAGAAGACGCGAACAACGGTTTTGCATTCGTCAACCAGATTCCCGCCATCTATCCGGTATATGTATATGACCCTGCAACCGGACAACCGAGAGTAGATCCGAAGACAGGCGGCAAGATGTATGACTATGGCGACAACGGTAACTCGAACATCAGTGAAGAAGGCGGACGTCCCTATTCGTTCGGAATCAACCCTGCCGGTGCGCTGGAATGGGACAAACAACGTACAGTTCGCCATCAGACCGTAGCGAACACATTCCTGGAGTTCAAACTCTATGAAGGATTGAAGTTCACTATAAACTTAGGCGCTCAATACATGAACAACAACATCAACGCATTGGTTAACAAATATTATGGCAACGCAGCCAATGTGGGTCGTGTCAGCCAAACTCAGTACAACTACCTTGCTGTTACGAGCAACCAGTTATTGGAGTACAACAAAACATTCAGCGAGCACACAATCCGCGTAATGGCGGGACATGAAACCACTTATTTCACATATAACATGCAATATGGTTATAAGAAGAATATCGTGGAGGATAACGTAAACCAGTTGAGTAACGGTGTCAGCATGGATGGCGTAGAGGGATATGCCCGTACGAGCACGTTGGAGTCTGCACTGGCTACAGCGACCTACGAATACGACAGCCGTTACCATATCACAGCCAACTATCGTGCAGACGGTTCGTCCAAGTTTGCCAAAGGTCACCGCTGGGGACACTTCGGTTCTGTCGGAGCTGCTTGGAGTTTCACCAACGAGCATTTCTTTGAAGGAACAACGGCGGCAGACTGGATTAAAAATGGTAAGTTGCGTCTGAGTTGGGGTGTATTAGGAAACCAGGATATCGGCGACATGATGTTCACCGACAGATATGACGTAACAAATGTGAATGATAACAAGGGATATGTATGGAGTTACAAAGGCAACCCTGAGTTGACATGGGAGCGCACCAGTACTATCGACCTTGGTTTGGAATTCTCTCTTGCAAAATATCTGGATGTAGAGTTTGATTATTTCTATAAGATGACGGACAACATGTTGTTCCCGCGTATGGTAGCTACATCTCTGGGTTATGCCAGTTACTATGTCAATGATGCAGCGATGGAAAACCAAGGTGTCGAGTTCGCTCTTAAGGCACACGCTGTGGATATGCGTAATATCAAATTGGATGTTCGTCTGAACGGAGGTTACTACCGCAACAAAATGCTGTTGATGCCTATTGACGGATATGAGAATGGTATTCCTCAGCGTATGGTAATGTCAGGCGGTATGTCCGTAGGTCACTCTACATACGATTGGTACATGATACATTATGCCGGCGTGAACGAGCATGGAGAGGCTCTCTATACCGCATATTATGATGCTAACAAAGGCGGTTTCGGACATACGGACGCAACCACGATCCTGGAAGGCGAGTCCGGGGATAACTATATCGCTTCGGTTTATGAGTACAAACTCAAGCATCCGAATGCAAACATCCAAGAAACCACAGTACCCGGTAGCGAGTACACGTATGCCGGAAGCAACTATACCGGCAAAAGTGCCATGCCGGATTTGGATGGTGGTTTCGGAGTTGATTTCGAGGCATACGGCGTAACGCTGAGCGTAAGCTGCAGCTATCGTATCGGCGGATACGGATATGACAAAATGTACGCCCTCCTGATGCACAGCGACCGCATTGGTAGTATGAACTGGCACAAGGATATCAAGAACGCATGGTCGGATACCAACAGAAACACCAATATTCCGCGTTTGAGCAACGGCGCTGACGATGGTGCAAACATACCAAGTGACCGATTCCTTACCAGCAATTCCTTCCTCTCGCTGAACAACATCAATTTGGGCTATAAGTTCCCGAAGAAGTTGATTGAAAAGATTAAACTCAATAACCTGCAGCTTTGGGTTTCCGCAGACAACTTGGCTATCGCAACAGCACGTCGCGGTTACAACCCGATGATGTCCTTGGATGGTTCAAACGGATATAGCGACTACAGCCCGCTGTCCACAGTTATGGGAGGTATTAAGATACAGTTCTAATTGAGAATTGAGAATTGAGAATTGAGAATTGAAAATTGAGAATTATGAAAAAGATAAAGTATATATTAGCAACCCTTGTGTTAGGTTTGGGTCTCAGCTCTTGCGGTGATAGTTTCTTAACCCAATATCCGGAAGGAGCCACGCTTCTTGAAGAGCAGTATCAGAAGTTACCGGACCGTCTGCAAGGTGCCATTTTCGGTATCTATTCGAAACTATACGAATACGGAGACCATGACACTTTCGGAAAGCGTTCTTTGGATATGTACAGCGATATCCAATCGGGCGATATGGCAATGAAAAAGTCCAGTTACGGCTGGTTTGAGATGTATGAGCGCGGTTATTACTATGCCTACAACCGCAGTTATGCATGGTCATTCTACTATGAGATTATCAACCTGACCAATATCTGCGACATCGCCATCGAGAATGACGTACAAGCCATCCTTGAAGGCATGACGAGCGGAGAGGAGCCGACCGAAGTGATTGCACAAAACGGCTACTATTACGGCCAGATTCTGGCACTCCGCGGATGGGCATATGCCAACCTGTTAGATATCTACACCGATCCACGCGACCAACAAACTGCGGATTTAGACGCCAGAGCACTTCCTATATATATAGGCAAGGACGTAAAAGCGGATACCCTTGGTGCTCCGCTATCTACTGTACAACAGGCGTATGATCGTGTCTATGAGGATTTGTCCGCTGCAATCGACTTGTTGGATTTCTACAGCCAATATAACCAACGTGGTTCGAAACTGGAGATTGATGTCGACGTAGCGCGTCTCATACTGGCGTACGCTATGCTGAACCACGGCGACAAGAACTACGAAATAGCAGCAGGCAAAAACTGCTATGAGATTGCGTTAGAGCAAGCTAAAGCAGTGATTGACGGCGGTAAGTATCCGTTGTTGCCGTACGAAGAGTTGACAACCACCGGTTTCTCCGATGTGACGGCAGCAAACTGGATGTGGGGTCAAGACGTAACAGTAGAAACGACAACAGCTCTGGGCTCATTCTTCGGCCAGGTAGATATTCATAGTTATAGTTATGCGGCTGCCGGCGATACCAAAGGTATTGACAGCAAACTCTATGACGAGATAGCAGCCAAAGGCTGGGACGCACGTGTTAACTGGTTCAACGCAGGCGATGTAAAATTCCCTTACTGTCCGGAAGGCAAGTTCTATAGCCCCAAATACAAACACGTAACAGATTTGGATAAAGTGGACCGTGACTGGCTGTGCGACAACGTATTCATGCGCGTGGAAGTGGCATACCTGATTGCTGCCGAGGCGGCATGGAGCGACGGGGACAATGCTACAGCCGTAGCATATCTGAAACAACTATGCGACGAACGTATCTTGGACGGCAAGGATGCAGAATACAACACCTGGATTTCCTCACTCTCCGGCACCGATGACGTCAAAAAAGCTATCATCTACAACTGGCGTGTAGAGATGTGGGGAGAGGGATACTCCATGCAGTTACTCCGCCGCCTTGAGAAGCAACGTTCCTTGGGCACGAACCACTTGAGCCGCGGTGAGTCCACGCTGGATATTACCAGTCCTGCAGGCGAGCAGTTCCAATGTGAGATCCCTACATCTGAGACACGTTACAACCCGAATATCGGAAACAGCAACAAATCCAATCTTACGCATAAGAAATAAGGATTAGGCTTAAAATTATTTATTAACAAATTTTAAAACAACAGAATTATGAAAAAGTATCTGATTGTATTAGCAGCAGCCGTTGTAGCATTGGCAAGCTGCAAGAAGCAAGAGGGCAACGCCTACACAAAAATTGCTTTCAAAGAATCAGCAATTACAATGACCGAGGGAGCCACTCAGAAGTTGCAGGTTCTCTATGAGCCGACAACTCTTGAAGTACCTCAGTGCGAATGGGCATCGAGCGATCCTGCTGTCGTTAAAGTTGACCAATCCGGTAACCTTGAGGCCCTGTCTATCGGCGAGGCTAACGTAACCGCCAAAAAAGGCGAATTGGAAGCAGTATGTAAAGTTTCCGTTAAAAGTGTTTATGACATGCTTTCATGGAATCTTGTATTAATGATATATGATGAGACCGATATTTCAACTGCAATCGGTGACCCCTACATCGTAACAAGTGCAAAAGGAGTCGAGTACAAAGTTCAAAAATTTGCGGGTTCCTTCGTTCTTTGCGGAGAAGGCATTGATTATGTTCAAGGTACAGGCCCCGTTGGTGCCGGTTTCACGGCATTCGTAGATTGCCCGATTGAAGTTATCACCGAGGGCGACAATGCAGGATATGCATGGACTAATGAAATTCTCTTCTCCAATGCATCGCCGGCAGACTCAGCCGGAGTATGCCCTGAAGGTGCACTGACCGATGCTGCCGAGTGGTACAAATATTTGACAGATACCTTATATGAAGGCGACGGTTCGTTCAAAGGAGCACCTATTCATTATATAGATTGGGATGCTCAAAAAGAAATTGACTTCCTTGGCTTTATCAAAAACGGTTTCTTAGGGGACTATAGTGATGGCGTATTCTACAAAATGAATGTCACATGGATGGAAGGCGCTTATGGTCTTGCAGTAGATGAAAATGACAAACTCATAGAGCCTGCTCAATTTGCCCCCCGTCACGACCAATACTACGAGAATCTTCCGGAAAGTGCAGTTAGCAAGAAACCGCTTGTTATGCTGAAAAAAGCGGAAGGTTTGAAGAGACCGAACGTCCGCAACCTGAAGGACAGCAAAGTATTTATGCACAAATAATTCTCCGAGTGCTCTACAAAAAATCCTGCATACCTGCAAGTATGCGGGATTTTTTGTATGCAACCAGCTATATTTTACTGCTAAAACTGAATTTATGCGAGCATAAATGAATTTTTATCGTCAAAATGTTGCATATCTAGATTTTTTGTTGTAACTTTGCACGCTAATTTGGAAAATTCATACATATATGAAAAAAATCATAGTATCCTTATGCGCAAGTATCTTCAGCCTTGCAGCGTACGCCGTGATGGCGACTCCTGAACCGATTGTAAAAACCCAGGCGGATGGAAGTACCATTACGCTGAAGTTGGTAGGCGATGAGTTCCATAGTTATTATACCTCTTTGGACGGCACCCCACTCCGTCTGGATGAGAAAGGCATGTGGATTAAGGATGCGAGCGTGGCAGTAGTACCGGAGCAAGCCCGCAGGGCACGCCGCGTGGCGCAACAAAAAGAGTTTGCTGCAACCTTCCCGTTAAGCGGCTCTCCGCATAGCGTAGTGATTTTAGTGAATTTCTCGGATTCCAAATTCCGCTATACGCGCGAAGATTTCGAAAAAATGCTCAATTTATCCGGCTATAGCGAAAACGGCGGTGTCGGTTCTGCGCGCGACTACTTTATAGCCTCGTCAGACAGTATCTTTTCCCCTATTTTTGACTGTTACGGTCCTGTTGACCTTTCCAATAATTCGGCATACTACGATAAGCACACAAGCTCAATGATAGTAGAGGCGTGCAACAAAGTGTCAGAAGAATTGGGTGTAGATATGTCCATATACGACACGAATAACGACGGGCGGCTGGATAATGTATTCGTCTATTATGCCGGTCATAATGAAGCAGAGGGAGCCTCATCCACGACCATATGGCCTCACCGCAGTATTGTCAACAGCGGCGAACGCGTTAACGGCAAACTGATATATGATTATGCTTGTACATCCGAATTGCGCGGTTCTGCAGGCACATCAATGTGCGGTATCGGAACCTTCTGCCATGAGTTCGGCCATGTACTGGGTCTGGCTGACTATTATGACACATCCGACAACTCGGACCAATACACTATCGGTTCATGGGATATCATGTGTTCGGGCAGTTACAACGGCAACGGCAAGACTCCTCCATCTTATACCGCCGGCGAGCGTTTTGAACTGGGCTGGGTAACGCCTGTACAACTGACCGATGCCGGCTTATATACATTGGAGCCCATCGAGAACGGGAAAAAACAGATTTTCCTGATTGCAAACGAGACTCATAATCTAAGCTGGGAGTCCGCCAATCCGAGTGAGTACTGGTTACTCGAGAACCGTCAGAACATTGGCTGGGACCGTCACTCGACGAGTCTTCCGGGTACAGGCTTGCTCATATGGCATGTTGATTACAGCGCATCGGCATGGGGCAGCAACTCTCCTAACAACGGCAATCCGTTACGTTATGACATAGAGGAAGCAGGCGGGGTCAGAGGATATGCGTCAGGCAGCGATACATATCCCGGAACGAAGAATGTTACCACATTTACCCCGACGCTGCACAACGGCACTATAGTGGAACAACCGCTGACGGATATAGCGGTAGTGAATCAGAATGTGGTATTCTCATTCAAATCGAACGGTTTCATGTTCCTTCCCGCCGAATTTCCAGTCATTCAAAGCACCTATAATCCAGACACTAAGCGGGGCGTGACTCCCGGTCAGAAATTGCGCATCGTAGGTACAGGTCTTGACCCTGAAATTGCAGCAACCATATCAGCAACAGGAAGCGGTTTCTCCATATCGCAGGACAGTATCAGCTGGAGCAATTCTCTTACCGCGAGCGTCAATGCGGACTCCGTTTTAGAGACCGATATCTATGTGCGCTATGCACCCCGCAAACAAGTTTGCGATGTTCAACGCGGCAGTGTAACCGTGCGCCATGATAAATCCGTAGGTACGCTGGCCGTACAAGGAACAAGTCCCCGGCCTGTTCTCATCGAGACTCCGAGTATTACCGGTATGGAAGAAGTAACCCCGACGACTTTCAAAGTACGCTGGGAACCGGAGGCAGATGCCGAAGAATACTACGTGACGCTCTATCATATGGAAGAAGGTACCGAGTCTTTAATGGAAAGTTTCGAAGGTTTTGACAACGAAGTTACTGTACAAGAATCCGGTTGGTACACCAGTTTCTACCGAACAACCACCAAAGCCAAAGAAGACGGTGCGGTATCCATGTGGTTCAGAGAGAACGGCGAACATATCATCAGTCCTATATTCCCGTTGCCGGTAGTCGAGTTAAGAATGTGGCTGAACGCACCGGCAACCACAGACAGCGAAGTAGGCTTGCTTTATCTGACCGGTTTCAGCGACAAGAGTATAGACACCTTGGACGTAATCCGTATTAGCAAGAATACCAAGCAATTCACCTATTCAAAGACATTCACTGAAGAGCAAGCTTATCGCCGTTTCCGTTTGGATTACACCTCCATCGGCGGAGAAGGTTTATGCTTGGATGCTTTTACCACAACCTTTAATAAGAAAACGGTATATACCTACAAAGGTCGCGACCGCGCTGTTATTCCTCAAGACTTGAGCAACCAGGCACCCTATACCGTATTCTATGCGTATGATTTGATACCGAATACCGATTACTATGTGCGGATCCAATGCGCAGAAAAGAAAGGCTGCGAAGAACATCTAAGCCCGCTTAGCCAGCCGGTTGTAATTACCACCCCGAAAGGCGAGTCGGCAGATTCGAAGCGCCTGACACTGGCATATGACTCAATCCATTACGATCCGGGCAAGCATGTTATCTATCTGCCGCAGTCTCTGTCAGACGGCAGCGTGAATATTTATTCAACAAGAGGCGAGTTAGTCAAGAGTATTCCTGTCAGCGCGACACATAATGTCATACCTTTGAATGAAGCAGAATTCCAACACGGAGCTATTTACCTTGTGAAATATCTGCCTAATGGCAGAATGGGACGCAAGACCCCGTGGATAAAGATATTATTCCGCTAACCCTTCGTCATTAATTACAAGGAGGAAACAATTGATGAAACGACTATATTATATCTCCATAATATTAGCGGCTTTTGGGTTCGTTTCATGCAATCCGAACGGTCCCGAATGGCGTGAGCAATACCGCGAGGCAAGTTATACCCTAGTGAAGTTTGCGCCGGAAGCAGCTATACACCGCTTGGACGTGATGCTGGTGCCAAATGCCAAAGGAGAGTACAAGATGCGCGACCTGAGCACCGGCGGAACATGCTGCGAGTTCTTTTTAGGGCATGCCCCCTTTATCAAGGTTGACACCACAGAAGGATGGTATCTCGCAGACTGGAAATGGAATCTGACCATCAGTTACAACCATGTAGTACTTCCCATGCATTGGGTAGATGTACGCAAGCCGGACAACACGTATGTGCGCAGCGATTTTGAGATTGCAGCGAGCGGAATCATTGAAGAATTTGCAACTGTCAAACGTAGCGACATAGACCGTTTGTTAGGAATTACCCCTTCACCTGCAGCCGATTATGCAGGTTCGTGGGGGCGCACAAGCGGCGGTATTTCAACTGACCATTTGGCACCGATTTATCTTAACCGCTATTATTCCATTCAGAATATTCCCGATGTTATTGACCAAAAAGGCGAGTGGAAATACACGAAGGAAGATTTTCTAAAGGAGCGCAAGCGCCAGGACAGCCTGCAGTCAGTCTATCGCGGACGGCTGGAGCAACTGATTTATTCCGGCATGAGCGATATTATACTGCTAACCCAATAACTTGCCGTATCATTTTTATTATATACCGGCACTCTCAGAAGAGGGTGCCGGTTTTTCTGTCATAGACATGAAAAATGAAAGAAAAGAGTAATGAGAAGTCAGGCTCTCATTAAAATCCCCATTTTGCCCCACTTTTAATAAAATTGTTCATAAAGTGCGTAAATACTTGAAAATAAGGTAGTATGTCGATGCGCGATATTGTAGAAAAACTGTAGATAAAACAATTGAAAATTTTTTTGTGGGGAAATGTGGTGTAATTCAAATATTTTTTGTAATTTTGTGCCCGAATTTCAATTTAAAGTGAAGCATGTCAACTTTTATCGGAAATATAGAGGGCCGTCTGGACGAGAAGGGACGTATATTTGTTCCGGCTGTCTATCGCAAGATTCTGGCAGAAACCGAATCAAAGCGAATCGTGATGCGCCGTGATACGGACAACGAATGTCTGATGTTCTACCCTGAGCATGTATGGAACGAGAAAGTGGAACAACTGCGTCAGAGTCTGGATGAGTGGGATCCGGAGGACCAGCTCATTCTGATGCAGTTCATGGCCGACGCGGAATACATGGAGATGGACGGTCAGGGGCGTATCCTGCTGCAGAAGAAGAACTTGGAGACCATCAGCGCACAACAGGATGTGCTGTTCGTAGGTATGCTGAACCGTTTTGCACTCTGGGCGCCGGAGAAATTCGCGGAGAAACGTCTGAGCCAGAGCGAATTGGCAGCCAGATTGCGCGCAAAAATGAGTAAAAAATAAAACCTCAAACAGAGAGACGGAAAAAAAGGAGTCACAGCCAAGACATTACTTGCCGTCCAGATAGAGCAACGTTATACGAATAACCCAGTAATAACCCAGTAATCACCCCGTAATCACCCCGTAATCACCCCCTTTTGAGTCGAAAAAAGGAGGAAAAAAACCAAGAAAACGAGAGGACCGAGAGAGTCGGGTAAAAAGAAATCATTCTATATAAAATGGACGCCGTTCACCACATACCTGCAATGACCAATCACACATCTGCAATGGCGTATCACGTACCTGCGATGCTGAAAGAGACGATAGAGGGTTTGGCAGTCAAGCCCGGCGGGGTGTATGTGGATGTTACTTTCGGCGGAGGAGGACACAGCCGCGCCATCCTTGAAAGGATGGACGCGCATGTACAAAGGGACAATGTACGATGTACGAAGGAAGGAGGACACCTTTACTCGTTTGACCAGGATATAGAGG
>JAGKVE010000094.1 GCA_021152555.1 Bacteroidia bacterium | reverse complement strand
CATTTCCAACCAGAAACGGATTTTGGAAGCCTACGCCAAGCAGAACGGCTTTACCAATCTGCGCTGGTACACCGACGACGGCTACTCAGGTGCGAACTTCCAGCGGCCCGGATTTCAAGCCATGCTTGCAGACATTGAAGCCGGGAAAGTCGGCACCGTCATAGTCAAGGACATGAGCAGGCTGGGGCGTAATTACTTGCAGGTGGGATTTTACACGGAAATGCTGTTCCCTCAAAAGGGCGTGCGTTTTATCGCTGTCAATGACAACGTGGACAGCGCAAACGGCGGCATGGACAATGATTTTACCCCTCTGCGGAACTTATTTAACGAATGGCTGGTGAGAGATACGAGCAAGAAAATCAAGGCAGTAAAGAAAGCAAAAGGCATGAGCGGCAAGCCTGTAACCAGCAAGCCAGTCTATGGCTATCTCATGGACAAGGACGAGAACTATATCGTTGACGAGGAAGCCGCCCCGGTTGTCCGGCAGATTTACCAGCTTTGCCTTGCGGGAAATGGCCCGACCAAGATTGCCCGTATGCTGACGGAGCAGCAAATCCCCACGCCGGGGACGCTGGAATACCGCAGGACGGGCAGCACCCGACGCTACCACCCCGGCTATGAGTGCAAGTGGGCGACAAACACCGTCGTCCATCTGCTGGAAAACCGGGAGTACACTGGCTGTCTGGTAAACTTCAAGACGGAGAAGCCCTCTTACAAGGTCAAGCACAGCGTTGAGAACCCCATCGAGAAGCAGGCTATCTTCCCAAATCACCATGAGCCGATTATCGACACGGAAACATGGGAGCGTGTGCAGGAGTTACGCAAGCAGCGAAAACGCCCGAACCGCTATGATGAAGTGGGGCTGTTCTCTGGTATGCTGTTCTGCGCCGACTGCGGCCATGTGCTGTATCAGCAGCGGTATCAGAACAAGAACCGCAAGCAGGACTGTTATATCTGCGGCAGCTACAAGAAGCGTACCCGTGACTGTACGGCACACTTTATCCGCACCGACCTTTTGACGGCGGGCGTGCTTTCCAATCTCCGGCAAGTGACGGAATACGCCGCCAGGCATGAGAGCCGCTTTGTAAAGCTGCTCATCCAGCAGAACGAAATCGGCGGCAAGAGAAAGACCGCCGCAGCCACGAAGCAGCTTGAACAGGCCCAGACACGCATTGCCGAAGTGAACCGCATTATCAAGCGGCTGTATGAGGACAATGTAAGCGGCAAAATCAGCGACGAGCGTTTCATGGAGCTGTCCCACCCTCTTGCGGGAAATGATTGAGAAAATCGTCGTGCATGAGTGCAGCTATGACGAGAACGGCACCCGCAGGCAGGACATTGAGATTTATTACAGCTTTGTCGGCAAGATAGACTTGCCGGAAGCCTAACGCCTGACCTATCCGACACAGCCCTAAGTGCCGGATAGGAACGGCAAAATTTTTTACACTTCTATTACTTCTTTATCGCACATCAGCAAAATCCCAGGGCATGAAGCAGTTCATGGCTAATTAAAGGGAACAAAAAGAAAGGAAAAGCCAATCCAGACGGTATCAGCGGCAGGCTACAAGAATAAATTGTGATTTCACAAGATTGGTGCTATAATAAGAGAAAAGTTCCTGCCGGGGCAGCCGCTCCGGTGGTATGGATAGAAAGGCAGGAAAACAATATGCACATCAGCTATAAACCACTCTGGCACACACTGTTAGAGCGTGATATGAGAAAAGAGGATTTAAGGCTTGCCGCTGGTATGACAACAAATATGATTGCCAACATGAGCAAAGAGGGAAAGCACATCAGCATGGATACATTAGCCCGTATCTGCGAAACGCTGAATTGTGAGATTACCGATGTGATTGAGTTAGTACCAGACGAGCCTGCTTCCACAGGAGGTAAGGAACATGAGCGAATTGAAACCAAGAATAAAAGAAAACGGAATTGATTATATCCTTGTTGGAGATTACTACATCCCGGACTTGAAGTTGCCGGAGGAACACCGCCCCATCGGAAAGTACGGACGGATGCACCGGGAATATTTAAGAGAAGTCTGCCCAGCCAGATTACACACATTGACCCTGACCGGGGAATTGTGGACATATCTTGCAGACCTGAACGAACAGGCACAGAAACGGTTAGACACCATCATGGAGCAGATGAAAGCTGCCGAGGGCGTGACCGAGGAATTGAAGCGTACCCGTCAAATGGAATGGGTGCAGCGTTGCAATAACATTCACAACCGGGCAGAAGAAATTGTTTTACATGAGATGATTTATTCATAACGGTATGGTAGAATGATTATTACAAATTAGAAGTTGTAAAGGAGACTTTGTATGGGTAGAAAAGAAATAACAACAAAAGAAGATTTAATGAAAGTAATAGAATTATTCGAAAATACTGGAATTACATACTGGTTGGATGGCGGATGGGGTGTAGATATTTTAGCTGGTAAACAAACAAGAATTCATAGAGATATAGATATAAATTTTGATGCTCAACATACGGAAAAATTGTTAAATGTGCTTTTGAATCTGGGCTATAAAATTGATACAGACTGGAAACCGGTTAGAATAGAGTTATATAGTGATGAACTTGGTTACTTAGACATTCACCCGTTCGTTTTAAGTGAGGACGGAACTTCAAAACAAGCTGATTTAGAGGGTGGCTGGTATGAGTTTGAAAAAGATTACTTTGGTAGTGCTTTTTTTGAAGGAAAAACAATTCCTTGTATATCCTTAAAAGGCCAAAGAGTTTTCCATTCAGGTTATGAATTAAGAGATAAAGATAAGCATGATATTTCAATTCTTGAAAGTTTATCAAAATAACATTGCTGTAATTTCTAAGATAAATTCCACTTTATCGCTTTGAAATTTTAACTGAATAAGTATAGCACCAACCGCTGCTACATGGAAGCAAACACAACCATGCAACAGCGGTTTTTCTTTACCGTTTTTTCCTTTGACTGATAGGAGTTCCTGTTTTCTTTGATTTTTGTAGAATCCGAATGAGCCAGCGAAATTCTTCGTCTGACAGATTTTTATAGTTGATGCCGAGCTGCTTGCAGTAAAGGACAACCAGCTTTTCATCCCGACTGCCCTTGAAATTTTCAACCGCTTCCAAATTTTCTTTCAATTCATCGGCAACGGTGGTCTGGGGCGCACTCTCGCTGTCCTTTTTGTGGGCTTCCCGAATATCCCGGATAATGAGATTGAGGTCATCAAGAACCATGTGGCTGAAATATTCATCATCGCTGATATGGGCGGCTTGCAGCACTTTCAAATGCGGGTCGTCTTCGCCGGGGCGATACCGTTCAATGATTTCATGCCGGACAGTATCGACAAGGGCGTTGAGGTTTTGAATCTGCATGGTGGCAATCCCATCTACATAAATCTCAATGTCCGCAAGAAACTTGATAAAGTCCTTATGAGTGGCAAGCTCACAGAGCAGACGGTTGTTAATCCGACCGCCTTTCAGAAGTGCCACCATCTCATCATTCAAATGCAGCTCTGTTAGTGGCGTGTTGATCTGCTCCCGGTTCTCTGTCCGGCACAGCAGATAATCAACGGAAACCCCATAGAAGTCTGCCAGCGTGATAAGGTTGCCATGATTGATTTCCTTATAATCCTCTTTTTCATAACTGCCAAGAGCTGATTTGGAAATGCCCGTCAGCTCTGATAATTCTTCCAGATTTAAGCCTTTGTCCTTGCGGAGTTCCCAAAGGCGTTCCTGTATGCTTGTCGCTCCTTTCATGGGCGCACGCTAATTCCTACTTTGTGGACATACGGCACAGGGCACAAAAATGTTCTATGATACAGGTAGTTCATCGATGGATTATTCCAATCGAATGACCAGCCTGTGTGGGATATGCTTCCCCGGCGATGTAGCGCCATGACTTTTGGCAGGGATATGGAGGAACCCTGACCGAAACGAGCGTACCAAAGGGAGCAATACGCCGCTGTGAGATTCAGGGGAGGAACGACACCGGGGAGAACTGGCGAACTGATACCGAAATGATACCGAAACACGACAATCTGATAGGGGGATAGTCTACCCTATTGCTGATACTTCTGGAGATTTTAGACGGCTCTATGACCGTAATTTTGCCGAAAATCGCCCCGAAACTATACACTAAAACGGGAGGAAACGCAATATGCCGAGAATGAGCAAAAAGAGGAAGCATGAGCTTTCTTTTTACCTCAATGACCGGGGGCGTGTCACTTACAACGAATTATGCCGGAAATGCAAGCATGGGTGCAAGCAGAGCTTCCGGGCGGTTGTGGTTGACTGCCCCCGTTATTTATCCAAAAGAGCAAAGAAAAAGGAGGAACACACCGAATGAATTTTGAATTTATGACGATAGGCACACCGTTGCCGCCCTGTATGCCCTTTCCCAGAGCGTTGACAGGATTTCCAGTCAGCAGCACCGCAAAGGTCATGTACTGCCGGATGTTGGACGCTATGCTATCCAACGGACAGGAGGACGAGAACGGAATCCTGTTTATCTGCTTCCCTGTCACAGCCATTGCCGCAGTCCTGTCCCGCAGCCCCATGACGGTCAAGCGTTCTCTGAATGAACTGGAAACCGCCGGACTGATCATGCGAGTGCGTCAGGGCGTTGGAGAACCAAACAGGATTTATGTGCTGATACCGGGAAAGGAGGACGCTGCCCTTGCCTGATACCTCAAAGCTGGAAAAGCTCAACCGAGAGTTGGAAAAGAGTGAAAAGAAACTGCGGAAAGCCATCAATGATGAAAAGGCATTGCAGCACCAGCTAAAGCAGCTTACCCGAAAAGAACGGACACACCGGCTCTGTACTCGTGGCGGTATGCTGGAAAGTTTTCTGCAAGAGCCGGAACGCCTGACAGATGATGATGTCATGCTGTTGTTGACACTCATTTTTCACAGGCAGGACACGCAGGAACTATTGAAGAAACTGCTGGAACGTGAGAAGCCGGAAACCCCTTAGTTTACTAAGGGCGCAATTATACACCACCCAAAGGTTGGTGCATTGCGTTCTCCGAAGGCTCCTTGCCGGAGGGCTGTGATTTTTCGCAGTCATGGTCTGCTCCAAATCATACAGGGGACGCTACGCTTCCCCTGCGCTGGCTACCGCCAGCTACCCTTTTGTGGACTTGTCATCTGGGGACACCTTGCGTTGCAAGCTGTTCCCAGCCGACAAGTTTCATAAAATATGCTATCTTTTCGATAGGCAATAAAGTATAATAAAGTCAGCAATAAATCGGAATTTTACGGTCAGTAAGGAATGCGTAAAGTTATATGATTGTATTATAAGCGATTTGTTAAATTTTTATAACCACTTGTATTTGCCTGCGATTTATGGTATAATATTTTGAAATTTAGAAAGAGGTGGGAAGATGATTAACTTTTCTTGCAAATAAAATCAAAATATGCGGTAGTGCTATACTTTGGCATTATTGTGTCTATTGCAAGAAAGTTATATGTCTATCTTACTCAATATAGTGCTGTTGCCACTTTTGCTTAGTGGTGTTATTTTATGCTATGACGAGCTGCAAGGATAAACTTTCTTGTGGCTCTTATTTTGTTTTGGAGGTGCTTTATGAATAGTGCAGAACAGATAGTTACACATGATTCACTCCGTATAGTGTCGGTTCCTTTTGGTGAAATCTATACGTAGTAAACATTCACCGAACCGACTTTGTATCGTATGACATGCAAAGGAGGATAATATTTATGTCAATGATTAAAATTGAAAACCTTACGTTTTCATATCCGACAAGTTATGATAATGTTTTTGAAAATGTCAGTTTCCAGGTTGATACCGATTGGAAGCTTGGTTTTGTGGGCAGAAACGGACGAGGTAAAACAACCTTTCTGAATCTTCTGCTTGGGAAATATGAGTATAGTGGAAAAATCCTATCATCCGTACAGTTTGATTATTTTCCTTATCCCGTTTCAGATAAGAATCGTATTACAGAGGATATATTGCAGGAGATTTGCCCACTTGCGGAAGAATGGGAACTTATGCGAGAACTTTCTTATCTTGATGTTGATGTCGATGTGCTTTGGCGACCTTTTGAAACACTTTCCAACGGAGAGCAGACAAAGGTTTTGATTGCCGCTCTTTTTCTTAATGAAGGGCATTTCCTACTGATTGATGAACCTACCAACCATTTGGATGCCAAAGCGAGAAAAAGTGTGGCGACATATCTGAAAAAGAAAAAGGGATTCATCTTAGTTTCTCACGATCGTCGCTTTCTTGACGATTGTGTTGACTATATTCTATCGATTAACCGAGCGAATATCGAAGTGCAAAGAGGAAACTTTTCATCATGGATGTCAAATTTTGAGCGACAGCAAGAATTTGAACTGGCTCAGAACGAACGTTTGCAAAAGGACATCAGACGATTACAGCAGTCGGCAAAACGCGCTGCAGTATGGTCTGAACGTGTAGAAGCTTCCAAAATTGGGGCAGCAGATAAAGGTTATGTCGGTCATAAAGCCGCCAAAATGATGAAGCGTTCAAAATCTATAGAAGCGAGACAACAACAGACAATCGAACAAAAATCAGCATTGCTGAAAAATATGGAAACCGCAGAAGCCCTCAAGATACAACCGCTTAATTACCATACAGATTTGCTTGCATCATTATCGAATGTAGTAGTTTATTATGATGGCATTTCAGTTTGTGAACCCGTTTCGTTTGAAATAAGACAGGGAGAACGCATTGTGCTTGATGGAAAGAACGGCAGTGGCAAAAGTAGCCTGTTAAAGTTGGTAGTCGGGCAGTCCATAGATTATACGGGTACAGTAACACTTGGCTCTGGGCTTGTAATTTCTTATGTGCCACAGGATACATCGTATTTATGTGGAACCCTTTCCGAGTTTGCAGAAGAAAACAACCTTGATGAAAGTTTGTTCAAGGCAATTCTTAGGAAAATGGACTTTGAGCGTGTACAGTTTGAAAAGGATATTAAAGACTTTTCTGGCGGGCAAAAGAAGAAAGTCCTAATTGCGAAAAGCCTTTGTGAAAAGGCACACTTGTATGTATGGGATGAACCGCTCAACTTTATTGATGTGTACTCACGTATGCAGATTGAACAACTCATAACGGAGTTTGCCCCGACCATGCTCCTGGTAGAACATGACAGTGTTTTTCGAGATACTGTGGCAAGTAAAATTGTGAATATCTAAATTGGTTCTTCCGCAATTTTACGTTTTTCGCTTTAATAAAAATGGAGAATGCTGATTTACACTGGCATTCCAGTATTGAAAAATTACAAAATACGGATAATTGCGTAAGAACCTCTAAATTAAAATAATTGTATGGGTTAATTCCAGCTTTACAGAGACTCAAACCGCATTTGCCAGAATCAAATGAGCAAAATTTGATTGTCATTGAAGCGTTTTTAGAAGCTGCGAAGCGATATGCTCGTGGTGGATATGATGTAATTGTTGACGGTATTATCGGACCGTGGTTTTTAAAGCCGTGGCAAAGTCTTGTTCGGGAACATTATGAGGTGCATTATATTATTTTAAGGGCAAGTAAGGAAGAAACCTTGAAGCGAGCTGTTGAACGCTCAAAGTTAGACCGAAAGACAAATATCGAATTGGTAGAAACCATGTGGGAGCAATTTTGCAATCTGGGAATATATGAATCGAATGTTATAGATACGACCACTTATTCCATTCAAGAAACTGTTTCCGCAGTACAAGAAAAAATCGCAAGTAGGGCAGCGTTGTTGTCTTAGATTGTTTTGGTGCAATTCCAGTTTGTTAGCTTTACATCGGGTCAACTTGTCCCGAACTTTTACAACTAAATACCCGCCGCTCACACAGTGGCACACCGAGCAGGAAATCTGAAAAAGGTCTCCTGCTTTTTTTCTGCCCAAAATGAGGTGGTAAAACGCCACCCCATCCACCAATTAGCGAAAGGAGGGACACGAAATGCCTTGTCCACACAACGAAATCACGATTGTTCAGCGCAGCCAGCGGCAGTCTGCGGTTGCCGCCGCTGCTTACCAAAGCGGCGAAAAGCTGTTCTGTGAATACGACCAGCAAGTAAAGCACTACCCGGAAAAGCGTGGTATCGTCCACAATGAAATCCTGCTCCCGGCAAATGCTCCACAGGAATATGCAGACCGCAATACTTTATGGAATGCCGCCGAAGCGGTGGAAAAGCAATGGAACTCCCAGCTTGCAAGGCGGTGGGTGCTTACCATTCCCAGAGAGATACCGCCCGACCAGTACGCTGTCCTTGTACGGGAGTTTTGTGAACAGCAGTTTGTTTCCAAAGGCATGATTGCTGATTTTGCCATCCATGACCCCCATCCGCCGGGACACAATCCCCACGCCCATGTCCTGCTGACCATGCGGGCAATGGATGAACATGGAAAATGGCTTCCCAAGAGCCGCAAGGTTTATGACCTTGACGAGAATGGGGAACGGATAAAGCTGCCGTCCGGCAGGTGGAAAAGCCACAAGGAGGATACGGTGGACTGGAACGACCAGAAGTATTGTGAAATCTGGCGGCATGAATGGGAGGTTATCCAGAACCGCTATCTGGACGCCAATGACCGCCCGGAGCGTGTGGACTTGCGTTCCTATGCCAGACAGGGGCTTGATATAGTCCCCACTGTCCATGAGGGGACTGCTGTCCGGCAGATGGAAAAGCGAGGTATCCAGACGAATATCGGCAACCTGAACCGGGAAATCAGAGCCGCCAACCGCCTGATGAAGTCCATCCGGCAGCTTATCCAAAACCTCAAAGGCTGGATTACCGAGCTGGGAGAAAAACGGAAGGAGCTGCTTGCACAAAAGGCGGCGGAGGAAGCGACACTTCTTCCCAATCTGCTGATGAAGTATATGGAGATA
>JAGKVE010000046.1 GCA_021152555.1 Bacteroidia bacterium | reverse complement strand
CACCCTGGCCCTCCCCACAAGGGAGGGAAGAAGGATAATTCGTGATGACGAGTTTGACGGGATCGAAGATGGCGCATACGCGCGGGGCGGTCTCTTTGAGGTCCTCGCGGATGGTGTGTTCGAGCAGGCCCTGGTCAATCATACCTTCCACTTTGGTGTAGCCTATCTTGTCCATGAAGGTGCGGATGGACTGCGGCGTGTAACCGCGGCGGCGGAGACCGCAGACGGTCGGCATACGCGGGTCATCCCAGCCGGCTACGAGTCCTTCCTTGACGAGTTGGAGCATCTTGCGTTTGGACATAACCGTGTAGGTGATGTTAAGACGGTTGAACTCGCGCTGTTTGGGGCGGTAGTCCGGTCCGTAAGGCGAGAGACCGCAGAAGTTAGGCCCTGTTATCTGGTCCAAGAAATAGTCATAGAGGGGACGATGTACCTCAAACTCGAGGGTACAGATGGAGTGGGTCACACCCTCAAAATAGTCGGACTGTCCGTGCGCGAAGTCGTACATCGGATAGACGTTCCATCGGCGGCCCGTACGGTGGTGCGGGTGGGAAGTGATGATACGGTACATGATGGGGTCACGGAAGTGCATGTTGGGGTTAGCCATGTCTATCTTCGCGCGGAGTACCATCTTGCCTTCCTCTATCTGACCTGCCTGCATGGCTTCGAAGAGACGGAGGTTTTCCTCGATAGGACGGTCGCGATAAGGCGAGGCCACACCGGGTTCGGTAGGCGTACCTTTCTGCTCGGCTATCTGCTCGGCGGTCTGTTCGTCCACATAGGCTTTGCCTTCCTTGATGAAACGGATGGCGAGGTCGTAGAGCTGCTCGAAATAGTCGGAGGCATAGAAAATCTTGCCCCATTTGAAACCGAGCCAGCGGATGTCCCGTTCGATTGTCTCTACGTATTCGGTGTCCTCCTTGGCAGGGTTGGTGTCATCGAAGCGGAGGTTACAGACACCGTTGTATTTCTCGGCGATACCGAAGTCCATGCAGATGGCCTTGACATGACCGATATGCAGATAGCCGTTCGGCTCCGGCGGGAAACGGGTCTGGATACGCCCGTTGTTCACTCCCTCAGCGAGGTCTTTCTCTACAATCTGCTCAATGAAATTGAGACTGCGTTCTTCTTTAATGTTTTCTGTTTCCATATGTATCTTGGTGTCATTTATGCTCTTACGATACCTCTTGTGGACGTCTTGATGAAATCGACGATGCCGTCTCTTTCCGGGGATGGTGGAAGGGTCTCCAGGATGCGTTGCAGCGCCTGGGTGGTGTTAAGTCCGGCGTTATAAATGAGGCGATAGACTTCCTGAATCGTGTGTATCTGTTCCGGTGTGTATCCGCGGCGGTTGAGTCCGACAGAGTTGATGCCGCAGAAAGCGATGGGTTCGCGTGCTACTATGGCGTATGGCGGGACGTCTTTGTTCACTTTCGAGCCTCCCTGTATCATACAGTGCGCTCCGATATGAGAGAACTGGTGTACGAGCGATCCGCCGCCGATGATGGCATAGTCGTCCACTTCCACTTCGCCTGCGAGCTGGGTGGCGTTGGACATGATGATATGGTCATGCAGGATACAGTCATGCGCCACATGGCAGTACGCCATGATGAGGTTGTTGGAGCCGATGACGGTCTTGCCTTTAGAGGCTGTACCGCGGTGGATGGTGACGAACTCGCGCAGGACGCAGTTATCGCCGATGACGGTATAGGTCTCTTCGCCGCGGAACTTGAGGTCCTGCGGGACACAGCCGATGACGGCGTTAGGGAACACATGGCAGTTATCGCCGAGAATGACATTGTCGTCGATATAGGCGAAGGCGTCGATGGTGACGTTCTTGCCGAGCTGAGCCTTGGGGCTCACATAAGCCAAAGGAGAGATGTTATTTGCCATTTTATCATTTACCATTTTATCATTGGTCATTTGTCATTTATTCGCTGAGAATCTGGTTACGCAGTTGTTTTACGCACCGTGTGTTGAAGGTGTGGCCGGGCTTGAAGGCAACGATACGTCCCTGAATGCGGAGTCCGAGGAGGGACATGTCGCCGATGACGTCCAGCAGTTTGTGGCGTGCGGGTTCGTTGAGGTAGTTCAGCGGGGATAGGTATCCTAACTTGGAGGCGTCGAGATGCGGCTGCCCCATCTTGTCGCAGAAATAATCCATTCCTTCCTGGCTCATCTCTGTCTCGTAGATGACGAGTGCGTTCTTGAGGTCTCCGCCTTTGATGAGTCCTACGCGCAGCAGGGGTTCTATCTCGCGCACGAAGCAGAAGGTACGTGCAGCGGCAATCTCTTTGGGGTAGGTAGCCAGGTCTTTGAGCGTAGCGTGCTGTTCGCGGAGCAGCTGCGAGGGGAAGGCGATGGTCACATCGACTTCGTAATGGTCGCACGGTTCGATTCGGAGACTGTTGCCGTGCTCGGAGATATACTCAAAGGGTTCTTTGACGATAAATACTTTCTGCTCTGCGTCCTGTTCTTGGAGGCCTACGCGCAGAATCTCGTTCACGAACGGTTTGGCGCTGCCGTCGAGGATAGGCATCTCGGGTGCGTTCACGTCGATGACGCAGTTATCCACTCCGAGGGCGTACAATGCGCTCAGTGCATGTTCGACCGTCGATATTCTCCATTTGCCGTATTCCAGCACCGTGCCTCGCTCGGTAGCGGAGACGTAGTCCGACAGTGCCTGATGGCACGGCTGTTTGGGCAGGTCAACGCGACGCAGGCATATACCTGTGTTCGCCGGTGCGGGGTGGAACGTGGCTGCGATGTCCAGGCCCGTATGAAGCCCTACTGAACGCAGGGTGAATGATTCTTTAAGGGTATGTTGTTTCAAAGTGAATTGAAAATTAAAAATTACGAATTAAAAATTATCTCTGACCGCTTTGTTTGAACCGCACCGCTGCGCGTCGGAAGAGCGAAGCGTCGATAGCGGGGCTGCCGATATACATACCGGCTTTGCGTACGTTTCCCGAGACGCCGGACTGCGCTCCGAAAACGCAGTTGTCGGTAATCTCGATATGTCCTGCGATTCCCACCTGTCCGGCAAGGATACAATGCTTGCCAATCCTGGTGCTTCCGGCGATGCCGACCTGCGCGCAGAGGAACGACGATTCGCCTACCTCCACGTTATGGGCTATCTGGACGAGGTTGTCTATCTTCACGTTGCGGCGCACGACGGTAGAGCCCATCATCGCGCGGTCGACGGTTGTGTTAGCGCCTATCTCCACATCGTCCTCGATGATGACGTTACCTATCTGCGGAATCTTCCGGTTCACGCCCTTGGCGTCCGGCTCGAAGCCGAAACCGTCAGCGCCTATCACTGCGCCCGAATGGAGGATGCAGTCAGCGCCGATGACGCAGTTGTAATACACCTTGACGCCGGAATAGAGGACGGTGTTGTCGCCTATCTTGACGTTGTCGCCGATGAACACATTCGGGTATATCTGCACTCCTTTGCCGAGCCGTACGTTCTTTCCGATGTAGGCGAAGGCGCCGATATACGCGTCTTCGGGCACGGGCACGCCTTCTGACACGAAAGAGGGCTGCTCAACCCCCTTACGCGGCGGGTTAATGGTCTTTGCCACCAAGGCGAGCAGTTGGCCCATCGCTCCGCGTGCGTTCTCCACAAAAATTAGAGCCTGATCGGTCTTTGCTCTTTCAGCGTAAGCGGTCTTTGCTCTTTCAGCGAAGCGGTCAGAAACAAGCACGACTCCGGCGTTGCTTGTTTCTATGGATGGCAGGTATTTCTCCTCTGTGACGAATGATAACTGGTGGGGCTGTGCGCTCTCAATCGGCGCTACATCCGACACTTTCGCATTTGCGTTGCCGTACAGTTTGCCGCCCAGCAACATGGATATCTGTTGTGCACTGAATTGCATTGTTGCTAATTCAAAAAGTTAATATTCTCAATTCTCAATTCTCAATTCTCAATTTAAATACGTATCGTTTGATGGGTTTGCGCGTCAGCGCCGCGAGGTCGAGTATCTCGCTTGCCTGAGCGATGTCCCGGACGGTACCGTCCGAATAGAGGATGTCGATGGAGTCGCCCTTTTCGCTGTAGGTGTTGCTCGTGGAAATATGTTCGCTCCACAGGTACTGCGCGTCCTCTTCGGATATGCCCAGAACTGCGGCATATTCCTTATTCAGCGCCTTCTGCTGCTCCGACGTCAGCGGTTCGTCTATCAGTTCGCCGCGGAACAGACTGCGGTTGATGAACGAGCGGCTGAGGATACTGAGCACTTTGTCCTCGCTGGCAATCCATGCCTTGATGGCGGAGAGCACGTCGGTGTCGTCGAGCAGCGCGTATTGGTCGAGCGCCTCGCTATGAACGGCAAAATCGCTGAACGTGATAGGGTTGTTGAGGAAATAGCCCAATGACGGAGAGCTGAATAAGGGGTGATGGGCGGTTCGCGCCGCTTTTTTCGCGCGGGACAAAATCTTAATCAGCTGTTGCTCCGCCGCGACGGATGTCTTATGCAGATAGACCTGCCAGTACATGAGGCGGCGTGCGACAAGGAATTTCTCCACGGAGTATATCCCTTTGACCTGTACGACAAGGCGGTCGTTGCGCACGTCGAGCATTTTCAGCAGACGCTCGCTCGCCACGCGACCTTCCTGCACGCCCGTGAAGAACGAGTCGCGGCACAGATAATCCATGCGGTCCACGTCCAACTGGCTTGAAATCAACTGGTGAAGGAAATGCTTCGGGTACTCGTTCTTGAAGATGGCAATCGCCATATCCAGCGGACCCTTTGTACATTGTCCTTCCTTCTTTTGTCCGGTACGGAGGTCTTCATTGATGCGCTCCATCATCAGCAGCGAGATGTCCTCGTGCGTCACGCCCTCCACCAGCGTGTGCTCCAAGACGTGCGAGAAAGGACCGTGACCTATGTCGTGCAGGAGGATGGCAATCATCGACGACGTCTCTTCCTCTTCGTTGATGGAATGACCTTTGAGACGCAGCGAACGGATGGCTTCCTGCATCAGGTGCATCGCGCCCAATGAGTGCGAAAAACGGCTGTGCTGGGCGCCAGGATACACTAAATAAGAAAGACCTAACTGACGAATACGGCTCAGACGCTGGACATACGGATGCTGCAGCACATCGTATATCAATTCGTTCGGAATAGACAGAAAACCGAACAGTTATTTAAAAAAAAAATACTACTTTTGCACCCATTTTACAGAAAAAGCATTCATTCCCTCTGCGGACAACTCTTCTCGGAGCATAGAATTGTCTGTAAATAACGCTGCAAATTTAAGATACAACTATGAGAAGATTGGGAATATTAAATTAGCAACTATGAAAAAACATCTATTACTTTTATTGGCTGTAACCGTAGCCACTATTTCCGCGCACGCATTTACTGCACATTTTCACGCGGGCACAGGCTCGTATGACGGGCAAAGTGATTTCTCTATACGTGAAGCAAGCGATGGCGCAGGTGTTACCTTACCCACGCCAACTTTGGCGGATTGCGAAGGTTGGGAATTTGCCGGCTGGATTGCCAGCGGCGCACCTTATGGTCCAACCGATGAGTTGACGCAAGAGATTCATCGAGCGGGAGAATTGTATCGTTTGTCGTCTATTAGTGAGGAGTTCTATGCGGTGTATAGGTATAAAACAGACACTTATAATGACATATATGTCACTGACCAATTGGTTTCGGGAGGGCAGTATTTGATTTTATATTATGATGGACGAATTTCAGTACATAACGATCAGACCACTAATTCAGGTAACTACTTTTTTGACAAGTACACCATCTCTCGTGAGTATAGCACATGGGATGATGGATATGTCACATTAGTGGGTAATCGCACCGATGTGATTAAATACGTCCTTACGGAGACGAATTCGACAAATCATTATTGGTCTCTCTTTTTCCCATTTCTTAGTAAATACACGGATTTTACAAATTGTAACGGAATTGATACGTACACAAACGATGCAGATTGTGTCATAGAGAAACGTGGCTGGAATACATTTTCTCTGAAGGGAGTTAAGAATAGCAGGTTCTTGAGTTATGGCCACACTTGGAACTCAAAATACTACTTCTCAACAAAAGAGACAGAAACTTATAGAAATACATGTGATTTTTATATTCTTCGCCAGCAAACGATTTATTCCAGCACCCCCGATTGTAGTGCATCTAATTATACCGTTACGCTTACTCCGGGGACCAATGGGACCTGTGCTACTGCTTCGCTCACAGAAAGTGGTTATCATCGTGGAGTTGTGTTGCCGGCAGCAACACCCAATACCGGTGGTGCGCCCTGTAACGCGCTTTGGGAATTTGCGGGCTGGACGGAGAGCGGCTCGGCTTTGGCAACGGACTCTACCGGATTGCCCAAACGCTTGTTCCTGGAAGGCGAAGTGTATTATCCTACCCGAAACGAAACGCTGCATGCCGTTTATCGCCGTAAATCGACCAACTGGGAACAAGTAGAAGACTTGAGTACTTTGCAGGCTGGAGAGAAAATTATCATCGCGTATAATAATAGCGGAACGTATTATGTGTTGTCTTCTGCAGAGTCCGCTGTGGGTTACAATGCTTCGGTGACCAAAGCTGCCGGAGAAATGAACTCGGTAGATGATGCTGCACTTGTATGGACACTGGAAGGAGTAAAAGGAGCATGGAGACTTAAAGACTCTAATGGCAAGCATCTGGATATGACGCGTAGCGATTATGCCTACTCTTATACCTATCCGTGGAGTCGTTGGAGCGATGAGTTCACTATTTCCGGCGAGACAAACTTCAGCATCCGTAGTAACTATGCGGATAAACGCTATTTGACGGCTAACGCAACAAAGTTCTCGTCTCAAGCGGCAGCGACAAGCAACATTCATATCTATCGCCAGGTGACGACCTATTCAAAAACTCCGAAGTGCGAAAACTATACCGTATTGTTCAATTCCGGTGAGGGTACATTCAGCGGAGTTAAAGATGCAACAATTGGCGTGGAAAATGTAAGCTCAACGACCGGTATAGCATTGAATAATGCCTCTGTCCCTACGGCGGTGGCACCGTCTTGTAAGAAATGGAAATTTGCCGGTTGGCGTGTGGGTAGCGGCTTGCATGCAACTACATCTGCTCCGGGTATCTTGTATAAATCCACAGATACATTTATTCCTCTCCAAGATAGTATCACACTTTATGCCGTTTACCAGCAAGGTGATGGCGAAGTGTATTATGAACGGGTAAGTACTAAGAGCGAAATAAAAGCTAATGGTACCTATGTGATTGTATCTACAAATAACAACAAAGCAGTTACGTATAATAATAAAGATTCTCAGTGGAGTGGCACTGATGTAACTGTTTCTGGTGATAGGATTTCCAGCAATGTGAATGCTAATATGCAGTGGACATATAATGGTACGTATTTCTATAATGGAAAGAATAAGCTTGCAAATAATAATGAGAATTCTGCAGTACAAGTAACAAATACGAATTCTCCATTTAAGTTACAATATAAAAGTGGGAACAAAACATATTATTTGCGTTGGCGTCCTTCGGGCTGGTTTACCACGTATAATTATTTTTATTTCAACGATAATACCGACAATAGTGAGTTTACTATCTACAAGCAAAAATCAACAGTTTCGGAATATAACTCGTGGCCGCACTGTACGCCGTTTGAGGTTGTGTTAAATGCTTGTGGCGGTAAGTTCGGCGCTGACGAAACGAAGACGTTGACGGAAACAGTGGCAGGTAAGGGTGTTTCGCTGAGTGGTCAGACGCCTACTACCGATTGTGATGGTTGGTCGCTCGACGGTTGGGTAGAGAAGAAAGCTATCCAAGCTCGCAACTCTGCGCCGGAAGGCATGATTGGTAAAACAGCATCATATACGCCAAAAATGACGCCGGACCAACTCTACGCCGTTTATTCCAATGGAACTCTTTGGTCGTCCTATCCCGCTTGTGGTGAAGGCATTGAAATAGTAGAGTGGCGGCCGGACGGCATAATTGTTGAGAGTTATGCCTTGACGGGCGCTCCGAGCATTAATGGCAAGAACGGAACAGCCAACGGCGATGGCACATATACGCTTTCGTATGATGTAGCAAGCAATCCTTGCGTGCCAATCTTGATTGAATGGGGCACAACCCGCCAAATCTTCCAAACGCCTATGTTGGTTAATTCATATACACGTATATCGGCTGTGACGAGCGCTGTAACAAACTGTTCCACTTGCGATATGGTTATTTTGAATGGCGGTACTGCAATCGCAGATGAGACGAAGACAGTTCGTGATATCAAAATATATCCGGGTGGACGATTCAATCTTGCTTCCGGCAAAACATTCACGGCAAACTCTTTGACCATGCGCACCGACGGCGACGAATTGGCTCCTTCTGCGTTGATACAAGGCACATTCATTTGTCCAACGCTTAATCACGACCGTCGTATTGATAACAGTCGCAAATACTGGTTCGCGTTGCCTTATGATGTTACAATCTCTCGAATCAACTATGTTAATCCGTCTGCGAATAACGGAGATGCCGTGTTTGATCACTCGTTCTATATCAAATTTTATGATGGTATAAAACGCGCTACGGATAAAGGTACGAGCGGCTCTTACTGGACATACATCGGAGAAGATCTGGAAGATGAGAGTTATCAAACTAAAACAATTCTTAAAGCCGGAAGAGGATATCTTTTGTCCATCCCAAAAGGTGCACAGAATAGCACCGGTCATACATATCGTACACTCCGCTTCCCAATGGATGTTGCCAGTTGGGCATCTGAGACGAGTGTAAACAAGACTGTGGCTGCTGTCGGAAAGAGTTGCGACTGGCCGCAACATATTGGATGGAACTTGATCGGTAACCCGTTCCTGCAGAACTATAGCGCCGTTACTGCAAGCGATTTGGCTTGTGGCAAACTCACGAAGTATTACAATGATAAAGACGAATGGGTTGAGCCTTGGTATACTTTGGAAGATGGAACGGGAACGGTTCCGTATGTAACAATCTATGACCCGAGCACGGATTCGTACACGCAAACAGAGATTATCGGTCAAAATATATCTCCGTTCTCTGCTGTCTTTGTGCAGTTGCCGGATGGAGTAACAGGATTGCGCTTTAAAGGAACGGCTATCAACAAACAGTCCATCGCGGCCCGCCGTATGGGATTGATGACCCAAGAGGAAGACCGTACATCGCGCTTCCGTATCCGTGGTTGGAGTACTAACGAAGATGTCTTTACACTTATTATTAATGATAAGTATGATGATGCGTACGAAGTCGGCGCTGACTTGATGAAGATGCAAAATGTCGATAGAATGAATCTGTACTCTCATCATGCCAATGGTGTGGCTTGCGCTTTCGATGCTCTTAATTATACGAATGCAGACTCAATCCCGGTTGGATTTGTTCAACCTGCCAACGGTCAGTTTATGATTTGCGCAGAGAAAGTGCAAATAGCAGAAGATGTTGAGCATTTGTGGCTCATAGACAACGAGACGCAAACAAAAACAGATTTGCTTACGGATGTTTATACTTTTACTGCAGACAAGGGCACTTACAATAACCGTCTGTGGATTAGTATCGGCCGACGTGCAGATGTGCCGACAGCGTTCCCTTATGCTACGGAATTGAATGAAAATAGTACACAAAAAATAATCCTGAACGGTCAAATGTATATTATCCGAAATGGGCAAATGTATGACGCCGTAGGCCGTTTAGTTGAGTAATAGCAATTTATTTTGCAGATTTATCGCTTTACAATATTAGTTCTGTTTGTCTCGCTATGTCCGTGCATGGCTGATGCCTCGGATATGTTTGCTTCGTATGGTTCGATGACCACCAAGCAAGCACAGCAATATGCGTATCCTGCGGCTACCAGACCGGAGGCAAGAATGAAAACTACTTCGTCTTATTTGAGTACATCAAACAGGACTAATTCTTCGCCTTATTCTGTAGCGCGATATGCAGGTGAAGTGCGTTTGCCGGCTCTCTCTATCACGGCCGGGAATATTGAGCAGATAACATCTTCTTCCGCAATATACGCAAATGATCTGTTTCAGCCACGTCGCAACGGAAGGGATGATGGCGATGATCCCGCCGATCCTCCCGGATTGGATACACCACTAGGCGATGCGCCGGTAGGATTGATTCTACTGCTTTGCGGCATATGGATAATCAGACGAGCAAAGAACCTATCTGGTAAACGGCAAAAGAAATAAACCAGGCAAGAAAGAGCGATTGGAACACTGTGAACCATGCCCATCTCCTGCCCGCTTCGCGGTGAAGAGTCGCTATCGTCGCTACGCATGGGAAATACAGCAGCACGAATAACATGAACGTGAACGCTGTCAGAGGCGTGAAACACGCCGAACTGAGGTCACCGCCGTACAGAATAGCCAGCGTCGACACAATCGCCTCTTTGGCCGGAAGACCCGTCAGCAGACATACCGACATCTTCCAGTCAAAACCAAGCGGCTCCATCAACGGAGAGACAAACTGACCGATGGAGGCAAGATAGGAGTGCTCCAAATCCTCGAGGTTCTGCGTCGGGAAATATTCCAATGCCCATATGATGATGGACGCCCAGAGAATGACGGTGCAAATCTTCTGGAGATAATCCGCCACGCGCTCCCATATATGCGCGACGGTGTTACGCACTTTCGGCAGACGGAACTCCGGCAACTCGTTGACGCTGTCGTCATTATCCTGTTTGAACCACCGTGTGCGCTTCATGATGAACGCAAAAACAACCGAGAGACTGATTCCTATCGCGTACATCGAAATCATGACAAGCGCTTTGTACCGCTCGAAGAAGGTATCCACAAACAGCATATATACCGGCAGTCTCGCCGAGCATGACATGAACGGAACCATCAGCATCGTCAGCACGCGGTCCTTCGGGTTTTTGATATCCCGCGCAGCCATGATGGCGGGGACGTTGCAGCCGAAGCCCATCAGCATCGGGACGAACGAACGGCCGTGAAGACCCACACGGTGCATGATGGTATCCATGATAAACGCCTCGCGAGCCATATAACCGCTGTCCTCCATGATACTGATGAAGAAGAACAGGATGATGATATTCGGCAGGAACGCCAGCACTGCCCCCACGCCTTTCAATATGCCGTCGATAAACAGGCTGCTCAGCCAGCCTTCCCTCATCGAGGCATGGCATAACTCGCACAGGCGGTCTATCCCCAGTTCTATCCAGTCCTGAGGATAGGCGCCGAGCGTGAACGTACACCAGAAGACGAAGTACAATATCGCCATCATAATCGGGAAACCCAGCCACGGATTGGTCAGCACCTTGTCGATACGTTCCAGCCGCGTCTGCTGCCGGTCGTCTTTCGCGTGGGTCAGCGTCTCCGTCAGCACACCATGCACGTACGCGCGGTAGGCATCCTCGTCCTCCTGGTCGCGCAGGTGGTAGATAGGGTGGGCTTGCGAGGCAGGCTGAGCCCCCACTTCCTCCAATAGCGCCAGGCAGTTCGCCAAACCGTCGTTCCTGCGCACGGATACGCGGCAGGTAGGAACACCAATCAGTGCCTGCAACTTGGGAATGTTCAGCGAATGGTCCGTTTGCAGCAGCAGGTCGTAACGGCCGATGGCAATGACAATCTTCTCCTGCTCGTCGATGATATGCGGCGTCAGAAGAAGCGACTCTTCCAACCGAGTGGAATCAACTACCTGAAGCACAACATCATAAGCATGGCTGTGCAAATCGTCCAAGTCATGCAATTCGGCAAACTGAACAGCCTGTTCCCGCTTGTCGGCAAGTTCCTGAAGTGCCTGCGTAAGCGAACTCTTCCCGCTTTGAGGCAATCCTATGACGGCTATTTTAATCATGCGTTAACAAATCGGCGACAAAAGTACTGCTTTTAACTGAATCCTGCAATACCTAATTATAGGGATTTTAATGTTTGGCAGAGCCAGTTGTAGCACCGCTCTGTCGATGGAATGGACAATCGTTCCTGAGGGGAGTGTACGCCGTACATCTGAGGACCGATGGATACCATGTCCAGATACGGGTATTTCTCCAGGAACAGCCCGCATTCCAGCCCCGCGTGGATGGCCAGCACCTTAGGCTCGGCTTTGAATAAATCGGTATATGCTTTCTTAACAACCTCCAACAGCGGCGAGTTCGGATTGGGCGCCCAGCCCGGATAACCGTCGCCGTGCGTCACTTCGTCGCACGCAAGCGACAGAGCCTGCTCTACCGCCCATTTGAGATGGTGTTTCGAAGCCTCGATGGACGAACGCTGCGAGGTGTTGATTTCGATATAGCCCTCTTTCATCTTGATGGAGGCGAGGTTCGTACTGGTCTCTACCAGTCCCGGCATCTCCTTGCTCATGGCAATCATGCCGTGCGGGCACTCGCATAGCGCCATGACAAGGCGGTACGCTTTGTCGGAAGGGATGAAAGTGTCCGGCATGTCGCAGCTCTCCAGATCCAGGCGCATGTCTTTTTCCACCTCGCCGAACACGCCTTCCATCTGCGCAACAAAATGGTTCCACTCGATGCGGATCTGCTCTTTGTAACTCATCGGAACGGTGAGTACCGCCTCCGCTTCACGGGCAATGGCGTTTCGCAGATTGCCGCCGTTGATGGATGCAAGCTGTATGTCCGTTTGCGGCCATATACGTGCCAAGAACCATACAATCAGCTGGTTGGCGTTCGCACGGCCTTTGTTGATATCATCGCCCGAATGGCCGCCGAGCAATCCGCTTACTCGCAGTTTTACTGCGAGTAGACCGCCCTGCGGGCTGACAGAACACAGACCGCTTCGCTGACAGACCGCTTCGCTGACAGACACCGGCTCATAGTGCATCTTCGCAAGTGTGTCGATACCTCCGGCGCAACCGATGAATATCTGGCCGTCGTCCTCCGAATCGAGGTTGATAAGCCGTTTGGAGCGCAGCATGCCGTCCTGTAACTTCATCGCGCCCGTCAGGCCGGTCTCTTCATCTACGGTGAACAGACATTCGATAGCCGGGTGGGGCAGGTCGCTGTCCGTTATGGCGGCAAGCGCCATCGATATACCGATACCGTCATCGCCGCCCAAAGTCGTGCCTTTCGCTTTGAGCCATTCGCCGTCGATATACGTCTCGATAGGGTCACGCATGAAATCGTGCTGCACGTCGCCGTTCTTCTCGCAGACCATATCCATATGCGCCTGTAGGATAACGCCCTCATGGTCTTCGTAGCCCGGCGTTGCCGGCACGCGCATAATGACGTTCATAGCCTCGTCGGCAACGCACTCTATGCCGTGAGATACCGCAAAATCCTGCAGCCAGCGGCTGATCTGCTCCTCATGCTTGGAGGGGCGAGGTACTTTGCATATCTCAGAAAAGATGTCAAATACTTTATTCTTCATAATTCTCTATTTTTAATTCGTAATTTTTAATTCGTAATTTTTAATTTCTTATATTGTCTGTTGAACCGGATATGGAATAGCACGGCAGGGATGGCAAGCGCAATCACAAACGCTATCCACATCCCTTTGACGCCGAGCCCCGCAGGGAACGTAAGAAAAACACCTAATGGCAACGCCACTCCGATATACGCAACGAGCGCAATCCGCATAGGAACGCGCACGTCCTGTATCCCGCGCAGCATTGCCGCACCGATACATTGAAGCCCGTCCGCGAACTGGAAGGTGCCGGCGATAATCAGAAGCGTGGACGCGATAGGGACTACCGCGGGGTCGCTTGTGAAAATATACGGTATATAATTCCGTCCGAGAATCATGATTGCCGCGCCGATGGTGTTCATCAGCAGGCATAGATGAACCGATGCATGGCTTGCCATGCGGACTGCAACGAGGTCGCCTTTGCCCAACTGATGGGAGACGCGGATGGTCGTCGCGGAGCCGATACCCTGCGCGAGCATGAATGTCAGGTCCGCCATCTGGTTCGCTATATGGTGCGCCGCAAGCGCCTCCTTGCTGATCCAACCGATGATAACGAACGACGCCGTGAACAGAAACGCCTCCGCAAACGACTGCAAACCGATCGGCGTGCCGAGAGTTATTAAATTTTGCACCTCGCGGCGCGCAATCAAACGTTTTTTGACGCCCGCCAGATAAAACCGCCATTCATCTTTGGACAACATCACCGCTAAAAAGCATACCGGCATCAGGCTGCGCGATATAAGCGTCGCCCAACCTGCACCTTCTGCCCCCATCGCCGGAAATCCCAACTTGCCGTAGATAAAAATCCAGTTCAGAAAGATATTCAGCACGTTGCAGCCTATCGTAATCAGCATTGCAACAAGCGTGTTCCCCAAACCCTCTAAAAACTGTTTGGAAAAACAGAACAAAAGGAAGGGCACTATCGACAGCACAATCAATATATAGTACGGGCGCGCGCATACCACTACTTCAGGCTCCTGGCCGAACGCATCCAGGAAAGGAATACAGGGCGCAAGAAGACCTAAAGAAAGAATGCACATAATCACCGTAAATATCAGTCCGTTAGTAAGATACGAAGTTATTTGATTGTGTATTTTGTAGAATAAAAAATTTTTTTACTATGATATTGGATAAACTGGAGAACGCCGACAGGTACTTCGATTGTGTACCCGGCTTCGAGCAATTCATGAAATTTTACAACGAGAACGACCTGGAAGAACTGCCTGCCTGCAAAATCTATCTGGACGGCAAAAACCTCTTCGTCAACGTCAATGATTTCAAAGGCAAAGAGGAGGCGAAATGCCGCATGGAGGCACACCGCGACTATCTCGATATCCAAATACCGCTCGGCGACGACGAGGTCATGGGATGGAAGGCGCAGGTGGACTGCCAGGAGATTACGCAGGAGTACGACGAGGGAAAAGACGTTGAGTTCTACGGCGACAAGGCTACGGCCAAATTCACCGTACCCGCAGGACATTTCGCCGTCTTCTTCCCCGAGGACGCACACCAGCCGGGTATCGCGCCGGGAAAGGAATTCCGCAAACTCATCGTCAAGGCGAAAGTCAACCAATAAACCCGAAACTCGTCCAAAAGATTATCGAGGTTTTATCGAGCCGTTATCGAGCCGTTATCGAGCCGTTATCGGGAGATAATCGGACCCGCATCGCATCCTACGGCACCCTATAATATACAATGTATATTATTCCGTGACATTGAAACTCACCGTTAAATCGACCACGTAAAACATACAATTATGGCTAAAAAGAACGAAATCAAACATCTGCCCATAGTGGTCCGCGACCCGTATCTGCAGCCCTACGAAGGCGCTCTGCAGGCACGAGCGGACTATGCTGAACGCAAGGAAAAGGAGATTACCGGGGGCGCCAGACTTGCCGACTGGGCAAGCGGCTATCTCTATTTCGGTCTCCATCACAAAAAGCCTTACACGGACGCAAAGGGCAAGAAAGTAGCCGGCGAATGGGTGCTGCGCGAGTGGGCTCCGAACGCCACTGCTATCTATATCAAAGGTGATTTCAACAACTGGCAGAAGGACGAGAAATACCGTCTGCAGCCCATCGGCAACGGCGTATGGGAAGCCAAACTGCCAGAGGAGGCCATGCGGCATGAACAGCTTTACAAACTGCTCGTGGAATGGAACGGCGGATGGGGCGAGCGTATCCCTTCATACGTACGCCGCGCGGTGCAGGACGAGAATACCAAGATCTTCTCCGCACAGGTCTGGGACGAACCCGAATATGAGTGGAAGAACAGGAAGTCAAGAGTCAAACGTCAAAAGTCGAAAGACGAAGCGCTTTTTATCTACGAGTGCCATATAGGCATGAGTTCGGAGCAGGAGAAAGTGAACAGCTACGAGGAGTTCCGCCGCGATGTACTGCCGCGTATCGCAGAACTGGGATATAACTGCGTGCAGATAATGGCAATCCAGGAGCACCCCTACTACGGCTCTTTCGGATACCATGTATCGAATTTCTTCGCAGCCTCCAGCCGTTTCGGTACGCCGAACGAACTCAAAGCGCTCATCGACGATGCACACGGCAGAGGTATGAAGGTCATCATGGACCTTGTACACAGCCACGCCGTGAAGAACGAACTGGAAGGACTGGGGAACTTCGACGGCACGCCGTACCAGTATTTCCATGACGGCGCAAGAAGAGAGCACCCGGCTTGGGACAGCCTTTGTTTCAACTACGGCAAGAACGAAGTGCTTCATTTCCTGCTGAGTAACTGCAAGTTCTGGCTCGACGAGTATGACTTCGACGGTTTCCGTTTCGACGGCGTGACTTCGATGATTTACCTCAGTCACGGTCTGGGAGAAGACTTCAACGGATACGGTTCCTATTTCAACGGTAACGAGGACGGCGATGCGATCATGTATCTGACGCTTGCCAACAAGGTGATCCATCAAGTCAAACCCGATGCAATAACTATAGCGGAAGAGATGTCGGGAATGCCCGGTCTGGCTGCGAAAATAGAAGACGGAGGGGTCGGCTTTGACTACCGGCTCGCCATGGGTATCCCTGATTTCTGGATCAAGTATATCAAGGAAGTCAAGGACGAGGACTGGAAAGCCGGTCATATCCTCTTTGAAATGACCAACCGCCGCGAGGACGAGAAGACCATCTCCTACGCCGAGTCACACGACCAGGCGCTTGTCGGAGACAAAACAATCATCTTCCGTCTTGTGGACGCGGATATGTACTGGCATTTCGAGCACGGACACGCCAATTACATGGTGGACCGCGGAATAGCCCTGCATAAGATGATCCGCCTTGTCACGGCGTCAACTATCAACGGCGGTTACCTCACCTTTATGGGCAACGAGTTCGGACATCCCGAATGGATTGATTTCCCGCGAGAAGGGAACGGATGGAGTTATAAATATGCACGCCGTCAATGGAGTCTTGTGGACAACCCCAACTATTTCTTTGCCGACCTCAACCGCTTTGACGAAGCGATGATTCATCTGCTCAGAGAAAACCTCTTTATCCAGAAACCGAATGCCGAGGAGAAGAAATACCACGTCTCCGAACATATGCCGTGGGTGATGAAATGGTGGGACAACGAGGGAGACCAAGTCGTGGCATATTCGCGCGGAGACCTGCTCTTTATCTTCAACTGGAACGGGCAGAAATCTTTCTCCGATTACGGTATGCTTGTGCCCGAAGGCAAATACAAAGCGGTGCTCAATACCGACGCCAAGGAGTTCGCGGGTTTCGGACTCTCCGATGACTCCGTAGAGCATTTCACGCTCCATGACGAACTCTATGCCAAGGACGGAAAAGGATGGCTCAAGATGTATCTGCCTGCACGAAGTGCAGTAGTGCTGAAAAGAATGGATTAAAATAAACCGGTCAGTTGGCCGACTGCCGGCTGGCCAACCAGTATAAATAATAACGCAACAATGAAAAAACAGTTTTATTCCTTTGTACTTTGTACATTGTCACTTTGTACCTTGTTAACCGCCTGCCACAAGCAGCCTGCGCAGCCGACAACAGAAGTCGCCAACGACACCGTAGCCGTAGAGCAAAGTCCGGCAGAGCCGGAGAACCAATACATTGATTTCACGGCCGTTACGCCGGAAGGCAATGAGATAGCATTGAGCCAGCTGGTCGGTACAGCGGACTACGTGCTTGTTGATTTCTGGGCTTCGTGGTGCGGACCTTGCAGACGGCTGATCCCTGTGCTCAAAGAGATATACGCCGGTCAAAGCCGCACACGCCTCCAGATTTTCAGTTGTTCCGTGGACCAGGAGGAAGACGCCTGGCGGACCGCCCTTGAGGAAGAACAGATGCCCTGGCCGCAAGCACGGGAGGATGAGAACCATGTATGCTCGGACTTATACGGCGTAGAGTATATCCCGTTTACCGTCCTCATTGACCGCGAAGGACAGATAGTGGCGGTCAATCCCGAAGAACCGGAACTGGAGGAACTGTTATTACAATAAACAATAATACAAACCGTGCCTGTCCGTTAGGCAGTAGTTACCAGCAGGCAAGGGTGAAACAATTTAACAACTTAACAATTTTAACATTTAAAACAATGCGAGTCATTATTGAACCTTCGTATGACCTGCTGAGCCAGTGGGCTGCCAATTATGTAGCTAAACGTATCAATGAGTTTGAGCCCAAAGAGGGCAATCCGTTCGTATTGGGTTTGCCCACAGGCAGTTCGCCGCTTGGCATGTACAAACATCTGATTGAACTCAACAAAGCCGGCAAAGTGTCCTTCCGTAATGTGGTGACCTTTAACATGGATGAGTACGTCAATCTTCCCGAAGACCACCCCGAGAGTTATCATAGCTTCATGTGGACCAATTTTTTCAGCCACATCGACATCCGCAAGGAGAATGTGAATATATTGAACGGCAACGCTCCCGATCTCGCGGCCGAATGCGCCCGTTACGAAGAGAAAATCCGTAATTACGGCGGTATTCATCTCTTCCTCGGCGGTATTGGACCCGACGGACATATCGCTTTCAACGAACCGGGTTCATCCCTTTCCTCACGTACACGCAAGAAAGAGCTGACAACGGACACCATCATCGCCAACAGCCGTTTCTTTGACAATGATGTCAACAAGGTGCCCAAGACAGCACTCACCGTAGGTGTAGGCACCGTGATGGACGCCAAAGAGGTGCTTATCGTAGTAAACGGACATAACAAGGCCCGTGCCCTGCAGCATGCCATTGAGGAACCTATCAGCCATATGTGGACTGTATCCGCACTCCAGATGCATCAGCATGGCATCATCGTCTGCGACGAAGCGGCTTGCGACGAACTCAAACTCGGTACATTCAAATATTTCAAGGATATCGAGAAGAATAACCTCGACCCCCAGACACTGCTCTGAGAAAAGAGGTCTTTTGACTTTTGATTATGTTAGAGATATATAATTCATTAACACGGCTAAAACAAACTTTCAAACCGCTGCACGAGGGGCACGTAGGCATGTATGTCTGCGGTCCTACCGTGTATGGTGACGCCCATCTGGGACACGCCCGTCCGGCTATCACGTTTGACGTGCTATACCGCTATTTGCAGCACCTTGGCTATAAAGTGCGCTATGTGCGCAATATCACCGACGTCGGGCATCTGGAGCATGACGCCGATGAGGGGGAAGACAAAATAGCGAAAAAAGCACGGCTTGAACAACTCGAGCCCATGGAGGTGGTGCAATACTACACCAACCGTTACCATCGTGACATGGCGGCACTCAATGTGCTACCGCCCTCCATCGAGCCGCACGCCTCGGGCCATATAATAGAACAAATAGCTTTTGTCCAGAAGATACTTGACCGTGGCTATGCGTATGTTGCCAACGGTTCGGTCTATATGGATGTCGAGAAATACGCCAAGGACTATCCTTATGGCAAACTGTCCGGACGGAACCTCAATGACATTGTAACTGAAACCCGCGAGTTGGACGGGCAGAGCGAAAAGAAACATAGCTATGACTTCGCCCTATGGAAGAAAGCGGCTCCCGAGCATATCATGCACTGGCCCTCTCCGTGGTCGGAAGGGTTCCCCGGATGGCATATGGAGTGCTCCACCATGGGCACCAAATACCTCGGCGAGCAGTTTGACATCCACGGCGGCGGCCTGGATCTTATCTTCCCGCACCACGAAGCGGAAATAGCCCAGTCGTGCGCAGCATTGGGCAAAGAGAGTGTCCGTTATTGGATGCACAATAACATGATTACCATCGCCGGCAAGAAAATGGGCAAGAGTTACAACAATTTCATTACCTTGGAGCAGTTCTTCAGCGGTAATCATCCGCTGCTTAGTAAACCTTTCGGACCGATGGTCATCCGTTTCTTCATTCTGCAGGCACATTACCGCTCCACCGTGGACTTCTCTTCCGAAGCTCTCGAGGCCGCAGAGAAAGGACTCCAGCGTATGCAGGAAGCCTATGCCCGTTTGATGAAGATAAAACCCTCTGCGGAAACAACTCCCTCCCTTCTAGGGGAGGGCCGGGGAGAGGCTTCTCTCCGTCAACGCTGCGTTGACGCCATGGATGACGACCTCAACACGCCGTTTGTTATCGCTGCGTTGTTTGACTCTACGCGCGCTATCAACACTATCTATGACGGCAAGGGCACCATCAGTGAGGCAGATCTGAAGGAACTGCGCGAAGTATGGAAGACCTTCGCTATCGATATCCTCGGTCTGCGTTTAGGCGAGGAACAAAGCTCTTCCCTTCAGGGAGGAGATGGAGGTAGGCTTCAAGCATTCCATAGCGCTATCGATCTGCTGCTGAATATCCGTCTGCAAGCCAAACAGAATAAGGACTGGGTAACGAGCGACAAGATTCGCAATGAACTGACCGGTCTCGGCTTCCAAATCAAAGATACCAAAGACGGTTTTGAATGGAGTCTGTGAAAAAGCAATTATTTCTTTTGTAAAAGCACCCTTCGGGGTGTTTTTTTATGCTCATGTGCGAGAATGGCATAAAATTTGCACGAAAATAGCAAAAAAAGGAGAAATTATTTGCGTATGTGCAATTTTTGTTGTACCTTTGCACGCTTTAAGTGTGCACGCGCTTGTTTATGCACGTGCGTGAAAAACCAAACGGAAACAAAAAACTAAATAAATACATTTATGAAATTTACTATTTCGAGTTCCAAACTCTTTTCTCAGTTACAGGCGGTAAGCCGCGTTATTAACAGCAAGAATGCGTTGCCTATTCTGGACGATGTATTGTTTGACCTGTCAGGTAATAAACTGGAATTGACCGCTTCGGATGGCGAGACTACCATTCGTACGAGTGTCGAGGTGGAAAGTGTAGAGGGTAGCGGCAAGGTGGCTTCGGCAGCCAAACTGTTGCTGGAAACGCTCAAGGAATTTAGCGAGCAGCCGTTGGTGTTCACCATTGACGAGAATAATTTCGCTGTCAGTATGGTAAGCCAGAACGGTACTTATTCATTTGTAGGTGTGAATGGCAACGAATATCCGGAAATGCCGGAGGCAGAGGACGATGCCAAGTCGGTTGATATTCCCGCAAAGGTGCTGCAGGCTGCTATTGAGAAAACTATTTTCTGTACGGCGGACGATGAGTTACGTCCGGTGATGAATGGTATTTTCTTTGATATAGCGGAGGATAAGGTAACAATGGTCGCTACCGATGCGCACCGTCTGGTCCGCTATACCAATACCGGTGTACAAGCCGGCGTGGCGGCAGGTTTCATCCTTCCTAAAAAACCGGCAGGTTTGCTAAAGAACCTGGTGGCAAAAGAGGAAGAGCCGGTTAAAGTGACTTTTGGCGCCAAGAACGCCCGCTTTGAGTTTGGCAGCACAATCATTGTTTGCCGCCAGATAGAGGGACGTTTTCCGAACTACAATGCTGTTATCCCGCAGGGCAACCAGAATGTAGTAACGGTTGACCGCCAAACGATGATCAATGCCTGCAAGCGCGTTGCCGTGTTTGCCAATAACGGCACCGCCCAACTGCGTCTGGCACTCAGCGAGAACAGTATCAAGATTTCCGCGCAGGATATAGATTTCTCAACAAGCGCAGAGGAAACAGTGACATGTGATTATGCAGGTACGCCGATGGCTATCGGCTTCAAGGCTCCGTTCCTGATAGACTTGCTGGCTTCGGTTGCTTCGGATGACGTACAACTCAAGCTCGCAGACCCTGCACGTGCAGGACTGATCCTGCCGGCCGAGAATGAAGAGAACGAAGACGTCCTCATGCTCTTGATGCCGATGTTGCTCAATGATTGATTCGCAGTAAGAACTATAATTCCTCACGTTGTATAGTATGAGTTTCCGCAAACTAACCGCCGCAGAAATTGCGCAGATGGAGTCGCAAGGATGTAGCGCGAAAGATTGGAATGCAGTCGAAGTGGCGCAGGATTTTGATGCGCGCTACGTGCGTAATACCAATTTCTCGGGTTATAACAAATTAGGCGCTTTCCGCCGCGAGATCGATTTGCCCGGCGGGCTGCAAATCCACTCAGGTATTTACAATGCTACGTTGCATAACTGCGAGGTGGGTGACGATGCGCATCTGTACAATATCCATAATTATATAGCAAACTACCGCATCGGGGCTAATACGTGCATCGAAAACGTGAACTCCGTTCTGGTGGACCGCAGGACCACGTTCGGAAACGGAGTACGTGTGCCCGTGATGAATGAAGGAGGCGGACGTGAGATTCCGATTTTCAACGAGTTGAGCGCCAGTATGGCATATGTTTTAACGCTCTATCGCCATCGTCCGCAAATGATCCGCGAACTGGAGCGTCAAATTGACGCATATGCCGAGTCGCAAGCAGCAGAAATAGGAGAGATAGGGAACAATGTCCGAATCCTGAACTGCGGATCGATTAAGAATGTACGCATCGGTGACTATGCCGAGCTGGTAGGGGTGAGCCGTCTGAAAAATGGTACGGTAAACTCCAATGAGTCTGCGCCTGTCCGCTTGGGAAGCGGTGTAAAATGCGAGGATTTCATTATCGCTTCCGGCGTAGAAATCGGTGACTCAACTCTGGTGGACAAGTGTTTTGTGGGGCAGGGCTGTATTTTTGACAAACACTATTCGGCGGGTGAGAGTCTGTTCTTCAGTAACTGTCAGGGTATGCACGGAGAAGCCTGCGCTATCTTTGCGGGTCCATATACTGTAACTCATCATAAGAGTACATTGCTGATTGCCGGTATGTTCTCATTTCTCAATGCGGGATCGGGCAGCAACCAGTCGAACCATATGTACAAGCTGGGCCCTATTCATCAGGGTATAGCCGAGCGCGGAGCCAAAACCACCAGTGACAGTTATCTGTTATGGCCGTCCAAGGTAGGCGCGTTCAGCCTCGTGATGGGGCGTCATACGCATCATGCGGATACCTCTGATCTGCCGTTCTCTTATCTCATTGAGAACAACTCGGAGAGTTACTTGGTGCCCGGAGCCAACCTGCGTACAGTAGGTACTATCCGTGATGCGCAGAAATGGCCGAAACGTGACAACCGGAAAGACCCGCATAAATTGGACCAGATCAATTTTAATCTGCTGAGTCCCTATACGGTACAGAAAATGTGGCGCGGACGGGAAATACTGAATGAACTGCAGGCGCTGAGCGGCGAAGGAACGGAAGTGTATGGCTATAAGAATTGTAAGATCCGTAATAGTTCCCTCAAACACGGGCGCGAGTTATATACGATTGGTATTCAGAAATTCCTTGGGAACAGTCTTATCAGCCGTCTGGAGAAAAAAGAGTGGCATTCATTGGATGAGATTCGCGCCGTTCTTCGTCCTGACGGCCAGGCAGGATTGGGTGCATGGGTTGATCTGGCAGGCTTGATTGCACCGCGTGACGAGGTTACCAAACTGTTGGACGAAGTGGAACAAGGAACACTCAGCCTGACAGACATACAAAGCCGTTTGGAGGCTATGCATGCGAACTACTATTCATATGAGTGGACATGGGCATTGGAAAAACTGGAACAAGTATGGGGCTGTAAACTGGAGCAGGTCACGATAGATCAGCTCCGCCAAACCATAGAGGAATGGCAGCAAGCCGTTGTAGAACTAGACAGAATGGTTTACAACGATGCACGCAAGGAGTTTGATTTGAATAGTCATACCGGTTTCGGAGTGGACGGCGACCGCCAGCAGGCGGCAGCTGACTTTGAAGAAGTGCGCGGCAGTTTTGAATCCAACTCGTTCGTGAAGGCTGTCCTTGAGCATATTGATAAAAAGACCGCGTTAGGAAAATGCATGTTGGATAAATTAGCAGCAGTCAAGTGAAAGGCAAACTGACCATATTAGGATGCGGAAGTGCCAAACCGACGAAGACGACCTCGCCTTCGGCGCAACTCGTCGAACTGAGTGACAAGGCGTTTCTGGTGGACTGCGGCGAAGGTGTAGTGCTCACAATGCAGAGGTTAGGCACACATACTTCGCGACTGTATAATATTTTCATTTCCCATCTTCACGGAGACCATTGTTTCGGCCTTATCGGATTGCTGACAACGCTCGGTATGCTCAAGCGTACGCAGCCGATGCATATATATGCGCAGCCGGACTTGGAGAAACTGCTCAGACCGCTGCTGGATTATCATGCCGGAGACAGACAGTACGAGATAATCTTCCATCATATCAACCCCCGTAAGCATGCGCTTATTTATGAAGACCGGACGGTCAGCGTGGAGACTATTCCTTTGAAACACGGCGTTCCGACATGCGGCTTTTTGTTCAAGGAAACACACCGCGTTAAAAAAGAGGATGGCAGTTTTGAGTATGAGACGCGGAAACGCTACGCCTATTGTTCGGATACAATGTATAGCGAGAAGATTGTGCCCATCATTGAGGGTGTGGATGTTCTGTACCACGAATCTACGTTCCTTCAATCAATGGCTGCGCGCAGCAAAGAGGTGAAACACTCGACAGCGGCGGATGCAGCAACGATAGCACGGAAGGCGGGAGTCGGGAAATTGATACTGGGGCATTACTCTGCGCGAGTGGAAGACCATACGCTGTTTCTTGAAGAAGCCAAGCCGATTTTTGAGAACACAGCCCTCGCGGAGGAAAATGACGTCATAGAGTTATAAATACGGATGGCAAAAACTACTATTCAATATGTATGTTCGTCCTGCGGAGCCAAAGCCCCGCAGATGCTCGGCCGTTGTCCCGTATGCGGAGAATGGGGAACATATGAAGAAGAGATAGTGGCTGCGGCTCCAAAGAAAGGTGTGATGCCGCGTTCTACCGGAGCGGCTGTTCCTCAGCGACTTCAAGATGTGGTTGCGAACGAAGAGATGCGCATGGATATGTGCAACGGAGAGTTCAACCGCGTTCTGGGTGGGGGATTGGTACCCGGTAGTCTGGTGCTTTTAGGGGGTGAACCCGGTATCGGCAAGTCCACACTGGCATTGCAAGTGTTGATGCAGCAAGGTGAACGCAAGACCTTGTACGCATCGGGAGAAGAGTCTGTCCGTCAACTCAAACTGCGAGCAGAACGGTTGGCGGGAAACGCAGAAAATCTGTATATCTCTTCTGAGACATCTCTGGAGCGTATCCTTGAACAGGTAAAAGAAATAGAGCCGGAGATAGTGGTGGTTGACTCCATACAGACTATCGGCACCGAGACCATAGAGGCTACAATCGGCAGTATAACCCAGGTGCGCGAGTGTGCTGCCCGCATAATGGAGTTTGCCAAATCGCGTAATATACCCTTTATCATCATCGGGCATATAAACAAAGAAGGTTCGCTTGCCGGGCCGAAAGTGCTGGAGCATATTGTCGATACTGTGCTGCAGTTTGAGGGCGACCAACAATATATGTACCGGATTCTGCGTGCGCAGAAGAACCGTTTCGGCTCAACATCCGAAATCGGAATATATGAGATGCGGCAGAACGGATTGCGGGAGGTAACTAATCCGTCGGAATTGTTGTTGTCCACGGCACGCGAAGGGCTATCGGGTATTGCTATCGCTGCGGCTGTAGAAGGCGTAAGACCTTTCCTGATTGAAGTGCAGGCATTGGTTTCTTCGGCTGCATACGGTACGCCGCAACGTTCGTCAACCGGCTTTGACGGCAGACGACTGAATATGCTGTTGGCGGTGCTTGAGAAACGCGTAGGATTTAAGTTGCTGCAAAAAGATGTATTCCTTAATATAGCCGGAGGACTGCGCGTACAAGACCCTGCCATTGATTTGGCTGTTCTGGCAGCGGTGCTGAGCAGTAATATGGATATCGCATTGAACGCGGGAACATGTCTGTGCGGCGAAGTAGGCTTGGCGGGAGAGATACGGCCGGTCAATCGAATTGAGCAACGTATCGCAGAGGCCCAGAAGCTCGGCTTCCGCAGAATACTTGTTCCGGCTGATCAAAAGGTGGATGTGAGCAGGTTTAAGATTGAAGTGGTGGCAGTCAAGAAAGTGACGGACGCCTTTAGATTACTGATTAAGAATTGAAAAAAACACTATACATAATATTACTGGTTTTCTGCGTTTGTGTCCCTGTTGTTGACACTCATGCGCAAGGACAGCCGTATTTATGCGAGTTGGGCTTACAGGGCGGTTGCGGCTACTATGTCGGTGACGCAGCGCCGCATATTTTCATGAACCCGCGCGAGGCATACGGCCTGCATTTCCGCTATAAGTTTACCAAACGGTGGGCTATACAGGCTAAGTTTTCCGGGCAACGCATTGTGGGGCATGACTATACAATCCGAGGCGAGAAATTGGAAACGATGTGGAAGAACCAGCTCTTCGGAGTTGATGTAATGGCAGAGTTTAATTTTTTCCGTTTCGGCAGTGCTAACAAGTACGATAAGCGCATACGACCCTATACACCGTATATTTTTCTCGGTATTGGTTTGAGTTATGGCAATAAAGTGTACGGGTATGTGCCGTTAGGAATCGGATTCAAATGGAAGTTCCATGACCGCGTGGGCTTGAATGTGGCGTGGCAGCATAATATCTATATGTCGGACGGACTGGAAGGTCCCAAAGAACTGGATAACAAACATCAGTTGAATGGTTGGAACTGGATGAACTGCGACTTGACGGGAATGCTTACGGTGGGCATCGTCGTTGAGTTTGCCCGTTCGCCAAAGGCATGTAGAATTTGTAATACTGATTGACATGGATTATAGAGAACAAATAGACAAGGCTCGTCTCCCGCGGCATATCGCGATCATCATGGACGGGAACGGACGATGGGCGAAACAACAAGGTCTTGCACGCATGTTCGGGCATAAGCAGGGCGTGGAGACCGTGCACAATATCACGGTAGCGGCGACCCAATTGGGTATTGAATACCTGACTTTATATACTTTCTCTACGGAGAATTGGAATAGACCGAAGGAGGAAGTAGATGCGCTCATGACGCTTCTTGTGGATACGATTGTCAAGGAGACACCGACATTGATGAATAATAATGTCCGTCTGCAGACAATTGGGGATATAGAGCGCCTGCCGGAAGGAACGCGTCAGAAGTTCCTCGGTTGTATAGAGCAAACAAGCCGCAATACGGGGCTCACTATGGTGATTGCACTCAGTTATTCCGCACGATGGGAAATTACCCGCGCGGTGCAAGAGGCCGTACGCCTGGCGCAAAAGGGTAGTTTGAGACCCGAGGATGTTAATGAGCAGTTGGTTAGTTCGCTGATGACAACGAGCGAAATGCCCGATCCCGACTTGTTAATCAGAACCAGTGGCGAATATCGTATCAGCAATTTCCTCTTATGGCAACTGGCTTACAGTGAGTTGTATTTTACAGACTGCCTGTGGCCGGAATTTACTGATGAAGAATTCTATAAGGCGATTGTTGATTATCAGAAGAGAGAGAGACGTTTCGGTAAAACGTCCGAACAAGTGAATAAATAAGAGGTGAAGAGATTTTTATACATAATACTCCTTGCTTGTTGTGCATTATCCCTTGCTCCGCAAATCCGGGCGCAAGAGATTGAGTATGGCATGACACGCAAGACGTATGAAATTGCGGGCATTGAAGTTGAGGGCGCAGACAGTTACGAGGACTTTGTGCTGATTGGTTTCTCAGGGCTCGCTGTGGGCGATAAGATAGAGGTGCCAGGCGACCAGATAACGAAAGCTATCAAACGATTCTGGAAACAAGGTCTCTTCTCCAATGTACAGATTAAGGCTAAGAAGATTGAAGGCAATAAGATTTGGCTTGTCATTGCGCTCGAACAACGGCCGCGTATCAGTTCCGTTCAATATGAGGGGTTGAAGAAAAGTGAAAAAGAGGATGTCGAGGTTAAGGCGGGTATCCGCCAAGGAAGTCAAATGACACCGAACCTCGAGGATCATTGCCAGACGGTTATCAAAAAATATCTGGCGGAGAAAGGATTCCATAATGCCGAAGTGCATGTCATACAACATCCGGACCAAGACCATCCCGGTTATGTCAAAGTGCTGGTGGCGGTCGATAAAAAGGCGAAAACAAAGGTCGGGAAAATATATATCACAGGTAATGAGAACCTGACGGACTTGCAAATCAATAAGGCGATGAAGAAGACAAATGATAATAATATTATCAATCTCTTCCGAACCAAAAAATTCGTTACTGCGGAGTATGAAAAGGACAAGCAGGCTGTCATCGAGAAATATAATGAATACGGTTACCGCGATGCCTATATCGTGGCGGATAGCGTAGTGCCCAATCCTGAAGACCCTACACGCGTGGATGTCTATATGACGATTAGCGAGGGTGACAAATATTATGTCCGTTCTGTCAAATGGGTGGGAAATACCGTGTATCCGTATGAGTTCCTGGATGCCACATTGGGCGTCAAGCAGGGAGACGTGTATAATCTCAAAACACTCAATGACCGTCTGACAGGAGATGACGATGCGGTTAGCAAGTTATATACCGACCGCGGATACTTGTTCTTCAATGTCGAACCGGTGGAAGTCAATGTGGAAAATGACTCTATTGATTTTGAGATGCGTATCTACGAGGGAAAACCCGCGACGATTAATGAGGTCAACATAGTCGGTAATACGCGCGTTTATGAGCATGTTGTACGCCGTGAGTTATATACCAAGCCGGGTCAGTTATATTCCCAGTCGGATATCATGCGCTCGCTTCGCGAGTTGGCGCAGATGGGGCATTTTGACCAGGAGAAACTGGTTCCCGATATCCAGCCGAATCCTGAAGAAGGAACGGTGGACATCACATATCAGTTACAAACCAAGTCCAGCGACCAGATTGAGTTCTCGCTTGGTTGGGGCGCCACAGGTCTGGTCGGCTCGTTGGGACTCAAGTTCACTAATTTCGCTATCCAGAACCTCTTTAATAAGAAAGCGTACCGCATTGTGCCGCAGGGCGAAGGACAGACCTTCTCCGTTAACGCGCGCACGAACGGTATATATTATACATCCGCATCTATCTCGTTTTTGGAGCCCTGGCTCGGCGGCAAGCGGCCGAACAGTCTGAGCGCAAGTATCTATTTTGCTAACCAGACCGGTTATTCTTCGCGTTACCAGAAGGCGTACCAGAATCTGTACAACACCTATTCCAGTTATTATTACTATTCCGGTAACAGCAATTATTACCAACAGTTAGCGGAGTCAGAGGCGGACAGGGACAAGTACCTGCGTACGCTGGGTGTGTCTATCGGATATGGAAAACGTCTCCGCTGGCCGGATGACTATTTCTCCTTCTACGGCGAGTTGAGTTACCAGATGTATATGATGAAGGATTGGCCGTACCTGCTGATTGCGAACGGTACCAGTCATAACCTGGCACTCAATCTGCAACTCAGCCGTTCGTCTATCGACAATCCGATTTATACGCGTCGAGGAAGCCAGTTCACTATAGGCTTGAAGATTACACCGCCGTGGTCGCTCTTCAACAAAAAAGACTATTCGCAGATGGCGGCTTCAGAAAAATACCACCTCATTGAGTACCATAAATGGAAATTCACGGGAAAGGTGTTCACCCCGCTTAGTAAGGATAGCAAGCTCGTTCTCATGACGCGCGCCGAGTTCGGTTATCTCGGGCACTACAACCAGTATGCCAAGTCACCGTTCGAGTCCTTCTATATGGGTGGTGACGGTATGTCGAGTTACACCAGTTATGCTACGGAATATGTGGCGATGCGAGGTTATTCGTCCGGAGCTCTGACACCGTACGACGTCGCTACGGGACGAAACATGGGTTATCTGTATAATAAATTTACCATGGAGCTGCGTTACCCGATTACTCTGGAGCAGAGTGCAACTATTTGGGCGCACGTCTTTCTGGAGGCGGGTAACTGTTTCTCGGATATAAGAAACTATAATCCCTTTAACCTTAAACGTTCAGCCGGTCTCGGAGTGCGTATTTTCCTGCCGATGTTCGGACTTCTCGGTATTGACTGGGGCTGGGGATTTGATGATATTAACGGCTCCAAGCAATATAGTGGAAGCCAGTTCCACTTCGTTCTCGGACAAGAGTTGTAATTAAAAGGACTAATACAAAACTGAAAATGGCACATAAGAAATCGAAAATCTTCCTTCCGTTCAATGAGGGGCTGGGGATAGGCCTGTTATTCGTCTTCATGACTTGTTTTGGCACGCTGTTTGCCAAAGACCAGTCAGTTGCCTTCATTGATATGCAGTATATACTGAAAAACCTGCCGCAGTATGAACAGGCGAACGAACAATTGACAATGTTATCTAAGCGCTGGCAAAAAGAGGTGGAGGCAGCGCAGCAGGAAGCACGCGTCATGGCGACTAACTACCAGACTGAGCAAATATTCCTGTCCGAGGCCATGCGCACACAGCGGGAACAGGAAATTGTAAAGAAAGAGCAGGAGGTATTGGAACTCAAACGCAAATATTTCGGACAGGAAGGCGAATTGTATAAAAAACGCGAGGCGCTTATTAAACCTATCCAGGATGAGATTTACAACGCGATTCAGGATTTGGCTAACGAGAAAAGGATTGATTTGGTCAAAGACCGTTCTGCAGATCCGGCACTTATTTATATGTCCTCCAAATTGGATATCTCGGATCAGGTGCTGCAAAAACTCGGCGCTAAATAACATCCCGATGAATTTGTGCTCGAACCAATATCGAACCGTTATCGAACCGTTATCGAGCCGTTATCGAGTCAATATCGAGAGATAAACGAAAATAAACGAACTATATTAAAAAAGTGACAAAAAAATGATATTTTACGCTAATGTTGATACATATCCATCTATATAAGGTCGATTGTTAGTGACGACA
>JAGKVE010000045.1 GCA_021152555.1 Bacteroidia bacterium | reverse complement strand
AGAACACTATTTCAAAGAACTCATGCTATTCGGACTAAAATCAGCCGTTTAGCGATCATATTTTAACTAATTTAAGTCAAATTTTTAACGAACTATTGCAAATATATTTGCAAAAAAAATAGTCCGTTTTTAGCTGTATCAGGTTGAAAGAGATGCTCGGAATGCCCGATAATATCAAGCAATTGGAGCGAAAGAGAAGAATTGCAAAACGAAGTGTGCAAAATCATGTAAAATACAAGAAAAGTAGCATACACTGTTGTGTATGTCATTTTTTTTCTGTAACTTTGCAGGCTTTTTATTGCAGGCAATCGAAATACCGATTTACCGAAATACCGAATTTACAAAACAAAATAATAAATTAACAAACATTTATGCAAACAATCAAACTGAAACGTGGTTTGGACATTCCTTTTGAAGGAACTGCGGCAGAGACGCTGGGTAGCGTTCGTCGTCCGGAGGTCTTTCATATCGTGCCCGACCATTTCGCCGGCATCACTCCGAAACTGGATGTCAAGGTCGGCGACCGTGTGAAGGCGGGTAGCCCGCTCTTCCACGACAAAGCGTTTGAGAGCTTGTTCTTTACCTCGCCTGTTTCCGGTGAAGTCAAAGAGATCGTGCGCGGTGAGCGACGTAAGATCATGTCCATCGACATCCTTGCGGACGCTACCATCGAGTATGAGCACTTTGAGGTGAAGAATGGTGAAAATGGTGCAAATGGTGACGCTTCGCTTAATGGTGAAGAGGTCAAGGCACTGTTGCTTAAATCAGGCCTTTGGGCATTGATGAAGCAGCGTCCGTACGATTGCATCGCTATGCCGAACAAGACTCCTCGCGCTATTTTTATTTCGAGTTTTGACAGTGCGCCTTGTGCTCCGAACTATGAGTTCGTGCTCAAAGGTCAGTTGCCCACTTTGCAGGCTGCTGTCTCCGCGCTGGGCAAGATCGCGCCGGTGTTCATCGGCATCAAAGGTGGTGCCCGTGCTACCGAGTTCCGCGAGTTGAAGGACTGCACCCTCTATGAGGTCTTTGGTCCGCACCCTGCCGGAAACGTAGGCGTGCAGCTCAACAACCTTGCGCCGTTGGCAAAGGGTGAGACCGTCTTTACGGTGAACATCCAGGATCTTGCCATCATCGGTCGTCTCTTCCAGAAAGGCATCGTGGACATGCAGAAGAAAGTGGCTCTCACGGGTCCGCTCGCGTACGGCAAGCAGTACTACAATGTGCTGCCGGGTATGCCGGTAAGCGCGATTCTGCGCTCCAATGTTCACACCGAGTGTCCGTGCCGCTACATCGCCGGCAACGTGCTGAGCGGTCGTCAGATCACGATGGACGATATAATCTCCGTTTATGACAATCAGTTCACGGTGCTGGACGAGGGTTCTGAGAACCACGAGTTCATGGGCTGGATGCTGCCGCGCTTCTCGGCTTTCCATTTCGGCAAGACCGACCCTGCCGGTCTGTTGGACAACTGCGTGACGCGCTGGCTCTTCGGTCCGAAGAAATACCAGTGGGACGCTCGTCTCAAAGGTGGTCGCCGTGCGATCATCGTCAGCGGCGAGTACGACAAAGTGTTCCCGATGGACATCTACCCCGAGTACCTCATCAAAGCCATGATTGCGTCGAACATCGACCGCATGGAAGCCCTTGGCGCGTATGAGGTGGCTCCTGAAGATTTCGCGCTCTGCGAGTATGTGTGCACCTCCAAAATGCCGCTGCAGGCTATCGTGCGCGAAGCGTTGGATTATTTAAGAAAGGAGATTGAGTAATGGAATGGCTTTATAAAAACTGGAAGAAGTTCGGCAAGAACTTCGAGGAAGGCGGCAAACTGAGCTGGCTCAGTTCGTTCTACGACGCCTTCGACACGTTCCTCTTCACCCCTCAGACGACCGCTAAACGCAACGGCACGCATATCCATGACGGTTCGGACAGCAAACGTACGATGATTCTCGTAGTTATCGCACTTGTTCCCGCCCTGCTCTTCGGTATGTTCAACGTCGGCTATCAGCACTTGCTGGCTACCGGTCAGTTGGCAGCAGGTATGACCTGCGCACTCTGGTGGAAAGCGTTCGGTTTCGGTCTGCTGGCTGTACTGCCGTTTATCATCGTCAGCTATGCGGTCGGTCTGGGCATCGAGTTCGTCGTAGCGCAGATCAAGCATGAGGAGGTAGCAGAAGGATTCCTCGTAACGGGATTCATCATCCCGCTCATCGTGCCTATTAACACTCCGCTGTGGCAGGTTGCTATCGCGGTCGCTTTCGCGGTCATCTTCGCCAAAGAGGTGTTTGGCGGCACAGGTTATAACATCTTCAACGTAGCGCTGATTACGCGTGCGTTCCTCTTCTTTGCTTATCCGAGCCACATGACCGGTGACGAACCGTTCGTGCGTACCGGCGGCACATGGGGCTGGGACGGCGGTCATGCGCTCGTGGATGGTTTCTCCGGTGCTACACCGCTCACGCAGATGAGTACCGGTTCTGCCGTAGAACTGGGATTCTGGGACATGGTGAACGGACTCGTTCCGGGTTCCGTAGGTGAGACCTGTATCTGGGCAATCCTGCTCGGCGCATGTCTGCTGATTGCTACCGGCGTAGCTTCGTGGAAGACCATGCTCGCTACCTTCATCGGCGGCGGTCTGACCGCTTGGCTCTTCAATGTAGCAGGCTCTGAGGCTAACCTCGCAGCGCAGTACCCGTGGTACATGCACCTCGTAAGCGGCGGTTTCGCTTTCGGTGCAGTCTTTATGGCTACCGACCCCGTGACCTCTGCTCGTACCGAGTGCGGTAAGTGGATTTACGGCTTCCTCATCGGTCTCGTAGCAGTGCTCGTGCGTGTCCTCAACCCGGGTTATCCCGAGGGAATGATGCTTGCTATCCTGCTCATGAACGCCTTTGCGCCACTCATCGACTGGTGTGTAGTTCAAGCCAATATTAACAAACGACTCAAACGCTCTAACATTTAATCATTATGGCACAGAAGAAATTTGTATGTTCCGTATGTGGTTATGTGCACTACGGAGACGCAGCGCCAGAAGTTTGTCCTCAATGTAAGCAATCGGGTGTTTTTGTAGAGGAGAAGAAGAAAGGTATCGACACAAATAGCAATACCTACACTATCGTATATTCAACTATTTTGGTTGTTATCGTAGCAGTATTGCTCGCATTGGTGAGCCAAGTTCTCTCTCCACGCCAAGAAGCAAACATCCTGCTGGACAAGCAGAAACAAATATTAGGCGCGTTGAAAATAGATTACAGCACAGGCAATCCTGCTGACATCTACATGGCGCTTGTCAACGACACACTCACTTATGACAAGCAAGAAGTGTATGTAGCTAACCTGAATGGCGAAACCAAATATATCCTGCCGCTCAGCGGTAAGGGTCTTTGGGGCGGCATTGGTGGTTACCTCGCACTCGATGCGGACAAGAACACTATCTACGGCGTGAACTTCAACCACGAGTCCGAGACCCCGGGTCTGGGTGCTAAGATTGTGGAAATGCCGTTCCGTGAGCAGTTTGAAGGCAAGCACATCCGCAATGCCGAAGGTGCTGTCGTTTCTGTAGCGGTTCTCAAAGCCGGCAAGCATGCCGACGGACAGGAGCAGGTAGATGCCATCTCCGGCGCTACCATCACCTCTACCGGTGTCAGCACCATGCTCCACGAAGAGTTAGTGAATAATTATCAAGAGTTTCTTGCAGGCGAAGCCGGTCATACAGCTGAAAGCGATCCTACAGCCGAAGGCGGTCTTACAGGCGAAGCCGGTCAATTTAATACGGAGGATTAAATTATGTTAAGTCAGAAAACTAAGGACACATTACTCGGTCCTCTTAACGCCAATAACCCTGTCGTAGTGCAGGTGCTCGGTATCTGTTCGGCGCTTGCCGTAACGGTGCAACTCAAACCTGCGCTCGTCATGGGAATCGCCGTGACGATCATCGTGGCGATGTCGAACGTGATCGTGTCGCTTCTGCGTAACACTATCCCGATGCGTGTACGTATCATCGTGCAACTCGTGGTGGTAGCGGCGCTCGTGACACTCGTCAGTGAGGTGCTCAAAGCGTTCGCTTACGACGTAGCAATGCAGCTGAGCGTTTACCTCGGTCTGATCATCACCAACTGTATTCTCATGGGTCGCCTCGAGGCGTTCGCCATGACCAACAACGCATGGGATTCCCTGCTGGACGGTCTGGGCAACGGCTTAGGTTATGCCATCATCCTCGTCATCGTAGCCTTCGTGCGCGAGCTCTTCGGCGCAGGTCAGCTGCTTGGTTTCCAAGTGATCCCGCAGTGGTGCTATGACCATGGTTACGAGAACTGCGGTATGATGCTCATGCCCGCCATGGCGTTGATCCTTGTAGGTTGTGTAATCTGGGTTCACCGTTCTATTAACGACGAAAAGAAGTAATTAAGAATACAGAATACAGACCGTTACACTGACAGAATACAGACTTAATTACAAATAGCAATGCATAACTTTAGAAATTTACAAATTTGGAGAGACGCCATGGACTTGGCCCAAGCTGTTTATGAGATTACCGAGGCTCTACCTAAGATGGAGACTTATGGTCTTATCTCGCAGATGACGCGCGCAGCCGTGTCCGTTCCTTCAAATATCGCTGAGGGTTCTGGTCGTAGTGACAAGGATTTCTCGCATTTCTTAACGATTGCATTAGGCTCTTTGTTTGAATTGAACACACAGATTATGTTGTCTGAACGTATCGGTTACCTAACTTCGGAGCAATCGCTTGCTCTGCAAGGGCGTGCTGATAAGTTGCAAATGATGATTACGGGTTTCAAACGTCATCTCGATGACGGCAACAGTCCGGTAGTCTTCTAATTCGCTAATTCATAATCAGTCTGTACTCTGTATTCTGTACTCTGTATTCAAAAAAAAAGAAACAATTATGGAACATGCAATTTCGCTTTTTGTTAGAAGCATCTTTGCGGATAACATGATTTTCGCGTACTTCTTGGGAATGTGCTCATACCTCGCCGTTTCGAAGAACGTGAAGACCTCAGCCGGTCTGGGTGTAGCCGTTACTTTCGTGCTCATCGTTACCCTGCCGGTTAACTACCTGCTGCAAACGCTCGTGCTCGAGCCGCTGCATCTGGAGTACCTCAGTTTCATCCTCTTCATCGCCGTCATTGCCGCTATCGTGCAACTGGTGGAGATGGTTGTGGAGAAATACAGCCCGTCGCTCTACGCGAGCCTCGGTATCTTCCTGCCGCTGATTGCGGTGAACTGCGCTATCATGGGTGGTTCGCTCTTCATGCAGCAGCGTATCGGCCTGCCCGCAGTGGATCCTAAGGCTATCACCTCGCTCGGAGACGCGTTTATGTACGCATTGGGCTCGGGTCTGGGATGGTTCTTAGCCATCGTCTGCCTCGCAGGTATTCGTGAGAAAATGGAGTATAACGACGTACCGAAGCCGCTGCAAGGCCTTGGAATCACATTCATCACCGTCGGCCTCATGGCCATGGCGTTCATGTGCTTCAGCGGACTGGAATTGTAAACGTTAAAATGGTTTGTTTCACAAACGTTAAATAGTTAAGATGGTCGCCTACGCGACGTTAAATAGTTACTTATGACGATTCAACGTTTCGAAGATATGATTGTTTGGAAAGAAGCACGTACGCTGTCTAAAGACATCTACGCGGCTTTTCGGCAAAACACGGATAGAGGTTTTAAAGACCAAATCCAACGTGCTGCTGTGTCCATCATGAACAATATTGCGGAAGGATTCGACCGCAGTAAGTTCTCGAAGGACAACAAACAACTTATATCATTCTTGAATATAGCTAATGGTTCGTGCGGAGAGGTAAAAAGCATGTTATACCTTGCACAGGACTTGGACTACCTCAGTCTAGCAGATGCCGAGTTCTTAAGAGATAAATGTTTGAATATCTCCTCTAAACTGAATAATTTGTTAAAAACTCTTCAGGAAAACAACGGCACAAACAACCGCTAAGTCATTTTAATTAACGTTTTTTCGCAAAGAAAAAACCATTTTAACTCTTTAACTCTTTAACGCAAATATAGATATGAATATAACAGCTATTTTATACGCAGTTGCAGTATTCTTAGTAGTAATACTCCTGTTAGTGGCAATATTATTAATTGCCAAGAAGTACTTAGTATCTTCGGGTAATGTAAAGGTTACGATCAACGGCGACAAGGTCTATGACGTGGCAGCCGGTGGCTCGCTCCTCAACCAACTCGGCGAAGCCGGCGTTCACCTGCCTTCTGCCTGCGGCGGTAAGGGCTCATGCGGACAGTGTAAGTGCCAAGTCCTCTCCGGAGGCGGCGAGATCCTGCCTACCGAGACCGTCCATTTCTCCCGCAAACAGCAGAAAGAGGGCTGGCGTCTGGGTTGCCAAGTAAAAGTCAAAGAAGACATCACCATGAAGGTCGATGAGGCTGTTCTGGGCGTCAAGGAATGGGAATGCGAGGTTATCTCCAACAAGAACGTCGCTACCTTCATCAAAGAGTTCAAGGTACAGCTGCCTCCGGGCGAGCACATGCACTTCGAGCCGGGTTCGTACGCACAGATCATCATCCCTGAGTACGACATCGACTACGACCGCGACATGGACAAGTCCCTCATCGGTGACCTCTACCTGCCGGCTTGGCAGAAGTTCGGTCTGTTCAAACTCAAACAGAAGAACACCCAAGCTACCGTGCGTGCTTATTCGATGGCTAACTACCCCGACGAGGGCGACATCATCACCCTTACCGTCCGTATCGCTACACCGCCTTTCAAACCGAAAGAGCAGTGCCCGAACGGACCGGAGTTCATGGACGTACCCTGCGGTATCGCTTCCACGTATATCTTCTCGCTCAAACCGGGCGATAAGGTACGCATGAGCGGTCCTTACGGTGAGTTCCGTCCTGTTTATGACAGTAAGAAGGAGATGATCTGGGTTGGTGGTGGAGCCGGTATGGCACCGCTGCGTGCGCAGATCATGCACATGTTGAAGACCCGCAACTGCCGTGACCGTGAGATGCACTATTTCTACGGCGCACGTGCTATCGACGAAGTCTTCTTCCTCGACGATTTCCTCGCGCTGGAGAAGGAGTTCCCGAACTTCCATTTCCACTTGGCGCTGGACCGTCCGGACCCGAAGGCAGACCAACTCGGTATCCAGTACACCCCGGGCTTCATCGCTCCGGTTATGGGCGACACCTACCTCAAGCAGCATGACGCTCCCGAGGACATCGAGTACTACCTCTGCGGTCCTCCTATGATGGCTAAGACCGTCCTCGACCTGCTCCACTCGCTGGGCGTCGATGACGCAGACATCCGCTTCGATAACTTCGGTGGATAGGCCCCAAGCCCCCTGAAGGGGGATAATAAAATAAAGAACGCGCGTACACACGTACACGCGTTCTTTTGATAATTACTTGGATTTATCGTAACAGAAACCGATGGTACTGAATTACATGTATCCTGATTATTCAATATCTCCGACCAACCTACTCGCTGAATAATTTTGCAGTTTTTTTTGCGTATGTCAAAAAAAAGCAGTACCTTTGCACCGGCAATGATTGAGACGAAAGAAAAATGGATTTTATGCGCAGATATCTATTTATTATCCCGATAATCGTTCTATTGGCCAGTTGCGCCAACCGCGGTGTCGGTCCCCAAGGCGGTCCGAAAGATACGATACCGCCCGTTCCGCTTCAATCAGTGCCGGAACAAGGAGCGCTGAATTTTCAAGGGAAGTGCATTGAGGTCAGTTTCAACGAGTATCTACAATTAGACAATATCGCTTCTAACCTGTTGATGTCTCCCCCTCAGCAGACCCCTCCAGACGTCAAAGCGCGCGGTAAGAAGTTAATTGTGACCTTTCAAGACACGCTTCGCACTAACACCACATATACAATAGATTTCGGCGATGCGGTATGCGACTACCATGAGAAAGTGCCTCTTCACGGGTTCTCGTTTTATTTCTCTACAGGTCCAGAAATTGACACATTAGAGACCTGCGGATATGTATATGACGCGGAGAATTTGAACCCCATACAGGGCATCTTGGCGGGAATCCATGACAATCTTGCAGACAGTGCTTTTGCAACGCTCCCGTTTTTGCGCATTGCAAAGACGGACAGCACTGGTTTCTTCCGTATCGGTAACATGCATAACGGGACATATCGTGTGTATGGAGTCGATGATGTGAGTCGTGACTACCGCCTGACTGTAAGTGAGGCGTTGGCGTTTACCGAACAGCCCGTAGAACCGGGTGACACGACGACACTGTTTTTATTCAAGGAAGCGCAGCAACGTTTGTATTTACAACGCACGTTGCGCGATGTACAGCACCGTATCACCTTGCTTTTCTCGTCTTCTCCGGACAGTGTGATGAGTTTCCGCGCTTTACGTCCGTCCGAGATGGACAGCGCCAAATCCGACAGTAGTTGGACTGATCCGACGCCGTTTATCTACACCCAAGTATCTGCACATGGGGACACCGTAACCCTATGGTTAACGGATAGCATTGCTATTACGCAGGACTCTTTATTCCTTGAAGCCCGCTACCGCCGTACGGACAGCCTTTTCAACCTGGAATGGTACACTGACACACTCCGCGCCATATGGCGTGCGCCAAAGTTGAGTGCCAAAGCCCAAGAGGCACAGTACCGCAAGAACCGTAACAGGAGGTTAGAACTCAAATCAAACGCGCGGAAGAACTTCGAACTATTTGACACACTGCGACTTGGTTGCACCACTCCGTTGGCTTCAATAGAGCTGGATTCTATGCATCTATATGAAGTGATAGACACGGTACGCAAAAACATTCCATTCACATTAGCGCCGCATGACACACTTCCTATGCAGATATCTTTCATGGCGGATTTCAAGGCGAACGGAAGTTACGAACTGTGTATCGATAGCGGCGCACTACACGATGTGTACGGGGTGACCCACATAGCGGGCAATTATCCGTTCAAATTGAAGATTCCAGAGGACTACTCTACCCTGCGCGTCAAGATAACGCCTTTTGTGCCGCACGCGATGATACAGGTATTGGACGGCAAAGACAAAGTAGTACGCACATTACCCGCAGATGCTGACGGTGCCTTCTTCGAATACCTCAAACCAGATACGTATTACCTGCGCCTGTTCATGGACGAGAATGGAGACGGCAAATGGACCACAGGATCTTGGGAAGACAAACGTCAGCCGGAAGCCGTCTATTATTTCCCGGAGAGTATTCAAACGAAGTCTAACTGGGACTTTGAGGAAGAATGGGATTACACGGCTGTTCCGCAGACACGCGCCAAACCGGCAGTGCTCATCAAAGCCGCTCCTAAAAAGAAGAAATGACCCCCTTCAAACGCAAAATCTTCGACTATAGTTTTTTAGGTATAGGTCTCCTGATACAAGTTGTGACCTATATCATAGCCGTCCGCGCACAAGCCTCCACAATCGGCTGGTTGTCGCTCATCAGCGGGTGTCTGGGTATATGCTCGGTCTGTTTGACAGCGCAAGGGAATATTCTGACTTACGTTTTCGGCTTCGGACAAGTGCTGACATACACATATCTATGCTGGACACAGCGTTTCTATGGTGAGATACTGATTAACGCGTACTATTTTTGCACAATGATTTACGGTGTTTACGCATGGCGAAAGCGGCTTGTGGGCGCGGATCACCTGACGATTAGCCCGCGCCGTTTAGGCTGGCGCATGATGGTACTTATCACCATAGGAACGGTCGCCGTATCGTGGTTCGCCGGCTGGTTTTTGGCGAGCTACACGGATGATACTCAACCATACCTCGATGCCTATACAACAGTACCCGCGCTGGTTGCGCAGGTACTGATGATTATGGTATACCGCGAGCACTGGTTTATATGGCTCGCCGTTGATATATTAAGCGTGCTGCTATGGCTACGTGCGGGAGACTACTGTATGACTGCGCAGTATGCTTTCTGGTGTGCGAACTGCCTCTATGGTCTTCAGCGTTGGCGCTCATTAGGCATTTCCAAGGTATAAAGAATCGCCTCTAATTGGCGTATCGCATTGCGCTTTTTCTGCCCGGCGGCGAAGAGGAACACTTCCGCTGTGACCACACGTCCGTTTACCTGGTCGAGACGCGTGAGACTGACAAATGACCCTCCCATCGCTTCTCCGTCAATTATCTTCCATAACCCGCGGGTTTCCATCGCGTAGAAGCCCCCTGTTGTATCTCTGAGTGCAGGCACTTGGCGTGTCACTGGAGGGAAATGCTTATATTCGGTTCCCATATGACTTCCGGGCACCTGGGCTGTCACGAGAGCCCCGAGTACCGCATTGCGTTTGGCTATAATAGAATCGCAACTGAATTGCTCCTGCGCTGTATAGGGATAGCTATAAACTACAATATCTTTGCGCATGGGACCCTTGTTATTGCAACACCATAGGACACCGGCGGAGTCCACAGGGAGTTTTATAAAATCTTCCGGAATAAGCATATCGTACCCTTGTTTGTTCAAATACGCACGCGCTTCCTTATTAGTATTCGCGCGGTAGAACCGGATTTGCCTTGCCAGTTCCTCGCGCACAAACCATTCACGTACGGCCTCTCCGTTGGCACGCCAATACTCTTCCAACGCTTCATCATTCGGAGCCTGGATGCGTATTACCGCCTGAGGCTTGGACCACATATCCCGTGATTTGAGCACTTTGAGATGGGTATATTTATGCTCATTGACATCCAAAAGTAAAATATTGCGCGTCGATTTGAGAAAATCATCAAACTGACTGACAGGCACTTGCGTCACCGTAAAGGTGGCTTCCATCTGCGGTAAACCGTACATATCCGCTCCCATTGTCTGCGCTGCTTGTTCGCGCACGGCTCCGTTCCCGACTACGAGACACTCGTAGATAGAACCGGTTGCGGAGGTTAACAAACGCTCATTCCCTTTCCCGCAACTTATCAAAATCAGCGTCATTAACGCCATAAAAAGAGTTTTACGCATATACTATTTTTACATTTTGCTTGCAAAGTTACAAAAAAAACTTAAAAACACAAAAAAATTCTTAAAAAATTTGCACATTTGCAAAAAAAAATGTACTTTTGCACCGTAATTAATCTTTAATGCCTTATTATATGACATTATTTACTGATTCTATATTTCTCACGAACGATACAGAAGGTTTCCGCGTATGCCGCGAGCAACGGACATCGAACACAGCAACCATGTCCGTTATCTTATGTCGTGCCGGCTATATTGACGTGTATTATCATGGCAGAATGATTCGCATCGGCAAGGATGATTTATTCATCCGTATTCCTGATTTTGCCCATGAGCTGGGACCATACCAGATGTCTCCTGATTTTGAGTTCTCACAAGTTACCATCAATGCGTCAATCTATGAAAAAATCATGTTTGACCACATGCGCATAGAGCCGAACTGGTATGCTAAACAAGAGTATCTCAAGGAGCACCCGATTTTCCATATCGGCCCGAAAAGCATTGAGTTTGTGGATACGTATTTACATCTGCTGCAACTGCAAATGGAAGACAAACCAACCGACTACCGCCACCAGATTATGATGCTCATAGCGCATGGAGCTACAATGGAGATTCTTAATTTTATTGACAAATTAGCGGTGATTACCCCATCTGAGTTGGACCGTCTGTCTGTCAATCAAAGCGATTATACGTTCCATGAGTTCACGCGGCTGCTGCAGCAGTATCCTCATGAGCGCGAAGTACAATGGTACGCTAAACGGATGGACATAACACCTAAGTATTTATCCGAAATATGCAAGTCGGTAAGCGGCAAGTCTGCGAGCGAATGGATTGCTGATGTTACTGTGTCGGAAATCAAGCATATGCTTTGCGACACCACATTGCCCATTCATGAGATTGCGCGGCAGATGGAGTTCCCAAATGCCAGTTTCTTCTGCCAGTACACAAAGAAACACACAGGGCTTACCCCGAACCATTTCCGCAAACAGAAACGCAACTAAAATAAATCCTCCGCTTCAACGGAGGATTTTTTAGTTAGCACGAATGCCTGAAAACGCATTACCATGCAAACAAGGGGTGCTGCGTCATCTCGCGATTCACTTCTTCACGCACAGATTTGATGACTGCCTCGCTGGCTGGGTCTGTCAAAACGCGGTCGATAAGCTCTACTATCCACGGCATTTGGTCCTCTTTCAAGCCACGCGTTGTAATAGCCGGTGTACCAAAACGCAGACCGGAAGTCTGGAATGCGGAACGGCTGTCGAAAGGCACCATGTTCTTATTCGTCGTAATGTCTGCGCTTACGAGCGCCTGCTCGGCTACCTTGCCGGTCAACTCCGGATATCTGGTACGCAGGTCGATGAGCATGGAGTGATTGTCTGTGCCTCCGCTGATAACCTTATAGCCCTTATCAATAAAGGCCTGTGCCATAACCGCCGCATTCTTTTTTACCTGACTTTGGTAGATCTTGAATTCTTCCGTCAGCGCTTCTCCGAAAGCTACTGCTTTAGCGGCTATCACGTGCTCTAATGGTCCTCCTTGAGTACCGGGGAACACGGCGGAATCAAGCAGCGCACTCATTTTTTTGATTTCTCCTTTCGGAGTCGTTTTGCCCCATGGGTTGTCAAAATCCTTGCCCATTAGTATGATTCCGCCACGCGGACCTCGAAGGGTCTTATGGGTTGTGGAGGTAACGATATGGGCATATTTGAGCGGATTATCCAATAATCCGGCGGCAATAAGTCCGGCAGGGTGCGCCATGTCAACCATGAAGATAGCGCCTGTTTCATCCGCCACACGGCGAATTCGGGCATAATCCCACTCTCGGCTGTATGCACTCGCGCCGGCGATAATCAGTTTCGGTTTATACGTACGGGCCTTGAGTTCCAAATCATCATAATCAACGCGCCCGGTTTCTTCATTGAGGTCATAACCGATAGCATTGAACATGAGACCGGAAAAGTTTACTGCCGAACCGTGACTGAGGTGTCCGCCGTGGCTCAGATTGAGCCCCATGAATGTGTCTCCGGCTTTCAGGCATGCCATGAATACCGCCATGTTTGCCTGTGCGCCGGAATGCGGCTGGACATTCACATACTCGGCATCATATAGTTTTTTCAAACGCTCGCGCGCGATATTCTCGGCTATGTCAACCACCTCGCAACCGCCGTAATAGCGGTGTCCGGGATAACCCTCTGCGTACTTGTTGGTGAGTACGCTGCCCATGGCTTCCATTACCTGGTCACTCACGAAATTCTCGCTCGCAATCAATTCGATACCTTTAGTCTGACGCTCCCGTTCACGACGTATGACGTCAAAAATCTCTGTGTCACGATTCATAGTGGATTATTTTGAAAAGTCATTTAAGTTTTTGGTGGCATTGGCTGATGTACATCAAGGTAGCCTCTCTGACCCAACAGTACTGCCATTTTGCATCGCGGAAACAGCGTTCCGCTTTTTCGAACCATCCGAGTGCTTCGCGTTTGTCGCCGAATGGTTTGGGCGCATAGAAAAGAAATGTACCGTAATAACTGAGAACCAACGGATCTTCAGGTGCTAATCGGGTAGCCTCTTTGGCGAGGCTCATCGCTTTGACTGGACGCATAGACTCGTGCAGCCGCAGTTCATAGACATACATCGCACTCATATACATCTCGTAATGACCTGCTGGCAGTTTCCCTTTCTGCGCCTCCACATGCTTCCGGAATTGTGCCACATATTGCTTGGCTTCCGGCAGCAATGCCTCCTTCCCCTCTTTCTTCGCCTCTGCTACGATATATCCGCAATACCCGTACTCGTACAATAAATCCTTTGTACATCGTACATCGTCACTTCGTACATCTATATACTCCTTCCAAACAGACATATTTTCCTTTTGGTAAGCCTCCAGCATATCCCTGTCCGCAGAAAAATCTTGTGCGGACAGGGATATGCTGAAAAACATCAGGAGAAGCAGCAAAACTTTCCTGATATTCGTCTTTCGACTTTCGACTTTTGACTTTCGACTTCTATACATTTATTTGCCTCTCTCCAGCAACAATGTACGTGTAGGTTGGTCACATACTTCTGCCGGGCCGTAGTACTGAATGGGTCCCGGATAGATATAGTTGGTGGAAGGAGCCGCCCATTTGGCGCGGTGGTCCTGCAGATACTTGAACGGCGCGCCGTTGAGGTCCACAAGAGCCTTCTGGATAACCGGCTTCATCTTGCCGTTGCGTTTCTCCATATTCATCATCATCGTGATGGGCACACCGCCTGCAATCCATTCTGATGAAGGCTTGGTGAGGTTGCGTACAAGCGACATGTAACCTGTCTTGCCGGCCGCGATAAGATGCGTAGCGGTCACGCCGATGGAATAGCAGTAGTCGGCATCGAAATTAGACGGCATTGCGCAGCGGCCCTCATAACCGAAGAAGTGGTTCAGAGCTGAGAACTTGCCTTTGAACTCTCCGTTGGCTTTGAGTACGGCCAGACGTTTCTGTACCATCTCGATGAGCAGTTTCTCGGTCTCAATCTGGCTGACCATCACGTTTCCGTGCGGGTCGCGGTCGAGGGTGAGCTGGCGGGCGATACCCTTCGGCAAAGAGCGGTATAGTTCGCAGGAGGCGGTTGTCAGTTTGGACTTCACGTATTCGCGTTTCGCATCATCGCCGTCAAGACCGGCAAATTCTTCGTTATTAGCCAGCAGGTCGTTGAGTTCCTGGATCAATACGCGCATGGCAGGGATGAACTCAATCAGGCCCTCAGGAATAAGGATAGTTCCGAAGTTCATGCCATGGTTCGAGCGGTCAACGATGACCTTGACAATCTCCTCAACGATATCATTAAGGGTCATACGTTTTGCTTCTACCTCTTCGGAGATAAGGCAGATATTCGGTTGGCTCTGCAGCGCACACTCCAATGCGATATGACTTGCCGAACGGCCCATCAGACGGATGAAGTGCCAGTATTTCTTTGCCGAGTTGGCGTCACGCTGGATATTTCCGATCAGCTCTGCGTAAGTCTTGCAAGCGGTGTCGAAACCGAAAGAGGTCTCGATCATCTCGTTTTTCAGGTCGCCGTCAATCGTCTTCGGGCATCCGATAACCTGAATACCGCATTTCTTCTGCAGATAGTATTCGGCGAGCACACAGGCGTTGGTGTTACTGTCATCACCACCGATGATAACTACAGCCTTGATACCCAACTGCTTGCATATCTCGATTCCGTTGTCAAACTGCCAGGTCTCCTCTAATTTGGTACGGCCTGAACCGATGATGTCAAATCCGCCCGTGTTGCGGTATTCGTCAATGATACTTGCCGTCAACTCTTGGTATTTGCCGTCAATCAGTCCCGAAGGTCCGCCGAGGAAGCCATAGAGTTTGTTGTTCGGGTTGAGAGCTTTGAGTCCGTCGAACAGACCGCTGATGACATTGTGCCCGCCGGGAGCCTGTCCACCCGACAAAATAACACCTACATTGAACGGCTCTTCTTTCGACTTTTGACTTTCTACTTTCGACTCCGCCACCGGTTCCATGGTAATTACCGGCAGTCCGTAAGTGTTCGGGAAAAGTTTCTTGATTTCCTCTTGATCGGCTACCGACTGTGTTTTCTCGCCTTCTACCAGGCGTACTGCGCCCTGCAATGCTACCGGCATCTTCGGCTGATAGCTCTGACGCGCAATCTGTAATGGACTTTTTTGCATAAGATTAGTATTTTTATTTTAACGAATTAACGGGTTAACGATTTCACTCAAACCAATTTTGCTTGCAAAATTACTGCTTTTTTTTGACTTATGCAAGAGTCGCGGCTTTTTTGTTGCTTTTTGGCATCATTTTAGCAGGTATTAAGCGTGTATTAAGCAGTCATTTCCGTTCGCATCTCGTTACCATTACGGACGTGTACGTACGGTTTGAGGCGCGTCGGAGAGGTGTTTGAATCGGTTTCCGGTCGCGTGGCAGGTCCGTTCCGGGTACGTAATAGGTCCGAGAATGGTTAACGGATAACTAAGAATATATAAGAATGACTAACGATTTGATCGGGAAAAGGGGTGCATCTATAAAAAAAAAGACATGACCACATTGACCGTTTTGACCGTTTGGGGATGAAATGGTCAGAACGGTCAAAACGGTCATGTCTTGTCCTGAAATATGTTGACACTAAAAAAGGTGTCGTTATGGACAAAAGATTAAAAAAGTTTACGATTGCAGATCGATTAGCAATCCTCCATGA
>JAGKVE010000093.1 GCA_021152555.1 Bacteroidia bacterium | reverse complement strand
CTCCCTTTCGCATCTTTATTCTTTATAGTTCATCTGTTTAAATATAACAGCATTATTCTATCACAGAAACAGATTTTTAAAAAGTAATCATTTATCCGTGATAGTGTAAAGTTACTGTCAGTTGGAAAAGAATAGAGATCCTCTAAGATATGTGTTTCGATTTGAATCTGTATCCATTTTACAACTGTCGTTCTCTTCTGTCAAAAAATGATACTTTACGTCCACTTCGCTAGCGCAAGCTTTTTATTGATTATGGCCTCCTTCAGGGGCATACAAATCCCTTTATCGGGCTTGACTACTTATCTAATCTGCCCTGTATATGATGTCAAGGTTGCTTCGCACCTTCGGCTTTGACCTTGACATCATATATCAGGCAGATTTTTTGTTAAACAAGCCCGATAAGGGATAGCACTGACGTGCAGCGTCTTTCTTTCAAGAGCATCGGCGTTAGACGATGCTTTCCTTTTTACATTAACCTTAACTGTGTTCTTATTGCAGCTGATTTCTTTGCGGTTATCCCTGGAATGGTTGCCTGTATTCTTTCAATGTAGCTTTTGGCCTGATTGTAGTGTTCCGCTGTCACCTGTCTGAGCGTAAGTTCTTTCACCGGAATATCCTCCGTGCCGGTTCGAAGCAGTTTCCTTTTCTCTCGACTGTATTTCACTAAATCGATGATTTTTTCCCTGCCGTAGTTCTTCTCATAGCAGCGGAGTTTGCTCATTCTGTCGGCGCCGGTCTGGCTCCACCCCATTGGTCTTGAGCTTAGTCTGTCAGACAGCATATGGGACACATGGCTTTCCGCACTACAGCCATTTACATTTTTATCACGCAGCGTTCTTCTGACCGCCGACCAGTTCCCTAATACGTAGTTTCTTAGGTCTTCGATTACTTTTCCATTATTAGCAGAAACTAACATATCTCGTGTGTATTCATCAAACCGTTTCTTGGCATCTCGTTTCTTCGAATACAGTCTGTGCCACAGTTCTTCTTTTACTAGTTCTTTTTCATCCAGCATCTGCCCTGCAGCTGCATTTATATATTTCATCAAATGGAATTTATCTGCACAGAATAACGCTTTTTCAAGATATTTCACGCCGCTTTTTATCCAGCCGGCACCATCTCCGCTAATGTAGATCTGTCTGATGCTTTCCGTATCATATGTCGCTTCTATATACTTCCTAACCTGGTTCCAGAATCTTTCCACTCCATCGCTTCCGCCATATACTCCCGAAAAGTAGAAGGTTCCTACAAGCTCTTTTCGCCCTTTGACCTCTGAAACATCCCGTTTCTGTTCGTATAGATAAATCAGCTTTGTGATGAAACTTGCATTATCCTTTGACGAATTCCAGCGTCCATGCTGCTCTGCCACATGGTCTTCATCTGCTTCGATATGCAGATATTCACAGACTTTCTTTTCTGCCGAAATCTCCAGTGGTATTTCTTCTGCGATACCATGAATCTTGTCATAAACGGTACTCTTGGTTACTTTCTGCCTGGATGGCAGTACTTTCGTTGCTTCTTCATAACTGGTCTTCAATGCCTCTGTCAATAGTGCCACTTCCGCAGCTTCGGTCAGCCTTTCATGCTTATCAAGGTTAATCATCTCTTCCAGCAGGTAGTGGTAGCTTTTATCGTCGCGCCGGCGATAATACGTACAGTCAAAAGTTACATCACCCACAGAGCTGATGATGGTTCTATGATCTGTCCTTTGTGCATTATAGCGTTCTTTTCTCCACATATTTTCATAGATTTGTTGATTCATGGATGATAAGACTTCGCTTAGAAAGTCTGCTGAAAATGTTTCCGCTGCATGCTTTACTGATGTTTCCAATCCATAGAAGTCCTTCGGGTCTTGAAAAAACTTTTCTTCTGCCTCCAAAATTCCTTTTACGAGTGCCTCCAATAATGATACAATGGCCATGAGAGTAATCTCCTTTCGGTAGAATATTTTTTTGGTCGAAAACATTATACCTTAGGAGAGGGGTTACTCTCATCTTTTTTCTTTATTCAACTGACAAAAACTTAACTCTATTAAGCATAACAATTATGAAAATTATTCGTATAGAGAACAGAGAAAACAGGGCTGTGGTTGCATGGCGTAAAGCCGCAAATACAGGGCTGGTTTCAGCAGCAGACAGGGCGTATAGGAAAGCCCCCGTCCATCGTCCCACGTCGGACTTCGGGACAAAATGTCCCGAACTTGTGGACACACTCACGAAAAAGCGGGTGGGTTTTTCTCTCAAAATTGAAATGGGCGGGAAGCCATTTTAAGGGCTTTCCCGCCTTGATTGCCTATCAGCAAAGGTAGGCGAAACTGTCAACGGCGGCGCATTTATGCGCCGTTCATCTTGACCGTTGACTGGATCGGCTGGCTTTGCGATTTCCCATCACTTTAATAAATGCGTTTTCTTCTCAATCGTCGCTTTTACGAGCAAAACTGTTTTGGGATTGACAATCAACATTTCGTAAAACTGGCAATACGAAAACCAAAACGGCAACCGCAATAATCCCTATTCCACAAAGTAAAAACCATTTTTCCACACCAATTAGTTCTGCAAAAATACCGGAACACAGCAAACCCAGCGGCATGGCAAAGGACATCACGCTTCCGAGCAATGAGAAAACCCGTCCCAGATATTCTGGTGGAAGCTGCTCTTGAAACAAGGCGTTTTGTACTCCGTAAAATGGAGAAGTTAATCCCATGACTGTACAACAAATTACAAATATAAAAAACGCATTGGTGGGCAGCAACCCGGAAATCGCAATGCTTACCCCCATCACAAGAACCGATAGACCGATTGAAAAAATCCGGTTCTTGAATCCACCCCAAACGCTGAGCAAAATTCCCCCTGCAAGCATACCGCCTGCAAAGGCAATTTCTGCTATGGACGCATGGGTAGGTGTTCCACGAAAGTATCCCATGCTCATCAAAGGGTAAAATGCACTGATAGGCATAAAGAAAAACATATATGCCGTTCCAATCCAAAGTAATGCGAACAAACCCTTGTTTTTCTTTAACTCAAAATATCCCTCCTTCATATCCCGGAAAAAGCTGTTTTGGCTTTCGCCTGTGCATATTGGCGGATTTGGAATCGACAGAACCGCAACAACGCCGCAAGCCAGAACTGCGCCGATAATATCCAATAGAATAATCGTGCTTAATGACCAGACACTATATAAGAAAGCGGCAGCGGCTGGGCTGATCAGGGACACGGCGGCCTGCATGGTCTGATTATAACCGGCACACTTTGTTAGCTGGTCTTGAGGAACCATAAGCGGTGTAACTGCGCTGGACGCAGGAGAATGAAAAGCGTTGCCGATACTTCTGACAAATAAGACCAGCATAATGAGCCATATGGGCAGTTCCATAAACACTGAAACGACTGCCAGAAATCCTCCTGTTGCGGCAATCATAAGGTCTGCTCCGATCATCACTCCTTTGCGGCTATGGCGATCCACAAAAGTCCCTGCAAAGGGGCCAATCACAGCTTGAGGAAGAAAGCCCATCAAGGTTGCAATGGATAAGACCATAGCGGAATTTGTTTTTGCTGTGAGATAGAATATAATGGACATTTGCAAAATCCCACTTGTAATGAGAGAAACGCTCTGTCCCGCCAGCATAGTAAAATACTTCTTTTTCCAAAATTTAGTTTCTGTTGTCATATCAATACCTCCTGTTTTTGTCACATACTCTTTTCTGCGCAACAAAAAGCAGATATATGCTCCACTATGGGCATATACCTGCATAACAAAAGGCACGACAAGAAATACTCTATGACAATCATTGTCATAAAGGATTGACCTACGTGTTTCTCTGTACGCACGACAAAAAAGCCCATCACATGGAATGAAAAACCGACTTTTTGTTGTTTATTAGCGTACAAAAATTAACACACGTAAGCCTCCTCTCCGTTTATAATCC
>JAGKVE010000006.1 GCA_021152555.1 Bacteroidia bacterium | reverse complement strand
TCCCTAATATGTGTCGGGCGCAACTTTTAATTATCCTCCAATTTACTATTCGGCAGGAGGCATTCTCCGATATATAGTTAATTAGTATCTCAGACCGCTACGCTATTCCGGAAATTCCAGATAATCCGGAAGGCGACAGACATACAAAAAGCGTGCGCTTTCGCTGCTTCATTTGATTCTTCGAGGTCCTGAACTTACCTTAATAACTCAAATAAATGCACGGAAAACTCACGCTGATACGTGAGCGTGCATAAACCGTACTTGAGTTATTAATGATTCTTTGAAGTTGTTCAGGTTCCGAAGAATCAAGTTTTTTCGGCTTATTACGCTATTTTGGCGCAACGTTTTGCGCCTAATTTATTTTATTCTATGTTTGCGCTTTATCCTCGTAGTGGGTACTACTCGGGCGCTTCACTCGAAGTGCGTTCCGTCGCACTTCTTCACCACTTTTTTACGCTGTCGGTGCCAGCGTTGCATTTTGCGGTGCAAAATTACTGCTTTTTTTTGATATATGCAAGAAAAACGACCACAAAATGGTGTAAAAAATATCCCGTAACGGGAATTACGTTACATTAAATTCGCTGCAGCTGTAGTATTATTGATGAGTGAGGTGATGGAGTCGAAAGTCTGCCATCCAACGGTTTGTTCTGCTGCTTGCCGGTTCACCAGAATATCATCGATGAAAACGACGGATTCGGGGTATCCGATGGCCTGTTGCACAGCGTTAAAAATCTGCGGTTCCGGTTTCGCCATGTGCATTTTTTGCGAGAGGAAGAATCCATCGAAATGAGTGTCCAGATGATATTTGCGGTTGATGAAATCAAAATGCAGGTCGTTACCATTGGATAACAGGTACACTTTGCATCCTTTAGTTCGCAGAGAATCAACAAATTGCAATCTTTCTTCGGGCAGTTCGTCCAACATCGCCATCCATGCCTCCAACACCATGTCACGCGTAGTGCCCGGATAGCAGTATCTGAGCACATCTTCTATAAATTCATCGGGTGAGATGAGTCCTCTTTCAAAGTCCGCCATGAGTTGTTTGGACGCCACGCTGACCGCTTTGACGCCTTCTCCATTGTGGTCCATCCCCAACATAACGCGCATGTTCTCTTCGCCCATAAGTTTTTCAAAGGCGATGAAACAGCGCTTCACATCCAAGTTAATCAGCACCCCACCCAAGTCAAAAACGTACACCAGCATAATTCATCAAATGAAGTAATCTTGTTTGTTTGCGGTATTCCGCGTATTCCGGTTTTTTCGCGAGCTGCCGGTTCTCCATCGAAGATCCGAACGCCCATACAACAACGGTAGCAGCAACGTCGGCGAGGAGCAATCCCAGCTTTGCCCTCACTTCAAGGGAGGGTGAAAACTGCATAACCGAACGAAATACCAGCCAGCCGATGATTCCGGCGACAAGATAGATAACAGTGATTAAGGCCACACTACCCCACTTTGAGTAAGCACGCTTCATAAAAAGTCTTGAATTATAAATTATTGTTTTCGGTGCAAAGATACTACAAATTTCCGATATATCCAAAAAATCCTGCTATTTTGTGCAATAATTTGCGTATTCAAAAAAAAAGTACTATCTTTGCAAGAGTTTTAGAAATCGTGTAAACGGATTATGAAAAATCAGGAAGAAAAATTTGCTCCGCTGTGGGAACTCAATCCCCTATGGCAGACATTGACAGATTCCGAGCGCACGCTATTGGCGCAACATGTAGCAATCGTACATTACGACAAGAACGATATTATCCATAATGACGGCGACGAACCTCATTACGCATGGATGCTGCTTCGCGGCAAGGTGCGTATTTACAAAGCCGGTATCGGTCAACGCCAACAGATCATCCGTCTTCTGAAACCATACGATATTTTCGGTTACCGTGCCTGTATTGCAGATGAGAGTTACAACTCGAGTGCAAGCGCATTTGAAGCGTGTACCGTTTACCGCATCGAACGCTCAGTCTTCAATGACTTGGTGCAATCCAATGGTGCTCTGTGTTATCAAGTAATGCTGATGATGGCGAAAGATTTGGCCTTTTCAGAAATCCAGACCGTTAATTTGACTCAAAAACATATCCGCGGCCGCTTGGCAGAGAGCCTATTGCTGCTCCTCAAGAACTACGGCTATGAGGAAGACGGTCACACGATAGCCATGCTTTTGCCCCGCGAGGACTTAGCGAACATGAGCAACATGACAACGAGCAACGCCATCCGAACGCTCAGCCAGTTTGCGCAGGAAGGTGTAATCGCCATCAATGGCCGGCACATTCAGATACTGAAAGAAAAGGAGTTAGAACACATATCGCGCCTCGGATGAGACGCGATATTTTTTAATCCATCATATTTCCCATGTTGCTTGAAATCTGAAGCATCTTGTCGTAGTCTTCGGGGCTAAGATCATAGAAATAGTAGTTTCTCGGATCAATAGCCTGCCCCATGTAATGCACTTCATAATGTACATGCGGTCCCGTCGATTTGCCTGTATTCCCGACAAGCGCGATCACATCTCCACGTTTCACTTTCTGCCCCACATGCACAAGTATCTTAGAGCAGTGCGCATATCTTGAGGCATAATTAAATCCATGGTCGATATCTACCGTCTCTCCATATCCCTGACGCCATCCTGCATAACTGACAGTACCATTTCCGGTAGCGAAAATCTTTGTGCCGACAGGCGCCGAGAAATCCATTCCTTCATGGAACCGCCGAATATGATAGACAGGGTCAATACGCCATCCGTAGCCGGATGCCATATGCTTAAGGTTCTTATTAAGAACCGGCTGAATAGCAGGTATATTTTCCATCCGTGCTTCCTGATTCTTAGCAAGTTCCAGAATCTCATCGTATGAGCGCGCCTGGACATACAGTTCCTTTTCCAAGATGTCCACTTTACGCTGGATATCAGCGGCAAGCTGGGTATTCGTCATATGCGCCAATGAGTCATAGTACGAAATCTGCTGCGCCGCTCCCAACCGGATACTGATGGGAATAGGTTCGGCTCCGAGGATTGCGCGGTACAAGTTATCATCGCGCTGCGAGAGATCAGACAAAACAATCTGCATCTGGTCCACCTGCTTTTCCATGACCTCCATCTGCGCGATGAGGTTCCGGTTATACTGCATGAGCGAAGCCTCCCTCGGCGAGGGGAAGAAATACAAGAAGGTATAGAAAAATACCACTCCCAGGAACACACCGCCGATAATATATGTACCTGACCGGCGTAGCCAATAACGGAATCCATGCTCAATACGCTCCAATTGCAGCGTTTCGGGATTAATACGATAATGCCGTTTACGAATAGTTGATTTCATTTGTGCGGATTATTTTTGTACCAGAAAAAATACTGGTTTTGTTGTTTTTTCTCTTCAGGCGTGCGCGCAACATAAACAGGTTCGCGCGTGTAGGGATTGATGCCGGTATAAAACATCGTGGTTGACAGTGTCATGGGCGTAGGCGTGAAATCCTGTACCTGCTCCGGCTTGTAGTGCATTTTTTTCGTTTCCTCCGCCAACTGACTCATGTCCCGTTTTGTACACCCCGGATGGGAGGAAATGAAATACGGAATGAGTTGCTGGTTCATGCCTGCCTCTTTATTGATACGAAGGAATAAATCTCTAAACCGAAGGTAGTTGTTCCAAGACGGTTTCCTCATAATTTTCAGCACGTTATCCGAGCAATGTTCGGGTGCTACTTTGAGCCGTCCCGAGACATGCCGCGTAATGAGTTGCCGCGCATAGTCATCGTTCATCAGGTCATAACGGATTCCGCTCCCCACGAAGGCATGCTTGATATACGGCAACTTGTCAACCGACCGGTAAATATCCAAAAGAGGAGCAAAATTCTGATTGAGGTTTTTGCAAATTGCGGGTTGCAGGCAACTTGGCCGCGCACATTTCTCACAGATTGCTTTATCTTTTCCGTGCATGCCATACATGTTTGCAGACGGTCCTCCCAAGTCAGAAATAATCCCATGCCAATCCGGCAAGTGGCTCAAGCGCTCAATCTGCTTCATTATTGAGGCTTTCGAGCGTGATACAATCTGTTTTCCCTGATGCGCGCTAATCGTACAGAAAGCGCACCCGCCAAAACAGCCGCGGTGCATGCAAACCGACCATTTGATCATCTCATAGGCTGGAATATGCTTGTCTTTGTATTTCGGATGCGGCGTATATTGGTACGGCAAATCAAAGACAGCATCCAGTTGTTCTGTAGTAAGAGGCGGATAGGAAGGGTTGACCACTACAAATCTCTCCCCCACCCGCTGGACAAGCGTCGTTTGGTGTATTTTATTGGACTCAATCTCAATAAGCCTGAAATTTTCCGCATGCTTACGTTTGTCGTGCAGTGCCTCTTCATGCGAGAAAAGGCGGATAGAATCTGCAGGTATATCTGATTCATTATCAGTGACATATGCTGTTTGCAGGATGGAATGAATCTCAGACGGAGCGGCTTTTCTGCTCATTTTATCCGCAATCTCCCTCATCGCCATTTCCCCCATTCCATACACGAGTATATCTGCCTTGCTGTCAATTAAAATCGAGGGCATCAGCTTGTCCTGCCAGTAATCATAATGTGTAAGCCGGCGCATAGAAGCCTCTATACCTCCAATCACAACCGGCACGTCCGGAAATAATTGTTTTATAATGCGGCAGTATGTAATGGTGCAATAATCCGGTCTCGCCCCCGCTCTGCCCTCCGGCGTATACGCATCATCAGACCTTTTCCGGCGCGCAGCGGTATAATGGTTAACCATTGAGTCCATAGAGCCGGCCGAGACAGCAAAATATAGTTTAGGCCGCCCGAACTTCTTGAAATCGCGGAAGTCACCATGCCAGTCCGGTTGCGGCACAATTGCCACCCGATATCCCGCCGCCTCTAATACGCGTCCCAAGACAGCCGCCCCGAAAGAAGGATGATCAATATATGCGTCACCGGTGAAGAAGACGATGTCCACTTCATCCCAGCCGCGTAACTCCATCTCTTTGCGAGTCGTAGGCAAGTATTTTTTTAGGTCATATTGCATTTAATCAATTTGCAAATCCAATCTGTCTTTCAGGTGTGAAATAGCCGGATTTTGCTCAACCATAAGTTTGTATTTTTCTTCTGCCGTATAAGCCATCTGCTCCTGACTATACTCCGCTTGCGTGAGTCTGATTTCAAGCTCATGGTTATGCAGTTTCGCCTGCAGTTCCTGTAACATATCCGGCAGCGCTTTCCGCATTTGCGCCAACTGCCATGGGTTTGGCATTTGAATTTCCGCCACCGTGTTTGCGATCAGTTTCGGCGAATAGCTCTCAATCAGTTGTTTAAGACGCAGTTCCTCCTTGTGAGTTGCAGCCAAACCAACCCACGCGTCATTGAGTTGGTCAGCCGTAAAAGGGCGGTTAGCCTCCTCCACGGGCTTGCTCTCCGGCTTTTCTTCTTGATTATCAGCCGTTTCAGGCTTGTTTTGAGAGACGACGTTATGTCCCAGTCCCAAACCTATTTTCGGCATTTTGGGGATTGGAGCCGGCGTCGGTTTGGTAGGTGTGGCATTTGCCGCAGGTGTTACAGGTGCTTGTTCATGGGCAGCCGGTACTTGTTGAGGGGCAAGCGTTTGCTTCGGAGCAGCCGTAGTCTGCTGTTGAGGTGTTACAGTTTGTTGCGGGACATCCTGCGCCACTCCCAATTGGCATAATTTTACAAGCGCCAACTCGACCGTAAGACGTTTGTTTTTCGCCGTACGGTAGTTAATATCGCATGTATTCAGAATATCCAATGCCTGGAACAGCCATATTGGATGGCATCGTTGAGCCTGCTCCGCATAGCGTTTACGGATGGCATCGCTGGTTTCCAGCAAGGGCAATGTTTGCGGATCTTTACTGACAAGCACATCCCGGATATGTTGCGCGAAACCCGTAACGAAATGTCCGGCATCGAAGCCATGGTTCAACACATCATTGAACAACAATAACGCAGCCGCCACATTATGTGCCAAGGCGTTTTCAACGAGCGAGAAATAGTAGTCGACATTGAGGACGTTGAGTACTTCTATAGTGCGTTCATAACTTATTTCCTTACCGCAAAACGCCACTAACTGGTCAAAAATAGACAACGCATCGCGCATACCTCCGTCGGCTTTCTGCGCCACCACGTTCAGCGCCTCTTCGCCCACCGTTATGCCTTCTTTAGCCGCTACCTTTTGGAGATAAGCGATGGTATCCGGAATGGTAATACGGTTAAAATCATACACTTGACAACGGCTCAAAATGGTAGGCAATACCTTGTGCTTCTCTGTTGTAGCAAGTATAAAAATAGCATATGAAGGTGGTTCCTCAAGCGTTTTGAGCAGCGCGTTAAACGCCCCTTGTGACAGCATATGCACCTCATCAATAATATAAACGGAGTACTTGCCAATCTGCGGCGGTATGCGCACTTGGTCAATAAGAGAACGGATGTCCTCAACCGAGTTGTTGCTTGCCGCGTCAAGTTCATGAATGTTAAATGAACGCTGCTCATTGAAAGCCTTGCATGACTCACATTCGTTACATGCGTCAAACCCGTTTTGCGGATTCAGGCAGTTAATGGTCTTTGCAAAAATCCGCGCACAAGTAGTCTTCCCCACTCCGCGCGGCCCGCAAAACAAATAGGCATGCGCCAAATGGTTCTGGCGTATGGCATTTTGCAGGGTCTGGGTAAGTGCCTGCTGTCCGACAACGGACTCGAATGTCTGCGGTCTGTATTTCCGCGCAGAAACAATGTAATTATCCATATGCTATGCTGTATATATATTTTTCTTGTTCATATGTTTGAACGGTATATGCTGTATCCCGTATTTGCAGTAATTGCTCGAAAGAAGTTATTCCAACACCTTGTGCTTTGACAATTGCCTCTTTCTGTGTCCATATGCGCGTGAACTCACGCGAAGGATCAGTCTGCGCTTTTATCAGCGCTTGTTCCCGTTCGTTCATTACACGGTTTACCAGCTCTCTGTCTGCCTTCCGTATACTTTCTATATCTATTCCTATCGGTTTTTCGCTCACGGCAACCGCTATTCCTTCCTTGCAGTGGCTGATAGAAAAGTGCGGTCCGTTCTCCAGATATGGTTTCCCATGTTCATTATATAAGAAAGTTACCGGACTTTTATCGAGTAATAGAAGGCAAACCGAATTTAACATCATCCAACTTTTCAAGCAACAAAATTTGCCGAAAGTATGTTTGTATCTGAGCGCTTGTTCGCGGCGCTGGGCACTTACAAGCGGCAACATGTATTGCACAGCCTCTTCCGTGCATTCTTCCATATGGTCAAAAACCTCAATTTGCATGCTCTTTATCGTGCCGGGCATATACTTTCCAATATACAACCGGCAGAATAGTAACCGTCAGTGGCAGCGTAAAAATCGTACCAAAACAGATGACCACTCCCATAGGCATCCACAGGCTGGTAGCCGCAATAATCATCGGAAGTACCCCAAGCGCAGTTGTAGCACTGGTCAGGAACACAGGACGCATTCGTCGGAGTCCTGCCTGAAAAGCCGCTTCTTTATAGGACAGCATTTTGTATTTCCTGCTGTCTTCCGCATATTCATACATCATAATGGCATTCCGCACAATAATTCCGATGAGGCTGACGACGCCCAGTACAGCGGTTATTGAGATATCCAATCTGAAAATCCATAATCCCAGCATAGCCCCGAACACACATAGTGCCGCGCTGGAGAGAGTCAGTAATGCGAGCCCGATTTTCCCGAAATGATACAATAACAATACCAGCATCACCGCCAGAGCCGCCACAATGGACCACAAAATCTGCGGCAAAATCATTCCGTTCACTTCCGACAGTCCTCCATATTTGATGCTTATCCCTTCCGGCAATTCGGTAATATTCGCTTGAATCCATTGTTTAACTTTACGTTCTGCAGCTACTTGGCTCATATTTCCTCTCAAATCAGCTCCGATAGTCATCGTCCGCACACCGTTCCGGCGCTCAAAAAATGAGTGATGCCACTCCGGCTCTATCTCCGCTACTTGGCGTAACGGGATCCACACCCCGGGAATGGCAGTTGGAACCTGAATAGCACCCAATTCAGAAGCATTAAGGGTATTGATGCCCGCCGTATATAGCACCACAGGAACCGTGTAACTGCCTTCATATAAGGTGGTTACCGTAGCGCCTTGCGTTGCTTGACGCAGATAAACAGACAGCATCGTTTCCGTGATTCCCAGGCGCGTGGCTTCATCCGCTTTAAGTTCTACGCGCGTAGTAGGAACTATGTTCTCATAGTCACAGTGAACCCATTGTAACTCAGGCTGCTGTACCATATAATGCAAAATGCTATCCGCATAAGGTGCCATTTCATCCCAGTCCTCTCCCTGCACACGGATCTCCAAGGGATTTTTAACCGCCTGATAATCCAATTGTTTGAATCGCGCATATGCATTCGGGAAATAGTTCTCATATTGCTCCGTATATTCGCTTAGAACCTGTGCCGTAGCTTTGCTGGAAATGGTGTTCACAATGAGTTGTGCGTAATTCCTGTGAGGAGTTTGAGGTGTATAAGTCGCGTGAAAACGAGGTGAAGACTGACCAATAAAAGATGTGACGCTTGTCACACGTTCGTCTGCTTGAAGGATTTTTGCCAACGAATCTGCAACAGCTGCGCTCTCTTCCAAAGGTGCTCCGTCACGCAAATGAATCTCTACTGCAAAAAACTCTCGTTCCGCTTTTGGCAGTAATTGCAGATTCAAGCGTGTCAACAGGAATACTCCGATTGCCAGCGACCCAACTAAAAGCCCCCATACAATGACCGGATAATCAAAACAAGCTTTGAGTACACGCTTATATAAGTTTTGAAGCCAAATGAAGAATTTACTCTGTACTCGTTCAATAAGAGTCAATTCTTCTTCCTTGCGCTCGTGTATGAATCGATACGACAAGAACGGCGTTACCCATGAAGCATAGAAAATACTTGCCACCAGCGCAAACAAGACAGCCCATGGGAATAACTGTACGAACTCTCCCAAAGGTCCCGTAATAATACGGGTCATCGGGAAGAACATACCACTGATTGCCATCGTCGCCAGTGACATAGGAACGAACAACGTACTGGTACTAACCACAGCAGAATACCAGCGTGAGTGCCTTTTCTCTAATTGGTTGGTATATCCGTCTATGACAATCACAGAATCGTCAACAATCATTCCAAGCACAAAAATCAGCGCCGCTAATGTAACGGTATTCAGTTCTATACCGGTCAGATACATCAATCCGATGCATATTGCAGTACAAACAGGCACACCGGTAGAAGCAACTAACGCAGTTCTGAGGGGGAATAGCAAAAGCATTACCGCGATAACCACTACAATGGAAATTACTATATCCCGCAAGAAAGACAACACCGAACTATCTACAACCTTTGGCTGGTCTGTAATACGATGAAAACGGATATCCGGCGGTAGCAATAATGATGCTTGGGCGAGTTGATTGTCCACTTCTTTGCCAAAGGCAACAATATTATTTCCGGGCATCATCTCAAGATTGAGAATCAGACATGAAGCCCCGTCATATTTCACATATTGTTTTGGAGATTGATAACGGCGATCAATGGTAGCAATATCTTTAAGGCGAATAATAGCCCCTGTTGCCGGATCCGACCATATTATCTGTTCCTGCAGTTCATATTCAGAGCCATAAGGAATAGCGACTTGCAAGGCTCCGTTGTTCTTACTGTCGCCGCCTATTGTCCGTAAGCCCTGTAATGCCATCTGGGCTTGCAGACCAGACGGATTGATTCCGTATCGTGAAAGTTGCTCGGTGTCTATTGTAATAGCAATCTCTTCAGTCTGCTGCCCCATAATACGCAGTTTCCCCATTTCAGGGATAGTGCGTAGTTTAGAGCAAACTTCTTTTGCATATAATTCCAGTTCCCGCGGACTTCGTTCTGCACTTTCTACGGCGATTAAAAGCGAACTTGTATTGCCAAAATCATCAATCACAAGTGTTTGTAACACTCCGGCCGGCAACTGCGTTTTTTGTAATAATGGCAGTCCTGCACGTATCTTATTCCACGCCTCCTCGCTGTCCACGTCGCCCATGCGAAGCATTACGTAAATATACGCCATGCCGTCTTCGCTCTCGCTGTGCGTCAAGGATTTATCAACAGACTCAAATGAATTAATGTAGTCTTCTAACGGGATAGTGACTTGTTGTTCCACTTCCGACGCTGTAGCTCCAGGATATATGGCAACAACTAATGCCTGACGCATAGTGAACTGAGGGAACTCGTCCTTATTCATTTGCGGCAATGACCAGATTCCGAATGCCATTAGACCTAAAAACAGAGCCATCACTAATCCGTGACGGCGCATAGCTCCTTCTATGTGAGCACTCGTTTTCAATTTTCGACTATCTCAATTTTACAGTGATTGTATAATTTCTGGTATCCGTCGGTGATGAGCGTATCGCCAGTCATCAAGCCCCCTTTGATTCGTACTCCGTCTGCCTGATAACCGTCAATAATAACTTTTTTTCTAACAGCGCAACCCTGCTCTACCAGCCACACAGTCGGACCTTCTTGTTTCAGAAGAATACATTTAGCCGGTATAACGATACTTGCGTCCTTTTTTCCTGTTTCTGACCACATACGCACTTTGCCGACCATTCCGTTCATCAATATGTCAGCCCCGCCATTAACGCGGGCGACTATTTCATATGTGTGAGTTAGCGGATTGGCAGACATCCCCTTTTCAATTACCGTTATTGGTAACAGTGTATCAAGAGCTATACATTCCACTTCTCCATCTGTATATCGGTTCCGAATCTCATCCTCCGGAATTGAAAAACGTACACTGAACCCAGTTACGTCCAATAACGTGCATATGGTTGTTCCGGGAATGATTGTCTGACCTTTTTCTATGTTTAATCCGTTGACAACCCCATCGCATGGCGCTATGAGTGTACATTCATTAACTTGCTGTTTTGCGGCTGCATAGAGTGATTTTGCCTGTGCTAATTGGCTTTCTATCTCCACCATTTTCTGGTCAGATACAACTCCTTTTTCATGCACTTTGTTCACCCTGTCATAACCATCTTGAGCATGGCGCAAGGTGGCCTCTGCTGAACGTAATGCGTTCATTGCCTGCGTGTTATCTATTCGGGCTATCGTCTGCCCTTGCCGGATACGTTGCCCATTCTTCACCTCTACGGCTACTACCCGCCCTGCTGATTGAAAACTAAGCGGGGTCTCACGTGACGGCTCAATAGTTCCGACATAACGCGTATTGGCGCTTCCCGTATGTGCTGCAACAACGGCTGCTTTAACGCGGATAGGTGATGTGTCATGCTGTTTTTGCTCATGCGTAGCGCATGCCGAAAAAACAATCGCCAATAATACTATTACTGAATTTTTCTCCATGCAAATGTTAAATAAACGACCCGCGCAATGAGATGCGCAAAATAACCTATATATAAGGCCTGTGGGCCAACAAATCTGTATGTGATGAAGTAACCGATAACAAACCCCAGTGCGGCTAAAATCATCGAGTTACGAATGGGAACACCAGCAGTAGCGCCAACATAGATACCATCCCACATAAATGCCAGTGTACTGATTATCGGCATCGCTATCAGCCATCCCATATATCTGCCGGAAGCATACAGGACGTCAGCATCGTTAGTCAGCAAAGCAATACATTCATCGCCCAAAAACGTGTATATGCACGTAAACACTACCCCTACCCCCAGACTCCATATAAATAATGAACGGACTATAGGCTGAAGCCGGTTATTCCCACCCTCTTTGTTTTCTACTTTTGATTCGCCGAATGTTTTTCCAACCAATGCCTCTCCGGCGTATGCAAATCCATCTACAAAATAGGAAAAGAACATGAACAGTTTCATCAGGATACTGCTAACCGCCAATTCAGTATCGCCATACAGGCTTGCCAATGAGGTGAATCCGACATACACAACCATAAAACACAACGAGCGGATAAACAGATTGGCATTCAAGGTCATCATTCGTCTGATTCCAGACCATTTGAGCACAGTTTTCAATTCTTTGGCGCATTGATGAAAAGAGACGCCGGGGTAATGAAACCGCATGATTATCAATGCAAGAAACAACCCGCTGTACTGTGCAATCAATGTGCCCCATGCCACTCCGACGACGCCGAGCGGTGTATAGACGGCAAGGCTGTAACTGGCAACCATATTGATGGCATTTACAAATATATCTATTGCCATCGGGCTTTTTGTATCCTGCATGCCGATGAACCACCCTTTGAAGGTAAACAGACTAAGGGTTGCAGGGGCTGCCCATATGCGCACATAGAAATAGTTTCTCGCCGTAGCAGCCACTTCTGCAGAACATGGCACAATAGCCAGTACCGCCGTGACAAAGAACCATTGTATTGCCCATATGGCGAGCGCGGCAAGACAAGCTACCGAAAGACTTTGAACCAGTATCTTTGTCGTTTCTTCAAACCGCCCTGCGCCATATGCCTGCGCAGTAAGTCCGCTTGTGCCGACACGCAGAAAACCGAAATTCCAGTAGAGCAAGTCAAAGAGCATTGTGCCGATGGCAATTCCGCCGATGGCGGATGCATCACTCAGATGCCCGACTATAGCTGTATCCACCAAGCCGACTAACGGAATGGTGATGTTTGCCAATATACTTGGAACAGCCAAGCGCAATATCTCTTTGTTAATACCTCGCATTCTAACGGAAATTTCTGATTTATAGGAATAAAAGTATCATCAACTGTCCCGTCAAGACGCGTAAAAACATCGTAAGCGGATAGACGGTTGAATAAGCTACTGCTGCGCGGTCGTTGGCTGAACTCTGCGAGGTGGCATAAGCCAACGCCGGCGGATCGGTTGTGGAACCGGCTATCAGACCCATCAGCGTGAAATAATCTAATTTCATCCATTTGCGCGCTACGATACCGATCAGCAAAAGCGGCAGCAGCGTGATGAGCACGCCGTAACCGATCCAAACATAACCTCCGCCTACAAGGGTCGGGATAAAACTCTTACCAGCGCCAAAACCAACGGAGGCAAGGAAAAGCGATATGCCGATTTCACGAATCATCAGGTTGGCGGAAGTTGTAGTATATGTAACCAAATGCCATTTGGTACCGAAAGCACCCATCAGGATTGCTATAATCAGTGAACCGCCCGCGATACCTAATTTGAACGGTTGGGACAAACCCGGCAATGCAAAAGGTATGGATCCTAAAGCCACGCCTAAAATAATTCCGAAGAATAGCGATGCCAGGTTCGGTGCATCCAGCTTCTTTGCGGAGTTTCCGAAGGCTTTTGCAATTTTCTCTACTGCCTCCTTCTCTCCTACTACCGTCAGACGGTCACCTAACTGCAAACGCAACTCCGGAGTTGCCAGCAGTTCTATTCCGGCACGACGCACACGCGTGATGGTGATATGGAAAGCGTCGCGCACTTTCAAATCGCATATCTGTTTGCCGTTGATTTTATCCTTGGTCACCACGATATGCTGGCTTACAAGGTGGATATTCTTCTCCTGTTCATCCCAATGGATATCTGCTTTCTCACCGAGCAAGAATACCGTACGTTCATTTTTCTTATCTGTTACCAGCCGCACTTGGTCGCCTACGTGCAGCATCGTCTCTGCGTCCGGCATGAACTCATTGCCATGGATGTCTAATACGCGGCTCACTACGATTGTCACATGCGTCAGCAGTCCCAAGTCACGCACATGCAGACCGTCTATTTGCGGGTTTGTCAGTTTCATGTCATAATGCTCCACTTGCTGTATCTCGCCTTTCTCTGCTTTCACCTGCTCTTCTTCTTTATCCATCTTGATCCGGAACACCCAGCGGATAACAAGCATTGAGAATAGGATTCCGACTACGCCTAACGGATAGGCCATTGCATAACCCGAAGCGATGTCGGGATTGGATACACCTGTCATATCTTGATACGTCTGTTGGGCAGCACCAAGTCCGGGTGTATTTGTCACCGCACCGAACAGCACACCGGTCATCGTCGCGATGTCCGTTCCGCTTAACAAGTGAATCACATAAGCCGTCACACAGCCTAATACCACTATACTCGCCGCCAGCATATTCAGACGCAGACCGCCCTTGCCGAACGACGAAAAGAAACCTGGTCCCACCTGTAAGCCTATTGAATAGACAAACAGGATGAGACCAAGGTCCTTTGCAAAGGATTCCACTAACGGATCCAACGTCATGCCGAAATGGCTGCACGCAATCGCGCAGAAAAGAATCCAGGTGATGCCAAGGGTAATCCCCTTGAACTTCAGTTTTGCGCCCAAGAAGATTCCCACAGCTATCGCGAATGCCAGCACAAATATCGAGTGTGCTATGCCTGTACCAAAAAATAAACTACTAAACCAATCCATTATAATTCAATCCCTTGTGCGTTGTATTCACGACCGTCACGGATAATTACCAGTTGACCGTTACGCATCATTTTCACTGTTTTTTTGTTATTCTCGTCGATAATAGTTCCAATTGCCTCTGAACCTTCGTTGAAAGGATCCCAGTTATCACTTCCTTTGGTATAATTAAAGAGCGTGATTTCGGTATTATCCGGCAATTTTGGAGCTTGCAGTACAGTAGCCCAACTTACACGTTTAGCAGAGTTATCTACCCCGGCCTCTTCAATCGTGCCATATTCATATGAGCGAACAGCACCGGAAGCAACCAGTCCGTTATTCCAACCGTCAGGGGCAATAAGCGAACTGCTACCGCTCTTGCCTACTTTCGTGTTAAAGAAAACGGTCTCCGCATTGGCATCCCAAGGTCTGCCGAAATAGCCGGGCTTTGCAGATTCGGTCTCCACCATGTCCACTTCCGGCTTGGCTGATGTTACACTGCATTCATAGAAGAGGTATCCGCGTTTGTCACTGGTGGTTTTGGAAGCCGTGAGGTAAGCCACATCATTATTGTCGGAAGTAACCAGCATCGCTAATTCGGCATTTCTTACAGCCAGTGCCATTCCTCCGAATATATAATCGCAGGCGCCATTGAGGATACCGCCGTCAACAGCCACACGCACGTCATTGTCTCCATAAAGGGCGTCCTGACGGCCGATTATGCGGCAGCCCTTAATAAAGCCACGGTCACTTCCCTTGGCAAAAGCAAGCGCGCATGCACGCTCACGGAAATTGCGGGCCTGTACACCTGTGTTGCCGGCGTTTGTCGGACGGGCAGGCTTCTCTGTCGGAACAAGAATATCTTCGCTTTCTTTCTGGGAGATATATTGATTATAGGAATTCTCAAAGATGATGCCTTCAGCGCAGAAATCTTTGCCATAAACTACCACTGTTGAGTTCCAATGCGTTGAACTCGAACCGCCGGAATTGACTACCGATGAATAGCCGTTTTCTTTGTTTACAGCGAGTGTCCGGGCATCCCACATATAGTCTGAGTTCATCGAATAGTAGTTATATCCGTGTCCGTAGTAGGAAGTAATACGAACGGCATTGTCATCGATATTCACACCGCCGTCTTTTACTGCTATAGAAGGAGTTGCAGAAGCGTTCTTGAGAGTAATGTCGTTCAGTTTGATGCGCAGCATCTCTTCATAATTGCCCGGCTCTATAAGTATTGTTACTCTCTGACCGGAAGTACGGGTCATGCGGCCGACTGCTGCCAATGCCTCGTTGATAGTAGCATAGTCTTTTCCTTCGCCTACTGTGATGGTCTCTTTGTATTCTACAGCAGGGGCGGTTTCGTTCTTGACAAAATCAATTTGCTTGGTGGTTGCTTTGCCTTCGACGCGGAGATTGGAGGTCAGCAGTTGGGTATAATCGCCGATATTGCTTACCTTGACGCCATACACGCCGTCGCGCAATTGGATAGCGCTTGGTCCGTTGAACGTATATACATATTTGTCATCCATGCGTGTGAAGGTGAAAACAGCCGCTTTTAATTCATCCACTGAAGCTCCTGTCGGCTCGATAGTAACTGCATAGAGCGGTTTGAGAGCAAACGGGATATCCAAATCTGTTTTGTCGGCAGAAGCTTGTATTGCAGGCAGGCTTAATTGATAGTCATTGACGTTCAGCGCTGTTAATTCATATTCTACTCCGCTCTCCAACACCGCTGTGTAAGTCTGCGCGTTAGCGTCGATTGTGATTTCCGGAGAATAAATTTTCCCCTCAGGTATTGTGAACTCTATCTCTAATTTCTGCAACTGCTCTGCGGGAAGACCCGTGATGGCACCGCTTACATTCACCAGTTCAACGGCCTCGATAGTCACATCATATGTTAATGCGGCACTCTCTATTGCGATTGGATTTTTTGACCTGATTATAAAGCCGTTCGCATCTTTCAAACTCAACTCATAGTTATAACCTATTGCCAGTTGTGCGGTATATGTACCGGCAGAAGGAGCGACTTCTACCACATTCCCATTATTTGCATTCGTGAACAGAAGTTTGTAGTTTGCAGGGATAGTTGCCGGAGCAGTGACAGAACCGCTAACGGTTGCATAAGTTGCCGGAGTACGGACTATGCGGGCAACTACCAGCTTTTCGTCGGTGCAATAGATCCTATGTTTTCCGGTTACACCTGCGTAATAGGTTATCTTTTCTATTTTATAGGCGGCGGTATAATCAAACTGTTGTTTGTTGGAGTTTGCATCGGAAATCTCATAAACTGCAGCTCCTCCATTGGACCCTACATAAAACTCAATCTTGTCATTTGCCTGATACTCCTGCTCTACATATACAGAGGGCGTGGAGCTAGCATTCGAATAAAGGTAACCTGTATAGACTACGTTGTTCGCATCTTTCAGGCTCTTTTCATCTTTACGCGTAATAGCCGTGTTTGTCGTACGGATACGATGATTAGATTTTCCGCCGCCATCGAACTTGAGATTAACAGTATCGGACGCGGTGAAACTTCCTATATCGTTACCATTCGAACCCGGAGTTACTGTACTTGGATACCAAGAGTTGATTTCATCTACAGAAAGTATGTTCTGATATGTGGTGGCGTCTAATTGCTCGGCACCGAAGTCCCATATTTGCGCTTTCTGCGCACATAATGTCATACTCATCAGAGATGCCATTACATAAAGCATTTTTCTTTTCATTGTGTTGGAATTTTTAATTATTGATTATGATTTTTTATGCTCTTTTTTGCTTCTTCTGCCCATTCCCCTAAAACGTACTCCATGGTATAGCATTCCGCTTCTTTTCCGGATAGAATAGTATTCAGCATTTTTGTGGCTCCGTTGTGGGTAAATATGACCTCGTTTGCCTTTGGGGACACTACTCTGCCCTTTGTATCCGTTGTGTTGTATTCTCCGAAATATTCCGGCAAAACACTCATCCCTTGTTTTGTCCAACGTTGAATATCCTTGTTTTCTAACTCGAAATACCCTGCGCTGTAGTCCAGAACCGTATTCAGGAACACGCATTTCGGATTCCTCTTCCAGCTCCGTCCGAGACTCACTGCCGGGCACTCGCTCTTCACAGTACACCCCTCGAACACGTATCCTCTGTCGCTTTTTGTTGCGCTGCTCGCTGTCAGGGCGTCGGTGCCATGACCGTCTTTGCTGCGTTTCTCGCAGTACAGCAGACAATTCTTGAAATAAACATTCCCGTTTCCGCATATAAAATCAACGGTTCCGTGTATCTCGCAATCCTCAAAATATTTCACTCCGCCTGCCATATCGCTGTAATAGGTATCTTGATAACTCAGCAGACGCACGTTTTGGCAGACCGTTTTTGTTCCTTGGTCCCATAGTGCCACTGCACGGCCGTTGTCGTTCTTGTAATAATCCAGGCCGTTCTGTATGGTTAAATTTTGCAGGTATGTTCTTTCCACGCCCGGACAAATACGCATCGTAGCCGTTTTGTCGATTGACTCATAGCGATAGTCAGGCACATTGCGGATAATTACGCCGTCCATGGACTCGCCGATAATTGAAATATCGTTCGCTTCGATGGCTGTCAAAACGAGCGCGCCCATGTCATACACGCCATTCGGAAGGTAGATTGTTTTATTCCCTGTCTTGTTGGCTTCCATCAGTTCGCTTAGAAAAAATACAGTCTCTTTTGGCATGGTGTCGAGACGCATATCGGCGGAATACATCGATATGGCTTCTGCCAGCGGCTCGCAAGGAACTACCGGGGCAAAAACGCCTTCTTCGAATTCGATCTTTTGCAATACGGTCTCTGTGTTACGTAAACGGGTAATATAAATGTTGTTCTGCTCCGCCGTTAAATTGATTTGTAATGTGCGCAAACTATTTACCTCGCATGTCGTTGCAATGAGTGAAGCCCCTTGAGGTTCATTGCTCGAACACAAAAACACCTGAAGTGACGCGGGATTCATTCCGCTGCGCGGACCAAAAGTCAGTTTCAACACTCCTGCAACGGGCGCCTTTTCAAAGCTGCACCACCCCGAACTGTTGAGTTTGATGCCCTTCAACCCGTTTTTCTCTCCTTCTGGGTCATTAACGATACCCGAAAAAGACAGCCCGCGGTCGGGATTCATTTCTGGTGCAGCATGGCTATAATCCCATGATAGGTGCTCCGCATTTGCCATGCAGACTACACATAATATCGCTAATAATATGGCTATTCTATGTTTCATTTCCAAAATTCGCGTGCAAAGGTACGAAAAAAAATCTACATACACAAATATTTTATGTAAAAACATAAAAAAGAGTACTAATGTACCCTTTTTTGTACTATTTCAAAATAGTGTATATTTCTAAAAACCACTTTTTGTGCTCGAGCCGTTATCGAATCAATATCGAGGGTTCATCGAGTCAATATCGAGCCGTTATCGAGAGATAACCGAGAGCAATCACCATACGTTGTGGTGGATGTTGGCCGCGTTGTACTTGTCTTTGGCTGCCGGTTGCTCGGCGGGAACGCCTACAGGCACTACGCATAGCGAAATGATATGTTCCGGCAGACCTAATATATCTTGAACGGTTTTGACGCGCTGCATATCCGGATGTAATCCTGTCCATACTGCGCCTAAACCCATCGAATGAGCCGCAAGAAGCAGGTTCTCTGTCGCCGCTGACACATCATTTACCCAGAAGGCCCCGAGTTCGCCTTCGATAGCCTTGCTCAAATCGCCGCAGGGAATGATGGCGCAGCCCGGATGATTGCTACAACGGGAATTAGGAAGAGCCTCGCCTAAACGCGCAATCAGACTATCCTCCGTCACAACGATAAAGGCCCATGGCTGTTTGTTAAGGGCTGACGGTGCGGCCATCGCGGCGCGCAGTAAACTGTCTATCTGGTCCGCAGCGATTTTTTCGCCTGTGAATTCGCGGACGGACACACGGCTCATAAGGTTGTCAAAAACTTCGTTTTTCATATTCTTCTGGGGTTGCTGGCACGATGCAACACTGATTGCTACGGCTATAATAAAGAAAATTTTTTTCATACTTTGGAAATTTTCAGCAAAAGTACTATAAAATTTTGAGATATGCAAATTATTTTGTAATTTTGCAGCCGAAAAGTATAAATTATTCACTTATTACAAAAGTATGGCTACGAAAACAAACTACGCATTAGTCACCGGTGCGTCATCCGGCATTGGTTTGGAATTAGCAAAAGGACTTGCCAAAAGGGGCTATAATCTACTCATTGTCAGCAATGTAGGAGAGATTAATAACGCAGCAATACAAATACAAAATGAGTACCCGGGCATCCTAATTATTCCTTTGGTGCGCGACCTGAGTTTGCAGAATGCTGCGCGCGAAATATATGAGTACACGCGCGCGAACGAGATAACTATAGATGTTCTTGTCAACAACGCCGGTGTCTATCATGACCGTGATATTCTCGATGACTCCGAGGCTTTCACATCACTTATCCTCAATCTGCATATGTACACGCCGGCTATGCTCTGCTATCTGTTCGGCCAAGACATGCGCACGCGTAAACACGGATATATATTGAATGTGTGCTCCGTAACCAGCAAAATAGTAGCCCAACGGCTGGGCACTTATGCCAGTACAAAATCCTTCCTCGCCGCCTTTACCCGCTCGCTGCATATCGAGTTGAAGCCTTACGGCGTATATGTTACTAACGTCAGCCCGGGAGCCGTGGACACAGGCCTGTTCTCCATCCCAAAATGGGTAACAAAAGCCGGAAAATGCCTTGGTATTATTGCTTCGCCTCAAATGCTATCGCGCCGCGCGTTGTGGGCGCTTTTCCATGGTTGGAGCAAAGTAACGGTGCCTGCTGTGTTCTGGCATATTCTGTGTTTCATTATTCTGCTTATTCCAACTTGCGTTTTGCGGCTTATTAGAAGGCTTGGCTGGTTCTGATGTTTGTTCATCTTGACTGCAATAATTTCTTCGTCAGTTGTGAGTTGGTCTCACGGCCTGAACTGAAAGGAACTCCCGTTGTTGTCGCAAATAACAACGACAACAACGGCGGAATAATTCTCGCGCTTAACCAGGAAGCAAAGAATATCGGACTGAAACGCGGAAACCCGATTTTCCAAGTCCCTAAACTTATTGAGAAACAGCACGTCACAGTCATTGATGTGCATCATAATTTGTACCATGAAATTTCCCACCACATTATGGACGTGGTGAAAAAAACGGAAATGGTGCTTAATTTCGTGCAATACAGTGTAGATGAGTTTTTCGGTGAAATGCCAGATGACGACCCCACCCGATTGCGCGGTTACCTGCAAAAACTGAAAGACTTGATTTTGCAAGAAACGGACATTCCTGTTAGCTGCGGAGCCGGAGAGAGTTATACGCTTGCCAAAACGGCTACACATTTCGCAAAGAAATACCCCGGATACCGTGGGATTTGTATCATGCCTGCCGGAAAACGAGAAAAGGCGCTTTCCATATTACCGGTAGAACAAGTATGGGGTATCGGCCGCAGGAGGGTGAAGGATATTAAACAACAGGGAATACAAACAGCCATTGATTTCGCGCACAAAGATGAACATTGGATACATCGAGTGTATGGCGTAACAGCTGCCAGAACATGGAAAGAACTGAACGGCATACCGGCAATCACGCTTGCGAGTCATGAAAAGCAGAAATCTATTATGTACAGCCGCACGTTTGCACACATGACATCCAGCAGAGAAGTGCTCAAACGCGAACTGAGTAATTATGCCTCTGCAGCAGCAAGAAGAATGAGAAAACAAAATGCACTATGCAAAGCCGTTACTATTTTTCTTGCGACCAACCGTCATCGCGAAGATTTGTTGCAATACCACAACGATGCAACACTTCGTTTGAATACTGCAACGGATGACTCTGCTCGGATAATCAACGCTGTAGAGCACTTGCTTGAAAGTATCTTCAAAGAAGGTTTTCAGTATAAACAAGCAGGAGTCATTCTCTCACAACTACAACATTCATCCGGCGTGCAATTAGACTTGTTTGCCTCCAACCAGGCGGAAGAAGCAAACCGCCAAAAACGTCTCATGAATGCTATAGACGGAATAAATCGCAAGTTCGGTCCAAATCAGATTCATTTTGCCATTCAGGGTCAAAACGCACAAGACGAACAAATGGCGGGATTCATGAGACCGCATAAAATTAACGGGGACGAGGAAGAATAAATCAACGATGATACCTACCATTGACTACATACAAACGCGTTTTGACGAATACAACAGCCTGTATTTTAAAGGGATTTTACCGCCTGTACCGATCAAACTAAGTAACGCTCGGACGTTTCTTGGAAAACTTTGTTTCAAACGACGCCGGAAATGGCTCTTCGGGCCATATTATAACACTGATTTTATTTTGCGCATCAATACGAGAGCTGACCTGCCGGAAGAATTGGTGGAAGACACTATTTTGCATGAGATGATTCATTATTTTATTGCTGTCAATCAATTACATGACACGCGCACACATGGTCAAATCTTCCGACGCGAAATGAAGCGTATCAATGAAATGGGCGGCAGACATATTTCTATATCCTACCGCCCGAATTCTGAACAGTTAGCGCAACTGCGGAAAGAAACAGAATAAACAATAAACAAATACATACACAATGAAACAAATCTATTGGATAGCAGCATTGGGTCTCTTCTGCGGCATGACTACATTCACATCCTGTCAGCGGAAGGAGGATGTAAAACCCGATGAAAAGAAATCGAGTATTGTGATTCTCTATGAGAACGACGTGCATTGCGCCATAGACGGCTATGCCAAGATGGCGGGACTCCGCGATGCTATCTCCGACACAGCCTATGTGGGGCTGACCTCCAGCGGTGATTATCTGATGGGCGGCACTGCCGGAGCGCTTTCAACAGGCAGTTATATAGTGGATATCATGCGTACTATGCGCTATGATGCCGTTGGGTTGGGGAATCATGAGTTTGATTTTGGAGCACCGCGTATGCTGGAATTGCTGAAGGACTTTAACGCACCGGTGATATGTGCCAATTTCTTCGACATGCAGGGTAACCGTTTCTTCCCGGCATATACGATACGCGAATACGGGGAACGCAAAATAGCCTTTGTGGGAGTTCTCACGCCTAAGACTATGGAAGACGAATCCTATTCGTTCTATGACGAGAAAGGCAATCAGCTCTACGACCTCAAGCAATCCGAGTTACCGCAGTTGGTTCAGCAGGCAGTGGACGAGGTGCGCCAAGCCGGTGCCGATTACGTCATTCTGCTGTCGCATTTAGGAGAGAAAGAGTCTGACTCTGATCCTACCTCTCATGCCTTGGTAGCGGCAACGACAGGCATTGACATCGTCTTTGACGGTCATACCCATAGTGTGATTCCTTGCGACACGGTGCTCAATGCGGCAGGCAAACCGGTCTATATCTCGCAGACCGGAACCGCTTTTGCCAACGTGGGCAAACTGCTTATTGACTCAGCCGGCGGCTTCCATATCGAACTCATCCCTGCGGAGTCTATTACGTTCAGCAATGCCGTTGTTGCAAGCACAACAGATAGCATTCATCGCTTGCTCAATGCGGAAGTCAACAAGGTGGTCTTCCATTCCGATTACAGGCTGGCTATTGATGACGGTAAGGGCACCCGTATGGTGCGCAAAGCGGAGACGAACGCCGGTGACCTGTGCACAGATGCATACCGTTATATCACCAAGGCGGACATTGCATTCAATAATGGAGGAGGTATTCGTGCCAATATAGAAGCCGGTGATGTAACTCTCAAGCAGGTGATAGACATGCAGCCATTCGACAACCGCATCGTCACCATTCAGGCAACAGGAGCGCAAATCTTGAATATGCTGCAACTATGCACTGCCACTCTTCCTGAAGAAGACGGTGCTTTTCCGCAGGTATCGGGAATGCGTTTCACGGTTCGTGTGGCGGACCATACCATCACTTCCGCGGAAGTGATGCAGCCGGATGGCACTTACAAGCCCATTGACCCGACTGCTGTTTATACCATAGGTACCACCGATTATTGCGCATACAACGGCGGTTTCTACAATGCTTTCCGTCAGTGCCCTATAATCAAAGAATACACTACGCTTTGCCGTGAGACGCTCACTCTGTATATCCAAGAGGTGCATAACGGCAATGTCCCTGCCCAATACGCTGCTCCGCAAGGCAGAATAATTATCGAATAGAAGCGAACCACACCATCACTACTCGCCGCAACGAAGTCGTCCGCTCCGCCGTAGATTTCTTCCGTCAGTTAGGTAGCAGTATGAAATGATAGAAAAAGCGTGCAAACTCTTGCATAATTAACAAAAAAAGAGTACCTTTGTAGCGGGTTTGACTTCCCAAATTGTAAAAAAATGTGATTTTGGAAAGTATCGCCCGTACACGCGTACCAAAATATGACTACCAAGGTATCCAAATCATTGATTTGGCAGAGTGGCTGCTTGATAGATGAATTATTCTTTTCCTGCCAACTATACCTAAAATGGATTCCATTACGCCGGATTGAATCCGCACAACCGTTTTTCGTACAATAGAATAAAGGTATAAAAATATAATGTTTGACAGTCAAAAGTAAAATTATGGTATGAAAATACAATTAGTTTCTTTCCCTGCGTATAATCGTTTATCTACTAAGGAACGGTTAGACAGGTACAGTGCAGTTTTAGATATTCTCTCAAATACTGACGCTGATTTTGTTATGTTTAGTGAATGGGTTTTAAAAAATCCGTCCGACTTGACTTCCATGGAGCCTGCTTTACGTAAGTTTCGGGAAAAGCCTGTTACTGCTCTTATAGAACTGAAAGAAAAAAAGGGGTTGAATGGAAATCAAATGTACCTATTTAAAGATGGCGTATGGCGGAATATTGGATGCCAAGTTTTTGCAGAGAGTAGCGAAGTTAATGAAGTTAATGTAGAATTGTTGTTAGACGAAATACAAAAGTATAGGCTTTTTGAAGTTAATAGTTTACGCTTCCTTTGCTTGCAGTGCGGTGAGAACAATATAATGAGAAGCGTCAAGGGAGAAGATAGAGCAGTTTTTCGCTTGCAGAAATATGCCAACTTAAAGAGACGTTTTGAAGATATTCTTTCTAATGTGGATGTTGTGCTTAATCCTACGCACACACCATGGCTGGGACGTTTCAAAGAACCCTTTGAGAGCAGAATGAAGACGTTCAGCGAGAAAAAGCGTTATTGCTTTACCTGTACACAAATGAAGGGCAAGCAATTTGAAAATGCTCGAAATAATCCTAAAGACAATTCAACAATGAAAGGAATGCATAGCAGACGGTTAATGAAACCTATTTTTACCAACCATGATAAGGATTATTTAATACAATCATACGAAATAGATTGAGTTATGAAGTGGATTTTTACTATTATTCTATGCTTTACGGTGGGGATGTATGCGACGGCTTCTGACGTCACGATAGACAAAGAAAACTGCACGATTACCAAAGACGGAAAGACATACAATCTGTACGGCAAGGTAAAGATTGTTGATTCGTTTGAGGATATCAAAGTGAAAATAGTGGACTCTTTTGAGGACGCAGACATCAAAATTGTGAATGCCTATGAGGACTCATGCGGCAAAGTGAAAATAGTTGAGTGTTTTGAAGATGTCAAAGTGAAGATAGTGGACTCCTTCGAAGATATAAAAATCAAGATAGTTGATGCATTCGAAGGAATAAAGAAATAATATGAACGATTTTATTTATCATATACCGATACCACCAAAGTGAGGGTGCAATCTTTCTTCCATTACGCCGGATAATATCCGGCAAAACACAAATGAAACAAATGAAAAGAACAATATTTTACATATTATTACTTGCCTTTTGCTCCTGTGCGGTACAACGGGCGACGACGAGTGAGGAGTTTGTGAGGGACGTACAGAAGGACCTTCCGTTCAAAGTAAGTGAACTGAAGGCGGTAGGCGCTCATGACAACACCTATTCCTTCCACAGCGACGGATATATCGGTTTGCTGCCGGACTACGAGGTGGACAGCGAAGGGGCAAGCATGATTTACCAGACTACGTTTGCCCCTACCCACAGCACACAGCCGTCCAACGTCATCTGGCGCAACATCGTCATCAACCGCAAGGCAAAGCGTGTCCTCTGCATTGACCGCCTTGTCAAGGACAACAGGACTTTCGGCTATGTCTATGTGCGGCAATCGGAGACGGCGCGGTACAGCGACTCCGGCACGTTCCATTGGGATGTGAGCAACCCCAAACTGCTGCTCAACGTGAGTGACGCCATCGAAGGCATGAGCGAACTATCCATAACTACCCTGAACACCCTAACCAAATAAACGACATACTAAAACCTTTTGATATATGACCTATTCAGAATTCAAAGAACGAGCAAAGCAGTTCTTTCGCGAGCAACTGAGTGTGACGGATTACATCGATGTACTTGCCGCCAGCGCCAATATCCGCAGTAACATCCCTTTCCGCGGACCGAACATCTACATCCTCTTTGCGGCGATCGTCATTGCTTCGGTCGGACTGAATGTCAACTCCATTCCTGTGATCATCGGCGCCATGCTTATCTCGCCGCTGATGAGCCCGATCATCGGTTTCGGCATGGGCTTGGGAACCAACGACACGGATCTGTTACTGCAGTCGCTCAAGAACCTCGGAATCATGGTCGCCATCAGTCTTCTGGCATCGACACTCTATTTCGTGGTAACGCCTCTGGAGACGGCCAATCCCACGGAACTGTTGGCGCGAACCAACCCTTCCGTCTATGATGTGCTCATCGCTTTCTTCGGAGGTATTGCCGGCATCTTGGAACTCTCGCGCAAAGAGAAAGGAACAGTCTTTTCCGGCGTGGCTATCGCTACTGCACTCATGCCGCCGCTCTGTACGGTCGGTTATGGTATCGCCAGCCTCAACTGGCAATACGCAGTAGGAGCGCTCTATCTGTTCTTTATCAACTGTCTCTTCATCGCCTTGGCTACTTTTCTGGCTGTCAAGTACTTGCGTTTTCCTGTGGTGGAAGAGAAAGACGGAACCTCGCGCCGGAGAAGCATCTCCTATGGTTTGTTGATTCTCGTTGTGCTGGTACCCAGTTTCTTCACGGCGTATAGTATCGTCCGCGAGAACCGCTTCACTACCGAAGCACGGCATTTTGTGAAGGAGAACCGAGCCGTCGGAGGCACCTATATCTATGATTACAGCACGGACATGTCTGTCAAACCTTATACGCTCACGCTGCGTCTGGCAGGCGAAACGCTAAGCCCTGAGTCTCGCGCACAGCTCTATACGAACGCTGAGAAACATGGAATCTCGCACGCACAGATACTCTTTCAGGAAGATGCCACCATTGAAGTTCACCGTTTGAACGAGAAAGAGGTCTTGCGGGATTGGTTGGCGTCCACCGAGCAGCAACTGCGTCAGCGCGACGATTCGATTCGCGTGCTCCGGCAACAACTGGATGCCTATGAAGCGCTGGTTCTGCCCACGGAGCAAATCAGTAACGAATTGCGCGCACAATGGTCGTCCATAGACCGTATAACCCTTGCCCGTGCCGACTCTACCGTGCTGCTGGTTATTACTGAGAAACTGGCGGCAACCCATAAGCAGGAGACGCTCACCCACGAAGACCTTGCGCGTATGGAGCAGTGGCTTGCCATCCGCCTGAATGTCCCGTCCGTACAAGTCATTAAAAACAATTGATACCCAACCATGAATATCGAAGACTATTGAGAATACTGCCTCTCGCTGGGCGCAGACGTAGAGGAGAAACTGCCGTTTACTATGTTCAAGAGCGGCGAGAACGTGCTGGTGTTCTATGTCTGCGGACACATGTTCGCTTTCTTCGACTGCGCCGATTACTCCGTTGTGACGCTCAAATGCCAGCCCGAACGGATAGACGAGTTGAAAGCCGAGTATGACTGCATCGGCATGCCCTACAACGAATCCGCCAAATACTGGTTGGGCATCAATCCGCGTACTGCCCCGGACTCCTTGCTCCGCGACCTCACCCGCAACTCCTACGAGATCGTCAAAGCCAAATATACAAAGAATAAACAAACCAAAGAATAATATGAACACAGACCGAATTATCCCCGTCAATTGTGAGCACCTGTTGCTCATGCAGGTATTAGTATAGCTGGCACCGGGTATTGTAATCACGCGCAAGGGTATCATGGCATTGCTGACGGTAACGGAAACGCACCCCGAGCGGGTATGGTGGCTGGTGGTGATAGCGGTGACGGTGGTAGTGCTGTTCTCGCTGATGTTCAATAACTTCATTAAACTTTACACGGCACGCATTCTCAATTTTCCGGAACGCAAGAAATCGCTCTTTGCGTTTTTGGATCTGCATGGCTACATCCTTATCACGTTTATGATGTGCTTGGGTATCGCCCTCAAATATATTCCAGGTATGCCGGAGGAGTTCTTCGCAGGTTTCTATCCGGGTTTAGGGCTTGCACTCTCTATTGCCGGCGTGCGTTATTTGGGCAGATGGTACAAAGAAATAACTAAATAAGAGTCACTATATATTAAAATCTCTTAAACCATTATCGTAATATGGAATTCAGACCAATGCGCCGGAAACGGCAGGAACTCCCTAAAGAGGAGTGCGAGAAGATTTTGCATAATGCTACAGCCGGTGTGTTGTCTGTCTTAGGCGACGGCGGCTACCCGTACGGAGTACCTATCAGTTATGTCTATGCCAAGGGCAAACTATATTTCCATTCCGCCGTCGAAGGACATAAAATCGACGCTATCGTCAAGGAAGACAAGTGCTCGTTCACTGTGATTGACCAAGACGAGATTCATCCCGATGAGTACACTACTTATTTCCGCAGTGTGATTGCTTTCAGTCGGATTCGACGGTTGGAGAACATGGACGACCTGCTCTGCGGCTTGCGGCTCCTGGGCGGAAAATACAATCCCGGTAACCATGCGGGGCTGCAACACGAGATAGACCACCTATCAGGAAAAGAGGCGATAGAATTGGTGCGTGCACATTAATAGTAAATAGTAAATAGTGAAAAGTAGAATTATTTGATACATGGAAAAACTCTGCCATTACATATCGAAATATATGGCTGTGCTGGTATTGGTGGGAGCTTTGTTATCATTGGCTTTTCCAAGCGTGCTGCGCCCTATACCAGTTAAAACTATCAATTATCTGTTGGGTGTGGTAATGTTCGGCATGGGACTGACGCTGAACCTGAATGATTTCAAAATAGTCTTCAGCCGTCCTAAAGATATGATCATAGGTTGTCTGGCGCAGTTTACCATTATGCCGTTGCTAGCATGGGGATTGACAAAAGTCTTTCAACTTGATGAGGCATTGGCGCTTGGCATAGTGTTGGTCGGTTGTTGCCCCGGCGGAACGGCATCGAATGTCATTACCTATCTGGCGAAGGGAGATCTTGCTCTATCGGTAGGAATGACGGGAGTTTCTACTCTACTAGCCCCACTGCTGACTCCGTTGCTGACATGGGTTTTGGCAGGAAAAAACATCAATGTCGATGTTGTGGGCATGCTTCTAAGTATTTTATGGGTGGTATTCCTGCCTATCGCCTTCGGATGGGTCATCAAAGCTATTTGCTTAAATTCACCGAAAAAGCAATGGCATATCTTCCTGCTTTCTCGTCGGTTGCTATCGCCTTCACTGTCTCCATCATCATTTCCGCCAATGCCTCCAAACTACTGGCGGGTGGTTTGGTAATCGTAATAGTGGTAATTCTTCACAATCTGCTCGGATTAGGGTTCGGCTATCTAATAGGGCGATTGTTAGGACTTGAAGAACCCAAAAAACGGGCTATCTCGATTGAGGTAGGCATGCAGAACTCCGGACTGGCATCGGCGTTAGCCACAATCCACTTTGCAGCCTACCCCATGGCTACTATTCCGGGCGCCATCTTCGGTGTTTGGCATAATATCAGCGGCGCAGTAGTCGCTTGGTTGTACACAAAAAAAGACAACAATCAACAGAATAAAAACGAGCACCCGATGGGTACTCGTTGTGGAGTATAGCGGACTCGAACCGCTCACCTCAACACTGCCAGTGTTGCGCTCTAGCCAGATGAGCTAATACCCCTTCGTTATCAAAAGCGGGTGCAAAGATACAACAAAAAAATGACATACGCAAGAATGTATGTCATTTTTCTTTCATTTTTAGCGGAAATGAGGGCTTTCTTAGCCTACTGTTACTTCCGAATTGATTTTGCGAATAAGCCCTTTGAGCACATCACCGGGACCAAATTCATAGAATTCAGTAGCGCTGTCTGCAATCATGTTTTGCACGGATTGCGTCCAGCGAACGGGGGCTGTGAGTTGTTTTAGAAGGTTTTCGCGGATAATTCCCGGTTCCGTTTCTGCTTTTGCCGTTACGTTCTGGTAGATCGGGCAGAAGGGCTTGTGGAAGTCCGTTTTGTTGATTGCCTTCGCCAAATCTTCGGCTGCCGGTTGCATCAGCGGCGAGTGGAAAGCGCCCCCAACAGGCAGGCGTAACGCACGACGAGCGCCGGCTTCTTTCATGGCTACACAAGCAGCCTCGACAGCCTCAATCTCGCCGGAGATCACAATCTGTCCCGGGCAGTTGAAGTTAGCGGCAACCACTATGTGGCCATTTGTGATTTGTGATTTGTCATTTGTGATTTGTTCACAGATCTCGACTACTTTCTCATCGGGAAGACCGAGGACGGCAGCCATCGTGCCGGGGTTGGCCTCACAAGCAGCCTGCATCGCTTGCGCACGCGCGGACACTAATAATAAGGCGTCCTCAAAACGCAAAGCGCCACATGCTACGAGTGCGCTGAACTCACCAAGGCTGTGACCGGCGACCATGTCGGGTTTCTCGATGGTCATAAGACGTTGTGCCACTACCGAGTGCAGGAATACTGCCGGCTGCGTCACTTTGGTCTGCTTCAGATCATCGGCTGTGCCCTCAAACATCACATCCGTCAGCGAGAAGCCAAGCAGCCTATCGGCTGTTTGGCACATCTCGCGTGCTTCTGCATGTGCATCGTACAGATCTTTGCACATGCCCGGAAATTGACTTCCCTGTCCGGGAAAAACAAAGGATTTAAGCATAAATGCGTAGTTTGCGTAGTTTGCGTAGTTTTCGTATTTTACGTAGATTACGATAATTACGAAAAATACAATAATTACGTTTACCAATTTATACCATCAGGGCTCCAACGAGTGCCAAAATAGCGTAGAACTCAGGAAGAGCGGCATAGATCATAGTGTTGGTCTGCACGTCATGACCGGCAGCGATGTTAGCAATACCGTTTGCACAAACCTGTCCCTGGCGGATACCCGAGAACAAGCAAACGAGACCCACAGCCAAACCGACACCGAAATAGAGTGCGCCGTTAGCCGCAAAGTCTTTGCCCATCCACATAAGGAATGCCACAAAACCATACAGACCCTGGGTGGCAGGAAGCGCCGAGAGGATCATGTACGAGCTGGATTTTTCTTTGTTCTTCTTGAGCGCACCTTCTGCTGCGTTACCGGCAATCGTAGTACCGAAAGAAGATCCAATTCCGGCAAGGCCTAACATAAGACCCCAACCGAGATAACCTAAAATTTGTTCCATAATGTTTTGATATTTTAATTGTTAATATTTTCTAGTGGACTAGTATACTAGTTGACTAGTTAACTAGTTTTCATTTCTTAAAAGGTTGATAAAGTTTTCCGGAACCTTGGTATCCGGAGTTCTTAAAGTACTCCACGAACGAGAGACGCAGCGGGTGAACAAAGGCGCCGAGGGCAGACATCGCCAGGTTGAGCGCGTGACCGATGATGATAATCAGCACGAACGGCAGCCACTGCCATGTGGGGTTGTCCCCCAAGACCATTCCGGCTAAGTTATTGAACGCACCTCCGAGCATTCCGCCAGCCAAACCAAGGGCATAGAGACGGATATACGACAGCGTGTCACCTAAAATTCCGGTCGCCATGTTATAGGTATCCCACAATCCGGCTCCGATATTAATCAACGGATTACGTCCCGGCGTATTGAAGATATAGATACCCAAAGCGGAGATGGAACCGATGGCGATGAGTGTCCATTTGGTCACTTCTGCCGGCAAAGAGAATGTCATTGTGACGATGAGTGTAGCAATCGTACCCACGATGAGCAACAACCATCCCCACGTAGAGACAGTAGCTCTGAATCCATCGCGAAGCGTATATGATATCGCTTTGATGGTCATTGCCAAGCAGATATGGAAGACACCAATACATAGCGCCATCACCATCTGGATGTCATAGCCCATGACATTTCCTTTGATCATAACGGATTTGAGTGCATCAGGCACCCACGAAGCGTTGTATAGGTCGATGCCGAAGAAGGTTCCCAAGAAGAAGCCCACTACGGCTGTTCCGACACCAAGGACGGTAATGATCGGACCTAAGCCATCGAACATCTCGATCTTCAGTTTGCCTTTAGCGATGAGTGTGCCGATGAGGATCAGTAATAATCCGTAACCGCAATCACCCATACAGATAGCGAAGAACAAGAGGAAGAACGGACCGAGAATCGGCGTCGGATCAAACTCATGATAGTCCGGCCAACCATACATACCCGTGAGAGGTTCGAAGAGTTTGGTGAACGCGTTGTTACGCAGTTTGATCGGCGTAGCGTCTTCTTTCTCAGGATCGGTCTCTTCGTAATAGACCTCTGCGTCTTTGAGCATCGCGTTCAGTTCAGGTTCTTTGTCAATCGGACAGAAACCTTCGAAGAGGCAGAGCGAACCTTCTGCGAGTTTATCGGTCGAGAGCGTAACACGCTGCCAATCAATGTTTTGACGGGCTTCTTTGAGTTGCGCTTTGATATCTTCTATGTTCGCGAGTTGCCATGCCTCAATACGGGCATTGGCTGCTGCCAAGAGACCTTTGAGGTGCTCTACTTCCTGCATGTACTGTGCTGCTGATTTCTCGGGAGAAGGCAACAAAGTTGCGTAGTTTTCGTAGTCTGCGTAGTTTTCGTTGTTTACGTTTACGAAGTACGTCTTACCTTCTTTCTCGGAAACTTTAATACCCCACTCTTCCTGGAAAACAGAAGTGCTGCAAGCGAAGAAACGAAGCGTGTAGCCGGCTTCTTTGAGTTGCTGGATACGTGCAGGATCGAAATCGCCCCAAACGGCAGCTTGTGAAGCCGCTTGTTTGGCATCCGCAATGCTTTGTTCGATGTTGGCACGTTCAGCGAGGAGTTGATCCGGCGCACCTTGTTTGAGCAGACGACGCAGTTCATCCTCGTGTTGGAGAGCTGCCTGAAGTTGCTCATCATCTTCGATGAGACCTGCGGCTTTCTGCGTGATATGTACTACGCCAAGGTCGCGGAGTTGCGTCAGGAAGGATTCATAATCGCGATGGAACACCAAGAAGGTGTATTTCTTCATTTGCGTAATCATGCGTTACCTCCTTTCTCTTCCGCGGCACGTGCTTCGGCTTCGCGTTTAGACTTAACGATCTTCTGGCTTGATTTGGAGAGGTTCTCTTCGTCTTCCATGAATCGTTTGATTTTACGTATAGCATCCTGATAACCAGGAATCTGCACTTTCTCAAAGAGGTTCACTTTCTGCGTTGTTTTCTTTCGCGCATACTCGAGCAGTTCCACTTTGCGATGTATGAACTCCTGGCGGATACCGACATCGGCGATGGCTTTGAGTTGCTCAAAACCATCTGCAAACCACTTAGGCGACGAGAAGAGCGAGAATTCCTTGGTAGAATAGACCACTTCATCCAACACGGGTACGCGCACGCCTGCGATCTTTTTAATAGACATGCGTACGTCGTCCACATGGATGAGCGAAGTGTCAAATTCGCCCCAAAGTGCAATCATCTGGTCGTAGTCTTTGATGCGGCGCTCGACTTCCTTATCCAGGTCTTCAAGCTCTTTCTTTGCCTTCTTCACTTCGAGACGCAGAGCTGTCTCTTTGCTTTGCAAAGTGGGCAAAGTTCGTTGCCGCATCTTCAGATCTTTCTCCAAAGTCTGCAACGATGTTTTATTAAACTGGTAAGTTATAGCCATAACCTGTTATGCTTTGGGCCAGTACTTTTCAACAAGAGCGGCCTTGATATTTACTTCTTCCGGTTTGAAATATTTGCCAAACAACGTCCATGCTACGTCGAGCATTTGAACGGTGTTGATGTTTACGTCGATCGCGAGGATCTCGCGGCTGTAGTCGCGTGCGAACTCCAGACAGCGGTTGTCGTAGTCAGTCAAATCGAAACCATTCTCTTTCTTCGTTTTGGCGTTTGCGGCGTCGGCATACAAGCGAACAGCCGCGTTCATTACCTGCGGATGGTCTTCGCGGGTCTTCTTGCCGGCAACTAACTGTTTTAGACGCGAGAGTGAACGGAACGGATCGACGATGACTTTACCGATTTCGGAGTCACGGCGGAGGTAGAGCTGACCCTCTGTGATGTAACCGGTGTTATCCGGGATAGCGTGTGTGATGTCACCACCGGAAAGCGTAGTTACGGCGATGATGGTGATAGAACCGCCACCTACCTGCTCCGGGAACTGAACCGCCTTCTCGTAGATCTTTGCGAGGTCGGAATAGAGCGAACCCGGCATGGAGTCCTTGGAAGGAATCTGGTCCATACGGTTGGATACGATAGCCAATGCGTCGGCGTAGAGCGTCATGTCGGTCAAGAGGACGAGCACTTTCTCGTGTTTCTCTACCGCGAAATACTCTGCGGCGGTGAGTGCCATGTCCGGGATCAGGAGTCGCTCCACAGGCGGGTTCTCGGTCGTGTTGACAAACGAGATGATGTGGTCGAGCACGCCGGCGTTAGTGAAGACGTTCTTGAAATAGAGGTAGTCATCGTTGGTCAGACCCATACCGCCGAGGATGATCTTATCTGCCTCTGCGCGGAGTGCCACGTTTGCCATCACTTGGTTGTACGGCTGATCCGGATCGGCGAAGAACGGAATCTTCTGTCCGGAAACGAGGGTGTTGTTCAGGTCAATACCTGCAATACCGGTTGCGATGAGTTCTGACGGTTGTTTACGACGAACGGGGTTTACAGAAGGACCACCAATCTCCACCTCTTTACCTTCGATAGCCGGTCCGCCATCAATCGGGTCGCCGTACGCGTTGAAGAAACGGCCTGCGAGTTGGTCGGACACTTTGAGGCTCGGTGCTTTGCCGAGGAACACTACTTCTGCGTTGGTCGGAATACCTTCGGTACCCTGGAACACCTGCAGCGTCACCTCATCACCGATGATTTTTACTACCTGTGCGAGTTTGCCGTTGACGGTAGCGAGTTCATCGTTACCCACTCCTTCGGCCTTCAGCGAACAGGTCGCTTTCGTAATTGCAGTAATCTGCGTATATATCTTTTGAAAAGCCTTTGCCATAGTACTTACTTTTTAATTTGTTTCTCTGCCAATAATTCATCCAATTTAGCACGATACTCATCAAACTCTTTGGATTTGAACTCACAGTAGTTCATCTGCTTGCAGAGGTTGATGACGCGCTTGAAGTAATCGATGACATCGAGGAAGTTATCGAAATCGTAGTCGTGTTTGCAGATGTCCATGACGAGGTGAAGCATGTACTGCTGGCGGTCGAGCGGACAAACAGCATCGATCTTATCGAAGGCATCCTGCTGGAGAATGACGAAGTCGATGACCTCGGATTTCCAGAACGCCTCGTGGTAATCTACCGGTACACCATCGTCACCAAGGATGTTGATCTGCTCTTGGATCTCTTTACCGCGTTGCAGATAGGTCTTCATGTCGTTGACCATCGGCAACCAGTTTTTGTCAATCAGACCGGAGATATATTCCTCAAACTCAGGGTATTCCACATATTTGGAGTACGAGTCGATGGGGTTCACAGCCGGGTAACGTTTGCGGTCGGCGCGAGCTTGTTCCAAAGCGTAGAAGCAACGTGCGACTTTCTTCGTTCCTTCGGTAACCGGCTCTTTGAGGTTACCACCGGCCGGCGAAACGGTACCGAGGAAGGTAACAGAACCTGTAGCTCCATTATTAAGGTACACGTAACCTGCGCGTGCATAGAACGCGCCGATGATTGCGGAGAGGTCCATCGGGAAGGCATCCTGTCCCGGAAGCTCCTCCAGACGGTTAGACATCTCACGGAGTGCTTGTGCCCAACGGGAAGTGGAGTCCGCCATGAGGAGGACGCGCAGACCCATCGAACGATAGTACTCAGCGATGGTCATGGACGTATAAACAGACGCCTCACGGGATGCCACCGGCATGTTGGATGTGTTGGCGATGATGATGGTACGCTCCATGAGTTTGCGGCCTGTGTGCGGGTCATCGAGTTCGGGGAACTCGGTGAAGGTCTCTACGACCTCGTTGGCACGCTCGCCGCAGGCAGCGATGATCACGATGTCTGCTTCGGCTTGTTTGGAGATAGCGTGCTGGAGGACGGTCTTACCGGTACCGAACGGACCCGGGATAAAGCCTGTACCTCCCTCGCAAAGCGGGTTCGCCGTGTCGATGGTACGCACACCTGTTTCGAGCAGTTTGAAGGGACGCGGTTTCTCGCGATACGCAAGAATCGCTTTCTTCACCGGCCACTTCTGAACCATAGTTACTTCATGGTCGTTACCTTCTGCGTCGGTCAGAACCGCCATCACCTCGTTGATGGTATATTCACCGGCTTTGGCGATAGACTTCACGGTGTATGTACCTTCGAAAACGAAGGGTACCATGATCTTGTGCGGTTGGTGGTTCTCATCCACTTCTCCGAGCCAAGAAGCAGCTTCTACTTTATCGCCCACTTTGGCGATAGGGGTGAAGGACCATTTCTTCTGCTCATCGAGCGGGAAATTGTACTCACCACGTTTGAGGAACACGCCTGTCAGTTTGTCCAAGTCGTTCTGCAGACCGTCGTAGTTACGGCTGAGCAGACCCGGGCCGAGCGTCACCTCCAACATGTGTCCCGTGAACTCCACTTTGTTGCCCACTTTGAGGCCACGTGTGGACTCGAACACCTGCGCATATACGTTGGCGCCAATGACTTTGATGACCTCCGCCATCAGTTTGGTCTCGCCCACGTAGATGTAGCAAATTTCGTTTTGCGCAACCGGACCATCTACTGCGACGGTCACCAGGTTGGCAATAATTCCTTTAACTTTTCCAGTAGTCATATTTGTGTTTTATTAAATTCGTTATAACGAGATATCGATATATCGACATATCGAGATTTCGATTAATCGAGTTTTACGCCCCTCTTCATTTCTGAAACCATTTCACGGAAGATTTTTTCGCCTTCTTCGATGGTGAGGATGGACCAGCGATGGAGCATGAGGGCTTCGAGGTAATACGCGAAGACCATCTCGGGCGAGAAGAAATCGAACTCTGTGCGTTCTTGGAGCCATTCGAATCGGATGGCATCCTGCGCTTTCTCCCGCTGCATGAGATCTTCTATCTGCGCGAGAGCAAGGATCGGTTGGTAGTCGCCCGGCAGTTCGTTCAGACCGAAGTCCTTTTGAGACGTGTGCGTACGCAGCTGCTCCGCCACTTCACCTTCACCGACGATCTGGGTCTTGACATCGAATCCGTGCTTGCGGCAGATTTGCGCCACGAGCACGTTGTTCATGTCTTGATTAAAACCGAACCAATCCCGAACAAAGCGGTTCTTGGCCTTGAGTCCTTGCTCGAGCGTCTCTTCATTCATCGGCGCACGCAGCAAGTCCAGCAAAGCCTTGTCGGACGCACGCAACTGCTCATCGAATAACTCATCGAGTTTTTCGAGAGAAATAGGTGCATCTGATCCTGCTTTTAGTTCAGGCAGCCCGGCAAGTAAATATTCGTACGTCATATTAGAACAATTCCTCTACGAGTTGGGGACGAAGCATTTCTTTGAAGTATGCGATGAATTCGGCATCTCCAAAGGCAAGTTTGTATCCGCCCTTTGCCGGTTGGATGGTAAAATCGGTTTTTATACCCTTCACTTCTTTAATGCTCACGCCTTTATCCAGCAAACTTTTTGCATTTGCCGTGAAATATTTTTTCAGCGCTTCGGCATCTTTAGCCTCAATGGCAACATCTCCGTCTTTTGCCATATGCTCAGCAAGTTTGGCGATAATGCCCTGCATAAATTTGGCATCAGCCGTAGCTGCCTTCACGCTATCTGCAGCAATTTTATCCGTGAGCAAGTTGGTTATTTCCGTTTTGACGGCATTCACGCTCTGCTCAGCGTACAATTTGAGTTCGGCACGTGTTTTTTTGTCGAGATCAGCTGATTTTTTTTCGGCGTCAGCGACCAAAGCAGCAGCCTTTTTCTCAGCGTCAGCAATGATTTCGGCAGCCTTGGCGTTCGCTTTCTCAACGATTTGTTGCGCCTCGGCATTGCCTTTCTCTACGCCTTCCGCGTAGATCTTGTCAGTTAATTCAGAAAGATTCATATGTATAAAATTTACGATTAGACCTTATTATAAATATAATAGCAATTTCTTCAACGAATGAAATGCGTCTGCGTTATTACTTCGCGTTCAGGCAGCGGTTCATTACTCAGGCCACGCAGCATTCGCGCCAAATTATGTGCGAGCGTACGCATAGTCTGCATTCCCTCCAAATCCTGAACAGCCTGCCCTTCCTCTCGCCCATAAGCGATATTCCAATATTGGGAAGTGACGATGGGCATATTCATTATCTGCATAGGCATAAGAAGCGTTTGCAGCGCCGCCGTAGCACCACCTCTTCGGCAAATAGCAACCGCGGCAGTAGGCTTGTTTCTCACAGCATCGCCATTGCTAAAGAACGCCCGCTGCATGAGACACAACAGTGTGCCGTTCGGCTGACCATAATAGACAGGCGAGCCGAATACTAATGCGTCCGCCTCTTCAAACTTAGCCGACATAGCGTTACAAATATCATCGTTGAAAACGCAACCTTTATGCCCGTCCGGATAAGGTTCTCCTGATTTACAGCGTCCACAGGCAATACATCCCCGAACAGGTTTATTGCCTATCCAGGCTATTTCCGCATCAACCCCCTCCTTCTCCAACGTCTTGGCGATTTCGCTCAAGGCGGTAAATGTGTTTCCGCATTTACGCGGGCTACCGTTGATTAACAGTACTTTCATAGTAGAAATCCTTTGCGGCTGCAAAGGTACAAAAAAAAATTGACATACACAAGAGTGTATGCCATTTTTACCAATTTTTTCTCCTTAGCGGGAGTTACGAGCGAGTTCGATAATGCGTCTGTGTGCCTGTTTTTGCATCTTGATACAGAAGAAAATGAGTACGAAGAAAGCGATACCGCCAATAAGCGGATCCGCCATGCCACTCATTGCGAGCGAATCATAGACACCGTGTGCCATAAACGGCACAAACAAGACGCAAAATCCTTTTTTAGCCGAATGGTCGATAAAATGGAATACCGAATAGTAATAGCCCATCATGATTGCAAAGGCATAGTGCCCTGGGACCGCGAGAACAGCCCGCATAATTGCAACGGTGGTCCAGTTTTCCGCACCGACGACATAAGAGATATTCTCCACTGCCGCAAATCCCAGTCCGACACAAACGGCATATACAATACCGTCAAAAGTCTCGTCAAAATGGGAATTTTTGTGCAAGACAATCCATAACGCCAATAGTTTAGCCGCTTCTTCAGGAAGCGCCGCCACAAAGAAAGCCCTCATAGTTGTACCGAAAAGCGAAACGGGCGTCAGATTATCGCCGAACAAGCCATATGAGACAGCCAATTCGACCATCGCGACCGGCATGCAGATAGCCATCCCCCACAGGAACGCTTTGATAACCTGCCAAAACGGCTCTTTATTCGGGTCTTTCCAATAGACATACGTCAAGAGGGCAAACACCGGCAGCAACGCTGCCACATACATAAGAATGGTTGTCATAAAATCGAAGCCAAAATGATGTTTTCTTACTATAAATATATTTCGGGTGCAAAGTTAGTGTTTTTTTTCGGAATATGCAAATTTGGCATATTTTTTGCACTAAATTTAGTGTCTTAATCTTGACCTATCATAGTATGACGTAATACGAATCTCCCCCTAATCACGCAGTAATCACCCCGTAATCACCCCGTAATCACCCCCTTTTGAGTCGAAAAATGCTGTAAAAAAGGTTGATAAAGATTGAGAAACAATATAAAAACACCCGTTCCTATTTTTGGAGCGGGTGTTTTGGAGTGCAAGGAGTATTATTTCTTTCGTGGAGGATATAATTATTTTTTTGCGGAAGGTTTTATTTCTTGCGCTGTGGGTATTTCTTTTTGGGGGAACTGGATGATTATTTTTTGAGTAGAGGGAGGAGTTCAACGACAAAAATCTCATTCATTAAAGACTGGAGACGGGTAAACTGGTAGAAACTACCCCATCCTTTCACATAGTTGACATCAAACTCTGCGACTGATTTCCGGGTTGTTAAGTCTGTCACTATAATTCTTCCTTTCATGATTGCTCCCCCATTGTGTACATCCATGCCAAACGCACTTGCAGCACCATTTCCCATATCCACTGTATCAGCGATGACGAGAACTTTGTATTTGGCAGTTTCCGGATCAACCGTGTAGAATGCTTTCTCAATGCCTTTTTTCTCCTTCTCATCGGATGTCGTGTTGTAATATTCGAACCAAGCGGGATTAAGTGTAAACTGCAGTCCTTTTTTATTTTTATTATTGAAACACATGCCCTTTCCGGGGAACCAGCAGTGGTTACCGAAAGGTTTCATAATCGGGCACAAAAATACACTATTTTTTTGGAATATGCAAATTTTTTTTGTATATATTAAAAAAAAGCATTATCTTTGCAGCAAATTTCGAACCATAAAACCACAAACGATAATGCAAAGACATTATTTAGACTACCTGACCGACGTCATGTCGCATCAATGGAACGACGCGGCATTGACCGATTACAACGAGGATCATGAGTACACGTTTTGCGAAATGGCGACCGAGATGCTTCGTTTGCATGAGTTATTCGCTCAGATGGGCATCCACCGCGGCGACAAGATTGCGCTATGCGGTCGAAATTGCGCCAATTGGGCAGTAGCGTACCTTGCGATTGCTTCGTATGAAGGCGTTTGCGTGAGTATATTACAAGATTTTACAGCCGTTGACATCGCTCATCTGTTAGAGCATTCCGACAGTGAATTGCTGTTCGTCGGCCCTTATGTATGGAAAGAACTGCAACACCAACAACTTCCTGAGAAACTAAAGGCCGTTTTGTCATTGGAAGACTGGCGTGTGCTGACAATCAACGGAAAAGATTCTGAATCAGCATGCAAGAGGCTGAAAAAAGCGGTTGACAAATCTTTCGCCGCCAAGTACCCGAATGGCGTATCTGCGGAAGATATCTCATTTACCGCAGACCCCGACGCATTGTCTTTGTTGAACTACACAAGCGGTTCGACGGGCAGCCCGAAAGGTGTGATGCTGAACGGACGTTCGTTGAGTAACAACGTCGAAGTTGGCATGAAAATGCTGCCGGTCGATCCGGGTCAACGGCTTGTTTCAATGCTCCCCCTCGCGCATATGTTCGGCCAGATATGCGAGTTGCTCTACCCCCTTTGCTCCGGCACCCATATCTATTTCCTGACGAAGAGCCCGACCCCAAGCATATTGCTCAAGGCCCTCAAAGACGTACAGCCGTATCTGGTAGTGACGGTGCCTCTTGTGATAGAGAAGATTTACAAGAAAAACCTTGACCCGTTACTTAGCAAATGGGTTATCCGCGCATTCTGGCATGTACCCGCCATCGGTAATATCCTCAAGAGCCGCGTTAAACGCGGATTGCGCAGCGCATTCGGCGGCAAGTTGCGTTATTTCATATGCGGCGGAGCGGCGATGAATCCGGTAGTGGAGAAGTGTCTAATGGATATCCATTTCCCCCTTTCCATCGGCTATGGGATGACAGAATGCGGTCCGCTGATCGGCGGTAACCCTCCTAAATATTTCAAAGCCAGAACCGGCGGTGTGCCAGTGATGAACATGGACGTGAAGATAGACAATCCTAATGAAGCAGGCATCGGCGAGATTCTGGTGAAAGGCGAAAACGTGATGCTTGGCTACTACAAGAACCCCGATGCCACCAATGCCGCGTTTACTGAAGACGGATGGCTGAGAACAGGCGACCTCGGACGATTAGACAAAAAGAAAAACATCTATATCAAAGGCCGCTGCAAAACAATGTTCCTCGGCGCGTCCGGACAGAACATTTATCCCGAAGAAATCGAGGATAAACTGAATAACCAAGAGGCAGTAGGCGAATCCCTTATTGTGGAACGCGAAGGAAAATTAGTGGCATTGGTTTTCCCTGACGAGACACTGACCAAACGCATGAGCCTGGAGGAAATACAGCAACTGATGAAGGCTAATTTAGAGAAACTAAACCGCCTGATTCCATCTTACAGCAAAGTATCCAACATCGAAGTACAGGACAAGCCGTTTGAGCACACCCCGAAACGGTCAATCAAACGATTCCTATACAAATAAACTGCATGATTCTCCACCCGAATTGCAAGATAAATTTAGGATTGCGCGTTGTGCGCAAGCGCGAGGACGGCTACCATGATCTGGAGACCGTTTTTGTGCCTATATACAGGTTGCACGACGAATTGGAAGTGACACCGTCCACTGAATTGCTATTTCACCAGGAAGGAATAGCCGTGGATTGCAAGGCCGAAGACAACCTTATTATCAAGTGCTATCACTTTTTCAAGCAGAAATATCCGCAAATCGGCCCTGTAGAGATTCGTTTCAAAAAAAACATTCCTTTTGGAGCCGGTCTCGGCGGCGGTAGCAGTGATGCCGCCCATATGGCCATTGCCCTCAACGAGTTGTTTGGTTTGGGGCTGAGCAAGGAGAAGCTGGCAAACGAAGTGCGTGTCTTAGGAGCCGATTGCGCGTTTTTCATCTATAACCGTCCTTGTTTTGCTGAAGGTATAGGTGACATTTTAACCCCCATTGAAGCAAAGTTAAAAGGCACGCGGATAGTGTTAGTTAAACCGGAAGAAGGAGTCTCCACCAAAGAAGCTTACAGCGGAATACATCCCCGCCGCTGCCCATCGCTGAAAGAGACCGTTATGAAAGGTATTGATAAGGCGGTACTCATTGCAAATCAAAGCCTTTTTGTCAATGATTTTGAGAGCACCGTATTACCCAATCATCCTGTAATCGCGTGCATAAAAAAACGTCTGCTTGCAGCAGGCGCTTTCTATGCGAGTATGAGCGGCAGCGGTTCAACTGTTTTCGGGCTTTTTGAGAACGATCCGGAAGGTCGTACCAACACCGACTTGCGAGTTCTTGAGCAGGAGTTTCCCTCCATGATACTGCTCAACGATACGTTTGGCGAGTGGCAGTCCTAATCCCCATCCTCTGTCTTTAGAAGTAAAGCCCGGCTCGAAAATTCGACGCTGTGTTTTCTTATCAATCCCCTTGCCGGAGTCTGAGATATCCAACATTATATCCCGTTCATTTTCATGGAGTTGGAATATAATAGTCCCATCTCCAGAGATGGCATCAACGGCATTTTTCAAGAGATTTTCCACTACCCATTGCATCAGAGGTGCATTCAGCAACACAATGCGGCTTACCCCCTCCAGAGTATGATCATCAATGGTAATGCGGCTACTGGTTCTGGCACGCATATAGGCGATTGCATTCTGAATGACAGGAATGAGGTCTTCCATGTTGAGCGAAGGCTCAGAGCCGATTTTCTGGAAGCGGTCGGCAATCATTTGCAACCTCTCAATATCGCGTTTCATTTGCGGAACGTACTCGTCGTTCGGATATGTCTCTTCGAGCAGTTGCTGCCATGCATTGAGCGATGAAATTGGCGTTCCCAACTGGTGGGCAGTTTCCTTACTAAGCCCAACCCACAAGCGGTTTTCTTCACTACGTTGTGCAGTTTGCATAGTAACCACCGCAACGACAATAAAGATAAAAATCAGCGCAAACTGAGCGTACGGCACATAACGAAGCCTCGTCAAAAGGCGGCTGTCATCCCAATAGATATACTGGGTGTTATCCGGAGAAATGTTAATTTCGATAGGCCCATGCTGCCCTACTCTCTTTGTACCATCCGGCACATTTCTACTGGCGAGCACATTTCCACTGTCATCGCAAATATACACAGGGATAGTTGTGTTTCCCTCGATAATAGATGTGATTAAATCAATATCCGTGTTTTCGTCAGCGAGAATCAGTTGACGCGTTGCTTCTGCCCAAATAGCCATATTTTTCTGCTCTTCGGTTTGGAGCGAGCGCGCAAGATTATTGGTAAACAGCACGGAAATAGCCACGATTACCATGGCTATTTCCAATACTATTGTTCCTATTTGTCGGTTGGACATTCCGAATTACGAATTAAAAATTACGAATTACGAATTATCCTAACATTGTCAGGAGGACACCTGCCGCAACAGCGGAACCGATGACACCCGCGACATTCGGCCCCATGGCGTGCATGAGCAGGAAGTTAGAGGGGTTCTCCTCTTGACCGACTGTCTGCGACACACGCGCAGCCATCGGCACTGCGGAAACGCCGGCAGAACCGATCAGCGGGTTGATCTTCTCTTTGAGGAAGAGGTTCATGAACTTAGCCAAAAGTACTCCACCTGCCGAACCCATACCGAAAGCAATGATACCCATCGCCAGAATCATCAGGGTCTGCCAGTTGAGGAAGCTGCCGGCGGTAGCCGTAGCACCTACAGAGAGGCCGAGGAAGATGACGACGATGTTCATCAGTTCGTTCTGAGCGGTCTTGGAAAGGCGCTCCACTACTCCACACTCCTTCATGAGGTTTCCAAGCATCAGACAGCCAATCAGCGGCGCTGCATCCGGAAGGATGAGGGCTACGATAGCGGTAATGATGATCGGGAAGACGATCTTCTCGGTCTTGGAAACCGGACGCAGCTGACCCATCTTAATCGCGCGTTCCTTTTTTGTAGTGAGCGCACGCATGATAGGAGGCTGGATCACCGGCACGAGCGCCATGTAGCTATACGCCGCAATAGCGATCGGGCCCAGGAGATGCGGCGCCAGTTTGGAAGTCAGGAAGATAGAAGTAGGTCCGTCCGCTCCGCCGATGATACCGATAGAGCCTGCCTCTGCCGGGGTAAAGCCCATCCAGTTCGCACAAAGGAACGTAACGAAGATACCAATCTGAGCGGCTGCACCGAGGATGAGGGACTTCGGGTTCGCAATCAGGGGTCCGAAATCCGTCATGACACCTACTCCGATGAAGATGAGGCAGGGATAGACACCGGCCTTGACGCCAATATAGAGCACGTCGAGCAGACCTCCCTCTTTGAGGATCGCGCCATAGGAGTGGTAGGCAGGGCTCTCGGGATCGAGGAACGCCGACCATAACTCGCTATGGAACATCCCGGCACCCGGCAGGTTGGTGAGCAACATACCGAACGCGATCGGGAGCAGCAAGAGCGGCTCGTATTTCTTATGAATAGCCAGGTAAAGCAAGAAGAAGGACACCAGAAGCATGATACCCTGTTGCCACGTCATCTGCATGAATCCCATGCCTTGAAAAAATTCCAAGATGTTCATATTATCCTAAAACTACGAGTAAATCGTCCTGCATTACGTTTTGACCGGGGGTAACGGCAATCTGCTTAACGGTACCATCCTGCTCTGCCATGATGGCATTCTCCATCTTCATGGACTCGAGAGTCAGGAGGGTGTCACCTTTCTTCACAGCCTGGCCTTCCGATACCAGCACTTTGATAACCGATCCGGGCAGCGGGCTCTTCACTTGGAGTCCGGCAGCAGGTGCAGCAGCGGGTTTCGGAGCCTCTGCTTTAGGAGCAGGAGCAGCTGCGGGCTTTGGTGCAGGAGCAGGAGCCGGTTTAGCAGCGGGTTTGGGAGCCGGAGCTGCGGGAGCCTCGGTCTCTACGGTATATACTTTGCCGTTCACGGTAACGTTCGTTTTGCCGGCTTCAATCTCTTCTACAGCGCATTTGTACTCAGCGCCATTGATTTTAAATGTGAATTCTTTCATTGTTTTAAAAAGTTTTCAGGCGTCAGCCATCAGTTATCAGAAGCCGACATTGTTCATTCCAATTGATTTCGTATTCCACGCTGTCTCGTGTTGATTGAGCGAGATCATCGGCGTGGGGATATCATGTTTGCTATACCGCGCCAGATGGAGCGCATAAGCGATAGCGGCGATGTCTTCATTACCCGCTTGAGCCAGAGCCATGGCGATAGCGGCCTTTTCCGGTTCACTTGGAGTGCTGTTAGACTTCAACGTGTTCTGTTTGGTCGGAGCACTGAGTGGACTCGGTTTTTCCGGTTTCGGTGCCTTGGGCGCTGTAGCTTTCTGCATCACCCATCCAAAGAACTGGAGGATATACACGAGGCAGAAGAGGAGCACAAGCACGATACCGAAGCCTAAGCCGGTCACAATCCATGTATCTGCTGTAACTGCTAATAAAACCATAATTACAGAGGAAGATTAGAGTGTTTCTTAAGCGGGTTAGTCAGACGTTTGGTCTGGAGCATCTCGAACGCACGGATGATGCGGCTGCGGGTATAGCGTGGCTCAATGACATCATCGATGTATCCACGGTTCGCTGCCTGATACGGAGATGCGAAGAGATCTTTGTATTCCGCCTCTTTCTCGGCGATGAATTTCTTCTTCTCTTCGGGATCCTCGATGGCCTTGATGGCCTTGGCTTGGAGAACCCCCACTGCGCCGCTGGCACCCATCACTGCGATCTCAGCGTTCGGCCAAGCGTAGCACATGTCGCCGCGGAGTTGCTTGCAACTCATCACGATATGCGAGCCGCCGTAAGACTTACGAACGGTGATAGTTACTTTTGGAACAGTCGCTTCGCCATAAGCGAACATCAGTTTTGCTCCGTGATCGATGATACCTGCGTATTCTTGACCGGTTCCGCAGAGGAAGCCCGGAACGTCCACGAGGGTCAAAATCTGAATATTGAAGGCATCGCAGAAACGTACGAAACGAGCGGCTTTACGGGATGCATCGCAGTCCAGCACACCTGCCAGCCAAGAAGGTTGGTTAGCGATGATACCGGTCGAGCGGCCATTGAAACGAGCGAAACCGCAGATGACGTTCTTTGCGTAATCTTTGTGCACCTCCATGAAATCTCCGTTATCCACGATGGTGTTGATGATCTCATGCATGTCGTAGGGCTTGTTCGGATCCGAAGGAACGATCTCGTTGAGGTTGTCGTCCACGCGGGTGATATCATCCGTGCATGCCACTACCGGAGCCTCCTCCATGTTGTTCTGCGGAATGAAGGAAACGAGACGACGTACTTCAGCGAGTGCTTCTTCCTCGGTAGCTGCCACAAAATGGGTCACACCGGATTTGGTAGCATGGATCTTTGCGCCACCGAGTTGCTCAACGGTGACATCCTCGCCGGTAACGGCTTTTACTACCTTCGGACCGGTGATGAACATATACGAATTTTGCTCAGTCATCATGATGAAATCCGTCAGCGCCGGACTATACACAGCTCCACCCGCGCACGGGCCGAATATTACACTGATTTGCGGCACAACACCCGATGCCAGAATATTACGCTCGAAAATCTCTGCGTAACCCGCGAGTGCGCAAGCACCTTCTTGGATACGCGCGCCACCCGAATCGTTGAGACCGATGATCGGCGCACCGAGTTTCATTGCCTGATCCATGACATTGCAGATCTTCTGCGCCATAGTCTCAGAGAGCGAACCACCGATTACCGTTGCGTCCTGTGCAAAGACGAATACCAGACGGCCGTCAATAGTACCCGAACCGACAGCTACGCCATCGCCCAGGAACACTTTCTTCTCCATGCCGAAATCATGGCAGCGATGGGTCAGGAACATGTTCACTTCCTCAAACGAACCCTCGTCGAGCAACATGTTGATGCGCTCACGAGCGGTGTAGCTACCCTTGGCATGGTGTTTCTCTACAGCTGCTTCACCGCCTCCGGCCATGGCCTTCTCGCGGTTCTCAACCAGTTTATTTAATTTCTCTTGATCCATAAAGACATTTATTATTTTGTCATTTACAATTAGGTCCTTTATTTCGGCTGTTGGCAGAGTTCGGTGAGGACGCCTTTCGTGCTCTTCGGGTGAAGGAAAGCGATCATCAGGTTCTCAGCGCCTTTGCGCGGAGCTTTGTCGATGAGTTGGATACCTGCAGCCTCGCACTCAGCCAGACAATCAGCCACGTTATCCACATTGAAAGCGACGTGATGAACGCCACCACGGCCACCGTTTTTCTCAATAAACTTAGCGATTGTGGATTCCGGGCAAGTAGGCTCAAGAAGTTCGATTTTGACCTCTCCTACTTTAAAGAAAGCGGTTTTAACTTTCTGGTCAGCCACTTCCTCAATACTGTAGCATTTGCTACCTGTTAAAAACTCAAAGAACGGCATCGCTTCCTCCAAAGAGGTAACAGCAATACCCAAATGCTCAATGTGTGTGGGTTTCATACTGAATTATTTTTAGTTTTAAATGAATGATTTCAAAAACGGCTACAAAGTTACAACATTTTTTTTAATTGTGCAAGAAAAGAGAAGATTTTCTTTGAAAATTTGCATATGTCAAAAAAAAGCAGTACTTTTGCACGCTAAATTGAAATGATAATGGAAAGACGAGTACGTGTACGTTTTGCGCCGTCCCCCACAGGCGCACTTCACATTGGCGGTGTTCGCACTGCCTTGTATAATTATCTGTTTGCCCGCCAGCATGGCGGTGATATGCTGCTTCGTATCGAAGATACTGATTCAACACGTTTTGTGCCGGGCGCAGAGGAATACATATTGGAGGCTCTTGACTGGTTGGGAATCGGTATCGATGAAGGCCTTCGCATGAAAAAAGGCACGAAAGAGATTGAAGCCGTTGGCAATCATGGCCCTTACAGACAATCCGAACGCCGCGAGATATACCATCAATATGTCAAACAACTACTTGATTCGGGTCATGCATATATCGCATTTGACACTCCGGAAGAGTTAGATGCTAAACGCGCAGAAATACCTAATTTCCAATATGACGCGCGTTCGCGTATGCAAATGCGCAATTCGTTGACACTGCCGGCAGACGAAGTGCAACGGCTGATTGAAAACGGAGAGAAATATGTAGTACGGTTCAAGGTTGAGCCTGACGAAGACGTACACGTGCATGACCTCATCCGAGGAGAAGTGGTCATCAATAGTAATATTTTGGACGATAAAGTGCTGTATAAATCAGCCGACGACCTGCCGACCTACCATTTGGCGAATATCGTAGATGACCATTTGATGGAAATCAGTCATGTCATCCGTGGAGAAGAATGGCTGCCTTCCGCCCCACTCCATGTGCTGTTATACCGCGCTTTCGGATGGGAAGAAACCATGCCAGAGTTCGCTCATCTGCCTTTGCTCCTAAAACCGGACGGAAACGGCAAATTGAGCAAACGTGACGGCGACCGTCTCGGCTTCCCCGTATTCCCGTTGGAGTTCCACAATCAGAAGGATGGCACTATCTCATCCGGCTATCGCGAAAGTGGTTATCTACCTGAAGCTGTCATCAATTTCCTGGCACTGCTCGGTTGGCATGGAACAGGAGACCAAGAGATGTACTCCATGGATGAGTTAATCAAAGAATTCTCATTAGACCGTGTATCTAAATCTGGTGCAAAGTTCGATTACGAGAAGGGCAAATGGTTCAACCATCAGTACTTACAATTAAAATCGGACGAAGAGATTGCAGAACTCTTTATGCCGATTTTAGAATCAAATGTAAAATGTCAAAAGTCAAAAGCAGAAGTTGCAAAGATTGTCGGTCTTGTTAAGGACCGCGTGAACTTTGTTCCTGAACTATGGGAACAAGTCAACTTCTTCTTTGTCGCCCCTACCGAATATGATGAGAAATCTCTAAAGAAACGCTGGAAAGAAGACAGCCCCAAACATATGCAGGAGCTCCTTGCGCTTCTTGGAACAGTCAGTGAAGAAGAGTGGCATTTATATCACGAAGATAAGAACGAAAACGGCGAAAACATTATGCGCTGGCATTTGGACGATGTCGTTATGCCGTGGATTGCTGAACATGAATATGGTGTAGGAATCGTGATGAATGCTTTCCGTATATGTCTGGTAGGCGCTGCTCGCGGTCCGCACATATGGAATATTACAGATATTCTCGGTAAAGAAGAAACACTCTGCAGAGTGCGCACAGCATTAGAGAAAATTCAATTGTAAAATTATATAGAGAACTAAAATCCCCGACTGTTATCCAGCCGGGGATTTTAGTTACTATAACAAGTAGATTTCCACATCTTTCTTATCGCCTGATTTGATTGTTACAGCAGTACTCCCTATAATAGTTTTTTCATCCTCAGCGAAAGTCGCGAAATAGAACGTAGACTGGCTATCAATCACTTCCAAATCTAAACGGCCCAACTCAAAGATGGCAATACCTTCGTTATTGGTTACAGATACTTTGTTAGCGTGGAACGGAATGCGGAATGATTCACTATTGTTCCATTTGCTGGAATTATACATGTACACCGATACTCCTGACTGAGGAATCAGCAACTTGGTCACTTTAACATTAATAGTGGCTCTGGTAGCCTGCGTACAACCTGTGAGCAACAGACCAAACACGGCTGTCAGCAAAATTACAAGATACTTTTTCATTGTTTTGTTAATAGTTTATTATTTAACTTCTTATTATCGGATGATTTGAATCGCATCATAGGTTTTCAAAACCGCTGCAAAGGTATTACAAAATTTTGATTTATGCAAATTTGCAAGCTAAAAATTTGTTTATGTGGAAAAAATATTGTACTTTTGCAAGCAAATGTAAAATTCATGAGTCCCCGAGAAGCACTACATACCTATTTCGGTTATGATGATTTCCGCCCTTTGCAAGAGGAAATCATATCATCTGTGCTTGCAGGCCGCGACACATTGGCATTGATGCCAACCGGCGGAGGGAAAAGTATCTGTTTTCAGGTCCCTACTCTCGTTATGGCGCACGACAACCCTGAGAAACGGTTATGTCTGGTTATTACGCCTCTTATTGCGCTGATGAAAGACCAGGTGGAAAATTTGCAGGCACGCGGCATTCACTCTGCGGCTGTTTATACCGGCATGAATTGGGATAAACAACGTGTAGCGTTGGATAACTGCCTATTCGGACCATATCATTTTCTGTACTGCTCACCCGAACGGCTTGAAAGTGAGGAGTTTCGCAAACGGCTGGCAGATTTGCCGGTCGGCCTGATTGCCGTTGACGAGGCACACTGCATATCGCAGTGGGGGTATGATTTCCGGCCTTCATACTTGAATATTGCTGCGGTACGGACTCTTTTACCCGATGTGCCGGTACTGGCTTTGACAGCTACAGCGACTCCGGAAACAATAGAAGATATTCAGGACAAATTAGGATTCACAGCTCATAATGTGCTCCGCAAATCTTTTCACCGCGATAATCTGCAATATATAGTACGTCGCACAGACAAGAAAGAGGAACAAATAGCACATATTCTTTCCCGTGTCCCGGGTAGTGCCATTATCTATGTCCGCAATCGCAAACGAGCACAAGAGTTGGCTGAGTGGCTAAATCAACTCCCTTCCCTTCAGGGAGGGGATTGGGGTAGGCCTGTAAATTTCTACCATGCCGGTTTGACTACTCAGGAACGCAGTGAGCGGCAAGAGGCATGGAAAGAAGGACGAACACGGGTGATTGTGGCTACCAATGCTTTCGGCATGGGTATTGACAAAGCGGATGTACGGCTGGTTATTCATTATGACCTGCCGAATACGCTTGAGTCCTATTATCAGGAAGCCGGCCGTGCCGGAAGAGATGGGAAAACCGCATATGCGGTTCTGCTTTTCAACGAAAAAGAAGACAAAGCCAAAGCTCGGAAGCGTATTGTTGACAATTATCCGCCAAAAGAGTTTGTTGAGCAAGTCTATCACAAGACATGTGATTTTCTTCAGATTGGCGCCGGCAGCGGATTAGGACACCGCTTTACGCTGCATATTGACCAACTTTGCCATGTGATGAAACTGCCCGTACTGCAGACCTACTCTGCACTCCATATTTTGACACAAGCAGGATATGTCCATTTTGAAGAAGAGCATGAAACGCAGCCGCGTGTGCAGATCCACGTCCCGCGTCATCAATTGGGTGAGTATAATCTCTCTCGAGACCAGGCAGAATTGTTAGACCTTTTGATGCGCTCATATTCAGGTATTTATACCGAACTGCAATATGTTCGTGAGGCGGACAAACGAGAAACGCATGAATTACTTGTTTCTCTCGCACAACGAGGTATTATTACATATATTCCGCGCACTATCGGTTGTAGCCTTGAGATGACAAACGAGCGAGAGGCGGAAATATACCTCTCGCCCGCTATTTATGAAGAGCGCAGGACGCGTTATATTCAGAAACTACAAGCAATGGTCGAGTATGCCGAGCAGACTCAGTTCTGCCGTGAGCAAGTATTACTCGCCTACTTCGGAGAAACAAACGCAGCGCCTTGTTGGCACTGCGATGTTTGTAGGAGTTTCATTTCTTAGTCATCTATACCTGTCATCTCCAGTTTGCTGTTGAACTTGACGTCTGGCTTATTGTTCAACTCGGCTTTCCAACCCCAATCATCTTTTCCCCACTCTACAATAAATGCTTGTGGGAAAGATGCTGCCACTTGTTGGCGAACTTGCTCGGGGACCAAAGCGTCAGGAACCTGCTCTAATTTATAATCTACACTGCGGAGCGAGCCGTCTATATATCATTTTCTTCTATCATGGCGGTATCAGGTACAGCCATCGGAATACTGTCCTCCCCTAACAATTCTTGCATTTCTTCCAGTTCCTCGGGGCTCAAATTACGACGGTCGTTCACACCCATCAGCGGTCCGAAGAACACTTTGAGCAACGCGCGGCCAATCACTTTGCGGAAACGGAACTTGGGGCTCTTGGCATCACCGGTAACAGGTACGTCAAGAATAATCATATCCTGTGCGGATGTAAGCAGCTTAAAGCCGGTACGAACAGGTATATTCTTGTATTTTGCTTTACTGAACCGCTCTTTTTTACCCACCCGAGGATGGTCTATCACGATTTTATTCGTGCCTTTCATCTTTCCGCTGACGACATCCAGATGGCTATCCAGTTTCAGATTGCCGCCTTCCAACGGATAGCCGGTATAATTACGGCAAAGCGCATCGAAGTCGCGCAGATGAACGCCTGTCAGTTTGAGATTGGCACGCGTGTCCTGGGTTGCCATATCCAATCCGCCGACAAAATCTGCTTTCAGTTTGGCGTCACCGGTCAATGTGGCGGTCAGTGTTACGCTGTTACGGCCATTATTGGCAATATTACTGCCTTCCAATTCCAATGTTTTGACTGCATATTCCCATTCGTTCTTCATCGAGTAGTCGTGGTAGGTCAAGTCATGACCGGTAATACGCACTTTCTTCGCCATCCAAACAAGCGGTTTGGATTCTTGTGGTTCTTTTGGTGCAGGTTGCTCTGCTACAACCGAGTCAACTGCTTCATTTTCAATTGTCTCACCTTTCTCCTTCATAAGTCGAGAAAGGGTATTCCAGGAATCATGCACTTCATAATCACCGGTTATCCCGAGAATAGAAAGTGTGTCAAGCAGGAAGGTATTGGTGCTCATATCTCCTTTGTTAATAACAACACGCAGTTCGTCGAGTGCTGCAACCTGGTCATCGTGTGTATCTTTGATGCTTAGACCGACAAGCGATACCCCACCCTTCAGTTGGATGTTTGTGAGGGCATCCAAACTGCCATCTACATGTACAGAGCCATTGAGGCGAGCTCCTAAACCGCTGATATTCAAATAATCCTGAACAAGAGGAAGAACAACATCCGTGTTTACGTCATGCAGATTAAGTTTGGCGGCGTACTTATTGGATTGCATGCGGTAACCGGCAATGATACCCACTCTGCCACCAGTTGGCAAGCCGAACTCCAAACCGGCATTGGTTTGAGTGTTGTCAAAATACAATCCGGGGATACGAAGCGATATGTCTTCTAATTTCCATTGTTTGTCCGAAAGCACATCGCGATAACGTATTGAACTGTTATTCAGGCGTATATCGTCTAAGGCAACGGTCCATTTGCTTTTAGTTGTGTCTTGGGGTTCCTCAGGAATGGAGTCGTTTTTGGAATAACGCTCAATGATGTCAGAGAAATTCAGCCTGTCTTTGGTTTTGAGTACTTGTCCGTTGAATCCGTCCAAACGGATGGTACGGATCTTGACGTTCTTCGCAATCAGACGCGGGTATGCAATCTGAACATACAAACGGTCGAACGATACGAAATTCGTTTCGCCGTTTTGCTCTTTGCATTCGAATCCGCGGATGGTTACGCCTCCCCAGTATGGATTGATTACTACACGCTCGGCATGGAGTTGCCGACCGACTATTTGCTCGCCGTAGTTATTTATAACGTATTTGGCTATCGGAGAAGCGACAGCAAGTATCAATGCGAAGAGGAGCACTATTACTAGCGCTCCCCATCCACATATCTTCCCAATTGTTTTCATGAATTACTTCATTATTCAGCGGATAATGTGATTCGGCGGAAGTCTTTGATTACCACGCCTTTAGCTTTTAGAACATCTTTAACAAGTTCTTTGCTCTCGCTCATGATGTAAGCTTGCTCTACAAGAGTGTTCTCTTTGAGGAACTTACCCAGACGGCCTTGAGCAATCATCTCGATTTTCTTAGCTTGGTTAGCGAGGTTAGCCTCTGCCTCTGCCGGTACGTTGGCACGGATGTCGCGGGCTACTTGAGCCTGCTCTTCAGTAAGCCATCCCTTGGCGGTGTTGGATGCGATATGATCGTCGCTGTCACAGTGAGCGGGGTTCAGACCTGCCTTGCGAAGCGCGTTCTCAATTGCTTTGTTGATCTCATCCTGTTTGGTCTTTTCGATTGCGACCTCGAGTTCATGTTTCTTCACTTCTTCTGCTACATGGTCAGCGTCCAGAGCGATAGGGCTCATAGCAGCTACCTGCATACTGATTCCGTGAACGGTCTCGTGGTCTGCCCCAGCCTCTGCTGCTACAAGAGAACTCAGTTTGTTGCCAAGGTGGTTGTAGGCGTCAACTACGGGAGCCTCAAGGCACGCATAGTCTGCCAATTCCATCTTCTCGCCTGTAACGCCGGAACGCTCGGTGATAATCTCAGCCACGGTGAAATTACCGATCTTGAGGTTCTTGAGATCTTCCTGGCTCTGCACTTTGTTGTCCAATGCAGCGTCGAGGATGAGTTTAACCATGCCTACGAAGTCTTCGTTTTTAGCCACGAAGTCTGTCTCGCATTTTACACCTACGATAGCGCCGAAGTTGTCTTTAACTTTCGCGAGTACGCAACCTTCCGATGCTTCACGGTCGGAACGTTTTGCTGCGATAGCCTGTCCGCGTTTGCGGAGAAGGTCCTTCGCCACCTCGAAATCGCCGTTTGCTTCTTCCAGCGCTTTCTTAACGTCCATCATGCCGGCACCGGTGATGTCACGCAGTTTTTTGATATCAGCCAATGTAACTGCCATAATTATGCCTCCTCCTCTTCTGCTTTAGGTTCTTCTTTTGCCTCTGCTACTTTCTCTGCCTCTGCTTTCGGAGCGGCTTTGCGGATACGCTGACGGCGCTCTTTCGGAGCAGCTGCTTCGGTGTTAGCCTGAGCTTGAGCGGCTTCCTCGTCGGCTTTCTCTACCTTGCGTTCCTCAAGACCTTCCTTGATGGCGTCGCATACGGCGCTCAGAATTACATCGATGGCTTTGGTGGCATCGTCGTTGGCAGGGATTACGAAATCAATATTGTTCGGGTTGGAGTTTGTATCTACGATTCCGAATACAGGAATACCCAGACGGTTAGCCTCGGCTACAGCGATTTTCTCCTCGATGACGTCAACTACGAAGATAGCGCTCGGAAGACGGGTCATATCGGCGATAGAGCCAAGGTTTTTCTCGAGTTTCTCGCGCTGACGTGTGATTTGGAGTTTCTCGCGTTTGGATACGTTCTCCAATGTGCCGTCGGTCATCATCTTGTCTATCTGGCTCATTTTCTTGACTGCCTTGCGGATGGTCGGGAAGTTGGTGAGCATACCGCCGGCCCAACGCTCGGTAATGTAAGGCATGCCTACTTCCTGTGCGTGAGCTGCAATTACTTCTTGAGCTTGTTTTTTCGTACCTACGAACAGGATCTTGCGACCGCTGCGTGCAAGGTTTTTCAGGGCCTCTGCTGCCTCTTCTACTTTAACGACAGTCTTGTTGAGGTCGATGATGTGAATTCCGTTACGCTCCATGTAGATGTAAGGAGCCATTGCCGGATTCCATTTGCGTTTGAGGTGGCCGAAGTGTGCGCCTGCCTCGAGAAGTTGATCAAAATTTGTTCTCATTTTGAGATGTTTATTGTTTTTAATTGTTAAATATAAAATATTTAATCTCCTTTTATCCCTGTGGGTCTTTTACGCGTATACCTTATTATTTATTTACACGCGCACGCACATGCGTTTGACTCACAGGAACAACTTGACAATGGGCCAAGTTTGGAGTATTTGGGGAATTATATTGAGAGAGTTTGGTTTTTGTTGTAAGGGAGTTATGGTGACCATAATGACCGAACAAAAAAGCCAAAATCTCCAATAAAAAACCAAAAGCTTAACGTTTACTGAACTGGAAGTGCTTTCTAGCCTTCGGCTGACCCGGTTTCTTACGCTCTACCTCACGGGCGTCACGAGTCATGAAGCCTTCTGCTTTCAGCGCAGCTTTGTCTTCCGGATTGATTTTCACCAGTGCGCGGGCGATGGCGAGACGAAGAGCCTCTGCCTGGCCTTTGAAGCCGCCGCCGTCAAGGTTTACCTTGATATCGTATTTCTCTGCTACGCCGAGTTTGTTCAGCGGCTGCAGTACGATATAGCGCAGAATAGAAGACGGGAAATATGTCTCGATGTCGCGGCCGTTGATAACGATCTTGCCGGCACCTTCATTTACGTAAACGCGGGCTACTGCCTCTTTACGACGTCCTAATGCATTAACTGTTTCCATGAACTTCTATTATTTGAGGGTGTTTATATCAATTTGTTTGGGTTGCTGAGCCTGCATGTTGTGCTCTGCGCCGGCAAAAATGTACAGATTGTTGATCTGACGGGCGCCAAGACGGTTCTTAGGAAGCATTCCTTTTACTACGCGGCGAACGAGTTTGTCTGCGCCTTTTGCGAGCAGGTCTGCCGGAGTAAACTCACGCTGACCGCCCGGAAAACCGGTGTAGCGTACATATACGCGGCCGTTCCATTTGTTTCCGGTCAGCTGCACTTTGTCAGCATTCACGATGATTACGTTGTCGCCACAATCCACGTTCGGAGTGTAGGACGGTTTGTACTTACCACGGAGCAGTTTAGCTACCTTGGAAGCCATACGGCCGAGAATCTGGCCTTCAGCGTCTATTACAACCCACTCTTTCTGAGCAGTCGCTTTGTTGACAGACACTGTTTTGTAACTGTTAAATTCCATTAATGTGTTTGTTTGGGGCCAATCCGACAGACATCTTTACGGTCTCTTGTACTCCGCTCCTTGGTACGTGGTACTTTGTCACGTGGTACTTAACTCACTGCCCAGATTGACGTTAATAATTTATTGATTTTTACATGCGTTTGTGCGCATTACGCGCAAAAAGCGTGCAAAGGTACTACTTTTTTTTGAACTGACCAAATATTTCCGTAAGAAAAATCAAAAAAAATGCATTTAGCATGATTTACATGTCATTTTGACCATCTGAGCTTGCTCGGGATGGGCAATATTGGCATGGAAATCACAGGTCGCAAGACCTTTTTTTTGATTTTTCGGAATTACCCTTCTTTTATTTCGGAGGGAACCCGCTTGCGGGGCGTGCCGAAATAATTCCCGAAAAAAATGCATTTAGCATGATTTACATGTCATTTTGACCATCTGAGCTTGCTCGGGATGGGCAATATGGGCATGGAAATCACAGGTCGCAAGACATTTTTTTGCATTTTTAGTATAAAAAACTTGCGCGTATCGTTTTTTTTGTGTAATTTTGCAGCGCAAAATGCAACGCTGGCACCGACAGCGTAATAAAGCGGTGACATATTTATAATTAGCGTTTATACGCTTGTTTTTGATCAATTGGAACGTAGGAAACTTCAATTATCGTAACTAAAAAACAAGTGTTGGATGCTCATGTGTGTGTGTGTACACTGTGCTTGTGTATATGCGACGTGGGTTCCTTCATCGTTTATTTGGTTACATGGTTTTTCCTACGACCTCAATTGACAAGTAAACATGTTTTAGGGATCCACGTTTTTAAATACATAGTTATGAAACACACACATTTTCTTCAGCAAACCAGACAGTATAGGTTTGCAACAACTATCTTGTTTTTCACTTTTGTAGGCATGTTGTTTCTATATAGTTGCCTTTTTCACTATTTTTCAACATATACGTCATTTTTTTCTTGTTTTATTCACCCTAAACGCATTTTTTCAATATACATGCAAAAAATGTCTATTTCTGTTTTTCTCGGGGCGTTTATTTTTCTTTTCAAACGCAAATATTGGACATTGTATGCATTGGTAATCAACGCCATATGGATTCTTGCAGAACTTGTTTATATGCAGAGTTTTGATTATTTACTGATTGATGAACATTGCTTTTCTATGATAGGAAACCTAAATGGATTTACATCCAGTATATTGATGTATATAGATTCAAACTACCTCTGGTTGGTTGTCCCTATAATAATTCAAGGAATTGCCTTGTTTGTTTTTGATAATAGGCAGAAACATAACTGGTGGGGCTTTTTTGCTGCTTTAATTGTATCTATAATCTTAAATTTTGCTCATATCCTTTTTATCCGAAATACAGTACGGACAAGAGATTTCCAAGATGGAGATATTTCGATTGCTTCCTTATGGAATCCGATAACTACTGATTCAAGCGGAATTTCAAATCCTTGGTACACACATAATTATTCTGAGAAACATGCTTTCTTTGCTGTGTTTTATCGTTTACTTTTCAGACAAGAAGAAAAGGTCGATACGGAAGAGTTGAATCATCAAATATATCCATTTATAGACATAGTGCATAATAATCCTAAGCCTAAAACTAAATTGGTTATTTTTTTGGTTGAAAGTCTTGAAAACTGGGCTCTTTTGCCGGAGATTTCTCCTAATATTTGTAATTTAATGAATAATCCCAGTGCATTATATGCTACAAAAATTAAAAAACAGACACTCAAGGGAAATTCCATGGATGGACAAACAATTGTTAACACAGGTGTTTTGCCTATTAAAGAAGGTGCCGCTTGTTTTAGATACCCATATAATTCATATCCTTCGATTAGTCAATTATATGATTCCGCAGCGGTTTTAGTTCCAGGTGGAGTAATGGTTTGGAATCAGGCCGCAATGAGTCGGGCTTTTTATATAGATACGAATTATGTCGTTCCTTTTAACGATGCTGATATTTTTCAAAAATTTGATAGTATTGCAGATAAACATGACTACATTTTGGTCATTACGTCTTCTACACACACTCCTTTTTCATCTTGTGCGGATAGTTCTGACTTGGTTTTCCCTGCGGAGATGCCACTACCCATGTGTAATTATTTAAAGTCTGTAAATTTTATGGATAAATGGTTGGGGCATACTTTGACTCTTATAAGAAACAATCCTGCATTTATCAACACAACATTCGTTATTACTGGTGACCACACAATTTTCACAAACAAATATCGGGAACTATTTGCCGCTTATTGTGAAACATCAAATAGTTCTCAATTCAAAGTAAAAGAAGGATTTTGTCCGCTCATCATTTATTCTCCGCAAATAACGGAAAACACCATCGTCACAGACACATGTTTTCAAATGGATATTTATCCGACAATCTTGCATTTAATCGGTTGTGAAGATTATTATTGGAAAGGCTTTGGTATTAACCTATTGGATTCCACTGCCCATCAAAACCGCCCGATTTCCGAACAAGAGGCCTTTGATATATCAGATAAACTCATCCGTAGTAATTATTTTGCCACGATAGATAAATAATCCCCGATGTTTTCCGGATTAGCGTAGCGGTCTGGTCTCTCCGGATTTTCCAGTCCCTTCCTCTAACCCTCTAACCGACTAACCCACTACCACGAACTCCAGCCTGTCAATCTCTTGGCAGGCTGGTTTTTCTTTGTCTATTTTCTTCTCCAAATAGACTTTTTTCTTTTCTCTCCTTCTCGGGTTGCAATGGATGCTCAATGGATGATGAATGGGTACCCAATGGATGCTCATTGGGTGCTCCTTTTACCGTTTTAGTACGAAAATTATTCTTTATGTTTTCCGAAGAACTCGGATTTGAAATCATTTGCAAAGATACACAAAAAAAATGAATTATCCAAATTTTGGCTCAAGAAAATGTAATTTTTCATTAAAACTATTGCATATATCAGAAAAAAGCAGTATTTTTGCAGCCGAATTACATACATGTAATCAACAAGGAAAATGAAACGAATTGGTATAAGTCTGATCCTGTTCATATGGTAGGAACAACCCCAATTGTCAACAAAGGCCGTGCCACTATGCCTGCCAAAGCGCCTAAAAAACTGCTGCCTAAGACATTAGGACTTAATCTGCAATGAAAATATCGTTCACCACATTAGGTTGCAAACTCAATTTTGCGGAATCGAGTGCGCTCGGGAAGGCATTGCTGGAACGAGGGCACACACGCGCTGCGCGCGGTGAAGAGGCAGATATATGCGTTATCAATACATGCTCTGTAACTGATGCCGCGGACCATAAAGACCGGCAAATGATTCACCGTATCCGCCGTCAAAACCCCAATGCCATACTCATAGTAACGGGATGCTATGCGCAACTCAAACCCGATGAAATCGCGCATATTGAGGGGGTCGATTATGTATTGGGGCAGAACGAGAAATTTAACTTGGCGCAGTTTGTCGAAGAACTTGAAAACCGCAAGTCAAAAGTAGTGATTTCCCCAATAAGAGAAGTGGACGATTTCTATGGTGCTTACAACAAAGATGACCGGACACGCTGTTTCTTGAAAGTACAAGACGGATGTAATTATTTCTGCTCGTATTGCACTATTCCCTTGGCTCGGGGAAAAAGTCGCAACCCCTCCATCGCATCGCTCGTTTCGCAAGCCGAAGAGGCTATTCGGGGAGGTGCCAAAGAAATTATTCTGAGCGGAGTAAACATCGGAGATTTCGGACGAAGCACCAATGAAAAATTCATTGACCTCTTGCGTGCGTTGGACTCTATCGCGCATTCGGATTTCAGAATGCGTATCAGTAGTTGCGAGCCTAACTTACTGAGCGATGAAATAATTGATTTTGTGGCACATAGCCGTCATTTCGCCCCTCATTTCCATATTCCTCTTCAAAGCGGCAGTAATACCGTTCTGAAGATTATGGGGCGCCGCTATACACGGGAATTGTTTGCTGAGCGTGTGGCGCATATCAAGACTGTAATGCCCAATGCCTTTATTGGCGTGGATTGTATGGTCGGCGTACGAGGCGAGAGTGCTGAATGCTGGACTGATTATGTCGATTTCATCGAGTCACTGCCCGTTTCACAATTACACGTCTTCACGTATTCTGAACGCGCAAATACACGTATGTTGGAGATGGATTTGGAGGTTGTTCCGCAACGTGAGCGTGAACGTCGCAGCAAGCAGTTACACGCTATATCTGCCCGCAAGACGGAAGAGTTTTACCGCTCGCAGGAAGGCCGTACAGCTGTCGTCCTATGGGAAGCCAAAAAGACCGAAGGACGTATGTCCGGATTCACGGAGAACTACGTCAAAGTATCCTGCCCTTTCGACAAAGACAAGGTTAACACGTTCGAAACTATCACGATTAGAAATCGGTAGGCTTTCTTCCGCATAGGTTGAAGAACGGGCAGAATGAAGGACATTTACCCTCCTCGCACGGCGGGAACTGCGTAGCCGTCACTACTTGTTTCACCTTGGAGGTTAACTCCTCTAAAACAGGCTCATGAATTGCTGCGTAGTCATGGACGGTTTCATTATTGATATCTATGGTTGTTATGATATCCGTCAACTTGCGGCGACAGAAATAAAGATTCGGTTCAATCGGCATTTTCTCCGTCGGCTCACCTTTCTTTCGCTGCTCGGAAACCATTACAGCATGGCTATAAATGAGTGTCTGGCGTACATAGCCCTTTTCATCGCTTTCCATCAAATCCTCCCATGAAGAAGACATTTTTTTTGCGTGTGTATATTCGTTATATCCGCCGGATTTATAATCTACAACACGCAAATACTGAGCACCCTTCGGACCATAGATATCAAGCCTGTCAATAAATCCGCCAAGGGTAACATCCCCCACTCCGTCAATTGAAATAGAAAAATCGCGCCTTGCCTCTAACAGGTATATTTGAAGTCCTGCTTTTGCATCCTCACTGTCACGTTCCAGAATATTGTTGACATAACCTTTGATGACTACGTTCTCGCCCACATGGTGGTCCGGATTATAATGTTCAGGTTCTAACGGATGATTTTTGGCATACTCTGTATTCATCGCTTTATACGCAGCATCAAGCGCCTCCTGCATTTTTGCCTCATCCGTTCGAACCGACTCGATTTCATCAGGCTTAACAGGATTCGGAGATTTATTATCACAACCAAGAAACTCCGTATAGATATACTGCATCGCATGATGGACAAACGATCCGAGTGTATTAGGCGCAAAGACCACATCTTCTTCTTCATCCGGCCGCAACCCAAGTATATATTGTCTGTAGAAACTAAGCGGACAGGAAATAAATGTATTGAGAGCACTGGGGGACAAACTGGTGAACTTACGCGGCGGTTCCGGGCACGTAACGGTCAGTTCCCCCTCTATAGACGAACGTAAGATGCTCGGCTCTTGCAAAGCGGCTTTTTGTACGTTGAATTCGGGCGAATAAAGAATCTGCATAATAAACCGTGACATCCCTTTTCCGCCTTCTGCTGTTTCGGCTGTGGCATACAACAGTGTTGTGTGTCTGGCGCGACTCAGTAACCGGAAAAAATTATATGCATACACAGTTGCTCGTTCATCGGATGTCTGCATATGGTACGCTTTGCGCAGGTAGAAAGGAATGAAACTGATATCTGGTTGTTTTTGCGGCAGCACCCCTTCCTCTACATTGAGTAAGAGCAAGTTGTCAAAATCCAGCATACGCGTTTCGAGTACACCCATAACTTGTACATCTGTCACCGGCTCGCCATGGAAAGGCATTGTAACGCTCTCCATCGTACGCCGCATAAGAAGTCGCAACAGTTTGAGTGTAAAAGGAACATCGCCCAAACCATTGGTTATCAACAGACGCATTTGATTTGCCACCTTACGAACCTGATATTCAGATTCTAACAGCAGTAGCTCCTGCCATTGGAGTAACGAAGTTTGCGCTACTTCGGGTTGGTCTGGATTTGTCTCGTCTGCTTCTTGGTGCGGACTGATTTCAAACAACTCCGATAGCATTTGGTCAATTATCTGCGGAGCTACCGCGTCATCTGCTTTCCCGCGGTTTGTATCGTTCAGCCATGACATGACACGGGCATATGCAACCGTATTGCGCAAAGGAAAACCTTTGGTTATATTAACCGGCTCAGGTACACTTTCTCCTGGCAATACGAGCGCAGGCAATGTATAGATAACTGGTTCTAACATAGACTCGTCGCATATAACGACCCCTACTTTCTGTCCCTTAGCGGAATAGTTGTTCTTTAGCCAGCTATGCACATACTGCGCTTGCGCCTCACGCGATACACACGACATGACTGTCACCTCACGGCGTTCGGTCCATGACTGCGGAGGAAGAGCGTTTCCTAAAATACCACTGTTCAGTTTGGCAAAAGAGAAGGCTTTCTCATTCGTTTGGAAATCAGCCACATAGTCCCAATAGAACATGGCATTCCCTGCATCGCGTAGCCGTTCCATCAGTTCGCGCTCTACAGGCAAGAGATAATTGAATCCGACAAAGACAAAGGTCCTTCCGCTTATTTTTTCTTGCACGTAGTCGTCCCAGTGTTCAATAACCGCTCGTTGACGTAAGCCCGAATAGCCTTTCTGCTCGGTTTGCATCTCATCACGCAAGGCAATGTACAACTCATATATCTGGCGCCATAAATGCTCATATTGTGTCTTGATAGAATCGGCAGAATTATTCTTCTTCCCACCCGGATTTATAAGTGCAGAGAGTCGTTCCTGCACCTCGGTATCTAATTTCCATTGTTCTAATTCATGTGCTGCAATAGTGTTTGCAAAGAAATTCGGCACCTGCTGTGCCGGCATTGATGCATCCACGTTCGTAAAATCCGCTAACATCTGACGTCCCCATCCATAGAACATATCTAACGGCATAAGATCTTTCTCACACGCATTGAGACGGCGATAGTGCCGGTATAAGCGAACGATAGTGAATAGTTCATCCTCTGGATAAAGCGGGCTTAATGAGTCTTGCAACTGATTCAGTGTCTGCACTTGAGGCGCCCATACTGCTTTCTGCTGCTGGTCACGCTGCAGACGAAGAATTTCATCTTTGAGTACCAATCCGGCGCGATGAGAGGGCAACACCAAGGTCACATGGCTAAGCAGGTTCCAGTCAATCGTTGATATAATTGAACGCGCTGTCTGTTGTAAAAATGTTTCCATTGATGGTTGAATGCAAAAAATAATATATGTTTAGGAATTGTGGGAAACAGAGACTAATTTGTTCTGGCGGGCGAACCATAAATAGCCTCGTACGGGTCCATACCCCATCCGCTGCAATGCGTCCATATACTCGCGTACCTGGCTGATATACTGATTTTCCCATTTGCCGAACTTATAATCCAGCACAATCGCTTCTTTTGTATTCGGGTTAATCATCACGCGGTCAGGCCGCACTTCCCGTTCGTCTGTATAAATAGCTTCCTCAAGGCGTAATTCCCAGGGGGCAGTGAACCAGTCACGCATTTGCTCATTACCCTCCCATGCCGATGAGATCAGTATTTTTAGGTCTTCTCGTTGCTGCTTGTCGCGCAGCAGACCACGGGTCTCAAAATCATCTAAAACAGCATCCAATTCATCTGCTTTACGAAGGTGGGCAAATATCTCATGGCAAAGCGTTCCCTCTTCCATTCGAGCCATACGGCGGTATGATTCATCGCCGTAGTCGGTATATAAAGCGCCTTCTTGAGACTGTACAAAACGGACTTGCTCACTATTAGCCCACAACTCGGCTTCCAAGGAACAGACTGCCGTCTCTTCTTTCTTTCGCGACTTGATAACCGGCGTACCCGCTACATATTCATCACCATCCACATAATCCATTATATAACGTCCGACATGGTTGCATGCACCCATTTTGCCGTCCTTGTTGACCGGATAAGCCGTTGATACATACAGATTATCTTCGGCGCGCGTAAGCGCAACATACAGCATGTTTAGGTTATCTATACGCATATTGGTATGCTCTTCATCATATTCGGTATTGTAGGCGGACTCTTGCATTTCCATACCGTCTTGTATGGGGACATAATCCTCACCTCCTATTTCCTCCGCTACATGGCACCATATTTTTTGAGGATGCCGTCCCGCTTCTTTTGTCCACATACAGAAAGGGACAAAGAGTGTCTGTGCTTGCAAGCCTTTGCTCGCATGGACTGTCAATATACGGATAGCATCGCTTGATGCTGCAGGAATAGGTTTGGCGTGCATGGTATCGTCCCAATAGGTCAGAAAATCATCCAAATAGCTGCCATATGCGCTTACGTAATCACGCGTTCTGTCTAAAAGAGAGTTGATATATGCCGTCTCGGAGCCTTGATAACGGCCTTCGGCATCCGTAAGCAACAGTTTGATAAGTTCGCAAATCGCTTCGTATAACGGCATACGCGTTGATACACGCGCATTGATAAGGCTGATAGCATCGGGATTCCCTGTGGTCATCTTGATATATTCAGCCGCCACTTGGTCTTTTTTTACCACCACCTTGAGTCCTGCAATAATCGTTTGTACCGCTTCAGATGCCTCTAATAGAAAACTATCAGCCGATACGATATGTGCATGGGATAGTTTCGGGTACTGGGCTGGGTCCAGTCCGGTATGCAAATCGGTAATCAGCAAGGCATCCTTACGTTCACGAACAAGGATAAGCATATCCGATGGAATCGCGCCTTTTTGAAGCATTTCCTCCATCGCGTCAAACATATCAAACGCCAAGTCTTCTTTAGTTGCATTCGGGAAAGCTCTGAAACGCACATAACCGCCTTTCTTTTTATCCGACTGGTAGAACCGGCTTAGTTCCTCTGGTTTGTATCCCTCGCTGTATATCCGGTCAACAAGAGCATCATCGGCAGTTTTGATTATATGGTCAAACAAAGAGAGATTGAACCGAACCACTTCTTCGCTGCTTCGAAAATTCTTGGTCAGTGACGTGAGGCGGGGGTTCGTATTGGGATAATTGAGATTGTCCATTATATGCCAGTCTCCGTTTCTCCATCGGTAGATTGATTGCTTTATATCGCCTACAATAAGCAGCGTGTTTCCACCGCCGGCAAGTAGGTCTTGTAATAACTGGTTAATGACGCTCCACTGGAGTTGGCTTGTATCCTGAAACTCGTCAATCAGAACATGTCTGTAACGGATACCTGCTTTCTCCAATATAAAATCTGCATCGCCGGCACGGAGAGCCCTCGTCAGTGTGCCGGCTGTACGCGCCAATAGAGCACAGTTAGCTTCAGTCAGATTTCGTTGAATAAGTGTCTGTAGAGAAGACATCAGTTCTACGTCTCGGCTGAAACGTATAGTAAGTTGAAGTGTATTATACGTGCGTCTGAGTTTCTCTGCCAACTCTGTTGCGCGCGCCATCTCGTCTGCACAGCAATATTTCTCGGCTACTCCTCTGAAACGATCCTTGGCGGCTATCTTGTCCGGATTCGTCACGCTGCGCTGTAAACGCTCATATGCTGCTTTCGTGTAGCGGTTGTATGATTCCGGAGTACAATGCTGAAGAATTGCTTTGAGTTCGCTTAGGTATTCATTCTCCTGCCATTGTCTTGCTATGGTTTCTCGCCTGCGCGCTATTAAATGAGCATCGAAGAGTATTTGCCCGTTGAAATCAAGCATTTGTACCGATTCATTGTACAACTCCTTTGCCATGGCGCAGAGACTGTTCCGCACATCCCATTGTGACTCTTGGTCTATCTTAAGTCGCATGTAATCTTCCAGTATTGTACGGTCTGACGGTGTCATGTCGGTAGTGAGCAGACTGTCAACAGCGTGTTGTATCACATGGTCAATATCCAATTCCGTTTGTAGACCAGCGCTCATACGCAGTACACCTGCTAGACCGCCCAAAAGGGTTTGGAGGAACGAATCGATGGTTTGTATCTGTACATTATCATAGTCAAGCAGCATGCGCTTGAAGCACTCCCCTGCCCTTTGTTCCAACATAGCATCCGGCGCATCGTTATTACGCAGCATGAATCGGCGTGCATAGGCCAGGAATGGACGTTCCCCGCCCTGCGAGATAGCATGCAGGTAGCCTAATATGCGCTCGCTCATCTCTGCCGTTGCTTTATTGGTAAAAGTGATGGCGAGAATAGAGCGGTAATCCTCACCCGACAACAACAAGCCTACATAATAGGCAGCAAGCGTGTACGTTTTTCCTGTACCAGCCGACGCCTTACATACCGTTACAGGCGTATGCACATCTATGAGTTGATTATTTCCCAATTCTTTATACGTTAAAATTTCCTTATGCCTTGTTGAATTGTGATCAGTTATCAGTTGTCAGATTTCCTTCATCCCAACACCACATCGAGGACCATCATCAGCACGAAGCCGAGGGCGAAACCGATAGTGGAGATATTGGAGTGTACGCCTTGCGAGGCTTCGGGGATCAGTTCCTCGACCACTACGTATAGCATCGCCCCTGCGGCAAATGCCAATAGATACGGCAGGACGGGAGTGAGCCAGGTAGCCATGAGGATGACCAACAGTCCGCCGAGGGGTTCAACGATGCCGGAGAGCGAACCGATGAGGAAAGATTTTGCACGGCTGTTACCCTCCGCCCGCATAGGCATGGAGATGATTGCGCCTTCGGGGATGTTCTGCATCGCTATACCGAGCGAGACCGCCACGGCGGCAGAGAGCGAAAGCCCTGCAAACCCTTCTTCCGCGCCGGCTAAGACGACACCTACCGCCATACCTTCCGGCAGATTGTGAATCGTGACGGCAAGGGCGAGCATGGCTGTCCGCGAGAGCTTGCTGCGCGGTCCTTCGGGCGTAGCGTCACCCGGATGCAGGTGAGGCGTCAATTCATCAATCGCCAAGAGGAACAGGATGCCCAATAGAAAACCAACAGCCGCAGGCATGACTGCCCACGGTCCTTTGGCTGCTTCCGCTTCGATAGCAGGAATAAGCAGCGACCAGACGGACGCAGCCACCATCACGCCGGACGCGAAGCCTAACAGGGCTTTCTGCAGGCGGACAGGCATGTCCTTCCTCATCAGAAAGACAAATCCCGACCCGAGCATCGTGCCCAGAAAGGGAATGAGAAGACCTATAATAATCGTTGAGTTCATACCAATTATATAATTTGCATGCGTCAGTGACCCCGGTTGTCCCTTTGCGAGTGCAAAGGTACAACAATTTTTTAAAATACGCAAGAGAGAGGGGGATTTTCTATGAAAAAAGCTGCACATGAATGTGCAGCGCATAAACACTACAGGTATAGGCGGAGGCGAAGAGGGGAGAGGGAAGCCGTTTGGCAGACGGCACAACTGCCAAGAATATAAAGCCCGATTCAATCGGGCACAACAGAACGTTGATGGTTAGTTCTGATATCTGCCGATATATTTGATAGCAAGGAAGACGAGCCAGTCCGGCGTGTGTTTCAGTATCGGTGTGGCAAGCCAGTTGAGAAAACCCGGTGTGTCGGCTTTCTTATTACGGAACATCTTCCGCAATGCGCGTTTGACCAGTTTCTCCGGCGGGATGCTGACGGTCAGGTTGACAGCCAATCTGCGCAGTTTTGGAGCCAATCCGAAGAGCGCCGTATCCACGGCACCGGGCGCCATGACGGTGATACCTACGTTGAGTGGCTTGAGTTCGTACCACAGTGATTTGGAGAAATTATAGATGAAAGCCTTGGTTGCATTGTAGGTCTGAATCCCGGGCATTGCCATCCACGCGGACATGCTACTCATATTAAGTATATATCCGCGCATGCGCTTATGCCCGCATATACGCATGTGAGTTTCTTCTTCCGTCAGTTCGCGCCGGCACATGTCCGCAGCAAAAAGACGTGTCAGTTTGGCTACGGTTACTACATGGAGCTGAAGCATGAGATCAATGCGTTTCATCGAGGTCTCGCAGTAGGGATTGAAGAAGAACACGCCGGCGTTGTTAATCAGTATGTCAACTACATAACCGTTATTGACGCACCAGTCATGCAGGTTCTCCGCAGCCTCCGGCAGACTCAGGTCAGCATAATGCGGAATAGCCTTTACGCCATACGTGGCTGCCAGATCGTGAGCCACTTGCTCTAACTCTTGCTCCTGATTGCTGACAAGCAGTAAATCGCAATGATAATCTCGCGCCAGTGCGGTGGCGTACTGAAGACCGATACCGCTACTTGCGCCCGTTACTAATGCTTGCATTTTTCTCTAATTTGGCGATTTCTTTTTTGATGCGGGCCGGAATAACCTCTCCGTCGCGTTCCACACACTCGTGGCATTTCATATCCAGCGTGTACATACGTCCTACGCAGTAGTTCGACCGTCCGCAGCCGGCATAATAATGCGGGTCTTGCTGTACATGGTTGACGAATTCAGGGTCTTTGATGAGCACGTGGGCTATCTGGAATAGTTCAAAGCCTTCGTCCATAATCTGCTGGCAGTTATCGCCCGATTGTACACCTCCTACATAAATCAGTGTTGGTGACTCGCCGGCGAGTGCCTGTTGGAATATTTTGGCTTTCTCCATGAAATAGAGTTCCTTGAATGGCGAGGTCGGCATCATGATTGGCGCCACGCCCGGAATGTTCAATGCCGCCTTGAGCCACCAGAACGATTTCATCGGCATGTAGTGCGCCAGCGTCTTGTGAGGCATAGCGCCGGAGAGGATGGTCATCGGTGAACGGCTCACCGTTCCGCCGGACAGGATAATGCCGTGAACCTTGTGTTTGGCTATCTCCTTGGCTATTGTTATACCCTCCTCTATCGATACGCCGCGCCAGCAGTCATCCCACATATTTGTTTTGACTACAACCGCCATATCGTTTTTCGCATGCTCCATCACGGCATCCAGTACCTCGTTCATAAAACGCATACGGTTCTCTAAACTGCCGCCGTACTCGTCACAGCGATGGTTCGTGCGTTTGGCAAGGAACTGGGAAATAAGGTACGCGTGACCGGCATGTATCTCTACGCAGTCAAAGCCGCACTCGCGAGCCCAGTCAACCGCCTCGCCGAACTTACGAACAAGGTTTTTTATCTCCGCCACTTTCAGACGGCGATGGATGGTAGGGCTATATAGATTAAATCCGTTGGAGGCGCTCACGGGGACGCAGTGACAGGTGTAGAAATGCGTCATGTTGCCGCAATGCCCCAACTGAATGCTGGCTTTCGCGCCCTCCGCATGGATGGCGTCGGTCATCTTCTTCATGGCGGGAATTATTTCGTCACGCACATACAACTGACCGTCAAAAGACACGCCGCTCAGATCAACTGCGGCATACGCTACGGTCGTCATTCCTACTCCGCCGCGGGCTACGGATACATGATAGTCATGCAACTCTTGCGTCGGAGCGTTGCTGCGGGCCATATTCTCAAAAGCAGCGCTGCGGATTATTCGATTCCGCAGCGTAATGGGGCCCAACTGATAGGGAGTAAAGAGCTTGTCCATTTACAATGTACGATTTTAATAAATAAACGGTATAATACGTTTGAGTTTCTTACGGTCGAACTCCTCAGGGAACTCTTCTTCGTACTTCTTATAGATGGCGTTGCTGCGAGGAACAAGGTTGCAGCAGCAGAACCAGAAGAACAACAAGCCCGCAAGAGACCACGTCAGAATAGCGAAGCCGAGCCACTCTATGATCTCGCCTAAATAGTTTGCGCTCGTTACGTATTTGTACATGCCTTTTTTAGGCAGGTAATGGTTGGTGTCACCAGGCTGGCGAAGATGGCGGATGACGTAGTCGGAGTGCATGTTGATGATCCATCCTATAATGAAGATGATTGTTCCTATGATAAACTGCGGCGTGGTCAGCCAATCCGTTGTGTATAAATCAGGATAGTGAATGGGAGCCAGATGGAAGAGCCAATATCCCTGAATATAACCGTTTATAAGGTTCCAGATAACGGAAAGAAGCATGATTACGAACGGCATCTTGCCTTTGCCTTTCAGAAGAAACGGGAAGATAAACGAACGCTGGAAATAATGGAACTCGAAAATAAGGAAGAACACCCAGTAAGGTACCTGGCTGACTTTCGGCGCTAAGGATGGGTCCCCTAACGCCTTGAAATAGAGATAAAATACCACGAAAAACACAGGACATTCCATCAAGAACCATCCGGCTTTGTTGTTCATTGCCGGACCCCATTTGTCGGAACGCATCTTGCCGTAACCGGCATCTACAAAATAAAGAGCAATAAATACAACAAGACCAACCAGAAACATAATATAAAGGAGGTCATAAAAGAAATTTACAGAGTAGATATTTTCCATTACTATCTATTTTTGTTTGTTATATTCGGCTTTGGATTTGTGTAAACACAAAATCGCGCAAAATTACAAAAAATATTTGGTTTGTGCAAATAAATCTTAATGATTGGCAACTTTTTCTTGCTTTTGACATACAAATAGGCCGAAAATAATTAATATCATGCCTACCCATTTGCCGACCGGCAGATGTTCGCCGAAAAACAGTAACATCCATAATGCCGTAAATGCAGGGCGTATATTGTTGAATGCGTTCGCCTGTGTAACGCCTATTTGCCGGATGGCGTAGCAATACAGGATATACGCCGCGACGCTTGAAAAAACCGTCAGGTATGAAACACTAAGCAGCGCTGTTGATAAAGGCGATTGAATACTGTCCAACTGGGACCAGTCCAGTGCTTGTATGGCTGACGGGCCTTCAAGCCAGAACCATATTGGAAGGAAAAAGAACAAACTGATTAGCTGTGTGTAGAATACAAAAGACAGCGAACTGTATTTCAGCGGAGCCTTCCTCATCATCACGGAATCAACTACCGCGGCAGACACTGCGGCGAACGCCAATAGAATACCCCAGTAACTGCCTATCGAGTAATTCGAATTGCCGACAAGCGAAAGCGCAAAAACGCCCGCCGTAGAGATGACGATTCCGATGATATTGTTTCGCGTCACCCGTTCGCGCAGCAGCATGGCGGCAAAGAGAGGGCTTAAAAGAGGACTGGTCGATAGTAACGTCTCGGCTATGGTCGGGCTGTTCAGCGCTTTGTAACTGAATGTCTCAAGCAGGTAGTACAGAAAGGGCTGGCAAAAACCCGCTATAAGAAACAACGGCAGGTCTTTCAGCTCCATACGCTGCAGGCAGAACAAAGAATGATTGCGGCGGATGACACCTATCAGTAACATCAGCAGCACTGACGGCACAAAGCGCAGCACAATTATCGTAAACGGAGGCAGTGCTAGCAGCGCGTGTTTGATGGCTATTCCGCTGACCGACCATATCAGCATCGCGCCGACTAAAGCAATTATAGGTAGCGTTTTTTGCATATTAGAGCGAGCTCGGCCACGTATTGTGTTCTATTCCTGCCAAACGGCATATCGTTTCGTGGGTCAGCTTGAGCAAACGTTCCGTTTCTGCGGCGCGGGGCTGTGTGGTGTCCGGGTAGATGGGGGCGCCGATAACTACTTGCGTCAGAGGCTCGTCTTTAGGACCGAACAACCGCCATATGCCGGTGCGCGGACGATAGGTCACGGCAAAGGGCAGCAACGGTTTGTTATACTTGTACGCCATCGTGAACGCGCCTTTCTGGAACGGACGTAGGGGCTTGTACCAGTCCCAGCGTTTGGCTTCCGGGAATATATGGAACCAATATCCGCGCTTGTCATATTCGTCGAACGCGTTATTGAATGCCTTCATGGCGCTCAGACCTGCTTCCGCTTCCGGTATGGGCACACCGCCAACCATCATTAGAAACGGTTGGTCCTTGGTACGGAAATTAGGAGCAAACATCGGTATTCGGGTGTGGTGAGAAGCGTGTATCGATGTTAGCACGGACGCGCAGTCATGGCGGTAACAGTGGTTCGCTATGGTGATGGCTCCGCGGCTTAAATCAAATTGTTTCAGCCACCTGCGAACGCCGCACGAAGAACGCCGCCAGTTCTTCTCCCCCTCTATTCGCCACCTCAATCCGTATTTTATACGAAGTATCCAGCCTAACGGACGAAGGAAAAACTGATAGCCTAAGCATTGCCGGAGACGGTTACGAAGGCTCACGTCAAAGTATGGATAACTTGCATCTACTGCCGGAAATTCGCGGTCATATACCGGCTTGTACAAACCTGTGTACGGCTCGTCTTCTGGATAGTCTGCCAGTACCGGCGGGACATACGTTCCGGCAGTCACTTTCAAATCTGCATACCGTTTGTTCATAACTTCTCTATATTGATATATTTCGCGCCTACCATTTTGGCACTCGCGCCGTCTTTCTCGTCACGGTCGCCTACAAAAAGCGTCGTTTCCGGTTTGGCGCCCAATAGTTCCAATACCTGTCGTGCGCATGGCTCGGAAGGCTTCAGCGCGCCTAACTGCGGAGCCGAAACAAGCAAATCGAACTGACCGGAATCTATGCCGAGGGCTTCCAGTTTTTCTGTCACTGCACCGTAATCCGAGTAGATGGCCATCTTGATGCCTTTCTGCCGGCACTCGGCTATCAACTCCAGTGCCTGTGGGCGTGCATGGTGATAGCGTCTTATCATGCGCGTCATCGTCGGCAGGTAAATCATGTGATACCACTGTGCCGCAGTGTTCGGACCCCACCAGTGACCGCGTGACATGACCATGAAGAACGCTCCGAAAAACTCGTCTTCGGATGCATACTGCACGTAGTGCATGTTACGCCGTGCCAATCGTTCTGCGGCTAATAGAGGCAGGCACCACCATAGCCGGGATACCATTCGTTGCGCTAAGCCGCGCTTGTTGTACAACGTGCCGTCAAGGTCGAATACGACGGTTGCGACGCCGTTGAGCACGTTCTTTGCGTCTTTCATCTATCTTGTCTGCTCTGTCTATAATATTCTGACTTAATTGATCGAAACTGTTCTCCAAACGCTGTAACAGGTTGAATTTGTTGCGCCGTTTCTCGTCCTGCATCAGCAGGTTGAATTTGAACTGTCCGTCGCGGAAACCGTCTTGAAGGCACGCGGCCTTGAATCGCGCGTACGCGTTAGATAATAGGATATGGGCTTCCGGGTCGTGCAAACGGAACGACTGGCGTTTGGATTCGTATTCTAAATTGATATGCTGCAGTTTTTCGTCTACCACTTTGGTAAACTCATTCGCCTGTTCTTGTGTAATCTTGGGATCTTCGAACTCGTAATAGAAGTGGTATTTCGACTCCTCTACGTCCGCAAATCCCACAAAGAACTTGGTCTTGATGTCTGTCTCTTCCTCTGCCTGGTGGACGGCGTCCATGAACTGCGGTTCGTATAGTTTCTCGCCTGTCATGGAGACGATGCCGTTCACTTTCGATACCATATGGACGGTGGGTGTCGCGTAGTATTTGCCGCCTACTTCTACAAGGTCGTTCATGTTGTATCGGAACAGACCCGAATAGGTCGTCACGTATGCGCAGTAACGCTTGCCTTGTTCCAGTTCGTCTATCTGCAAGAAGTGCTTGACGGGGCTGTCCAGCTCGCTTTCCGCTACAAACTCATAGTAATGGAATTGCGGGAAAAGAACCGACTCGTTGGTGTCGTCGAGCGAGAAACCGAAACGGCATTCCGTTGCTATATAGCCCAATTCCTGGTAGAAAGTCTTGTCCCAGTTGAATTGGTCCATGTATTTGTCCATGTAGATTTTCGTGTTGCCGCATTTCCAGGTGCTCAGATATTGCAGCCACGGCCAGAAATCCATCGGATACAAATGCCCTTTCTCTGCAAGTATTTTTCGCAGTTCGGCAGCGCGTTCGGGCTGCGGGGAGATGTATTGGTCTAATTCCGAACGTATCTCATAGGGTATTTCAAAGTCCTCGCAGATAGTGCCTTTCTCAACGTCGTTAATCATCTCTTCCGTGTTCTCGTTGAGCACGCGCAGCAGTTCCAGAATGGTCGATGGGTTGGCGGTGGCCCATAGGGTCACATCGCGGTGTTGAAGTGCAAGGCGCATCAGTGTGTAGTTGCGCGCTGCGTAATCTGGGATGGACATCACGCTCGCAGGAGCCGTGTAGTGCTTCTTGATGATCTGCGGGATGTCGCGCACCAACACGCCGCTCACGGAGCCGAAGAGCGTTCCGTCAGGCGCGTAGCCCTCGCACTCTTTGCCGACCGTCGTGAAGATCCGACCGCCGAAGATGCGACTGCGGTGCTTGACGAAGTTCCACGTCCATATATGGCTCATCTTGCCGTACACGTCCTTGAGGTACTTGTGCGTCATCGGAATCCATTTCGGTTCGCTGGTCGTGCCGGATGTCGTGGCGTACATATCCGGCTTGCCGGGGAAAAGCACGTCTTCCTCGCCGTTCTTATGCCGCTCTACGTACGGCCGCAGCGTCTCAAACGAGTTGTTTACTGGCACATAGAGCCGGTACAGGCGGAACAGGTCTTCCGCCGTCGTGGCAGACAATATGCGGTCGAAATGATGTTCGCGGCCATAAACGGTATCACGGGAAATAGTGAGTATGTCGCGTAATGTCTTTTCGGCGGCGTGACGTGGCTTGCGGCTCCAGAATCGCAGACGTATGGTCTGGGTCCCGCCTACAAGCATCAGCATCAGGTTAATCAGCCATGGATAAGGTAGCGCCCTACCCTCGTTATCTAAATACGGTTTGATTTTTTTTGTAAGTTTTATTTTTTGTGCCATAAGTATGGTTTCTTTTTATCCTCCCTTTTTCTTGTTGGTCTCGTTTAATTCATCCGTATCCGGGCTGTTTTCTATGTCCTTTTATGGTTTCTTTGATTCGCCCGTTTCCGGTTGGTTTTTGTGCATTTTTTAATAGGCGGTAGTATTATGCCATATTAGTCCAAATTACAAATTGACTGCAAAGGTACGACAATTATTTGAAATAAACAAGGATTTAGCAATAAAAAAAATAAATGTATGCAGATTTTGCTAATTAGCATCAACAGTTTATAGTCGATTTTTCCGGATTAGCGTAGCGGTCTGGTCTCTCCGGATTTTCCGGTCTCGTTTGCTGCCATATATTAGCGTTTCTGCGCCGCGCATCTATGTGCGTTTTTTTCTCTCTCTCTCTTTCACCGATCACCTTCTATCCCAGCCTATTTCTGCTTATTCTTGCAAAAAATTATCTTCCTTCTTGCGTATATCAAAATTTATTTGTACCTTTGCACCCGAAATATATCCGCTGCTACCGACAGCATAATAAAGCGGTGACATAAAAGACATAAATTAGGCGCAAAGCGTTGCGCCAAAATAGCGTAATAGGCCAACTTGATTTTCTGAAACCCTAGACAAGTTAACAGAAATCATTACAACTCAAGAGAATGCCTCCTGCCGAATAGTAAATTGGAGGATAATTAAAAGTTGCGCCCGACACATATTAGGGAATTTATCATGAGAAAACTTTTTACCCTATTGCTCGCTGTAGCAGCCAGCGTAGGAACCATGTTCGCTTGGGACTATGAACACGTCCAAATCGGCGATTTGTATTACAACCTCGATGCCACCAGCCAGACGGCAGAAGTTACGTCGCAAAATAGTAGTAATCCGTATTGGTCAACTACTATTACTACCGCTATTATCCCTGCTTCGGTGGAATACAATTCAGTGACCTGTAGTGTCACCAGCATTGGAGGTTGGGCTTTCTATAATTGCAGCGGTTTAACCTCTGTGACAATTCCCAATAGCGTCACAAGCATTGGAGAGTATGCTTTCTCTTATTGTAGCGGTTTGACCTCTGTGACGATTCCCAATAGCGTCACCAGCATTGGAAGTAGTGCTTTCTCTTATTGCAGCGGTTTGACCTCTGTGACGATTCCTAATAGCGTCACCAGCATTGGAAATATGGCGTTCTTTCATTGTGATAGCTTATCATTCATTGTGGCTCCCGCTCTATTATTTAATAATGCCGGGTCAACTTTCGGTTTTACATCATATGCATTTGAAGAGATGATATCCCAGATATCTCATTTGACAATCAATGGCGGAACCCTCACACAATATGCCTTTGACCAGATTCATATTTCATACCGCAAACTGGAGGCAATAGACCTTTCCGTAGCTGAAAATACAGAAATACCAGACGAAGCGTTCAAAGGCTGTTATAACCTCAAGACGCTCAAACTTCCTGCCGGACTGACACAAATCGGTTATATGGCTACAGCGGAATGCGTTAATCTGGAAAGTATCGCTATCCCCGCTTCCGTGGAAGAGATTGGCGACCGTGCTTTCGAAGACTGCCGTAGTATTCAAACGATTACCTTTGGTGGCGCACCTGCCGGCGCTCCGGGACGATTCAATGCGCCTGCAGCCTCTGCCAGCCAACTCCGCCGCATCGGCAACTGGGCTTTCTATAACGCACACGAGCTCCAGAACCTCGAAATTCCCGAAGGTGTAACGGAAATAGGCGACGGCGCTTTCTACGGATGTACCTACCTGGAGGAGATGGTTCTTCCGTCGTCCGTTCAATCCATCGGCGACAACTGCTTCGCGCTTTGCGCCAAACTGACAAAGATTACCTGCAATGCGGTAACCCCGCCGGCCATTGAGGCGAAGACTTTCTTTGATGTGAAACGTCAGATCCCTGTCTATGTACCGGACGAGGCTGTTTCGGCTTATGAGAACGATACCTATTGGCAGGAGTTCGACATCCAAGGGTATCGTTCTTGCGATCCATTTGCCGAACGCGAAGGGCGTTGAGCTCAAATAGCATCGACCATGCATGGGCGATCTTCCGGATTAGCGTAGCGGTCTGGAGTCTCCGGATTTTCCGGTCCCCTTTCGCGACTCCCGCGCCCCACCACTTCCAGCCTGCTTCACCCCAAGCAGGCTGGTTTGTTTTTTCCTCTTCCTCCTTTCCTCTCACTCTCCTTCCAAGCCTGTTCCTTTGGGGCCTTATTCTCTTCAGCTTGTTCCTTTTCGGAACATGCTACTCCTCGTATCCTTTATGCCTTCAATCCCGACCCGTTCCCGACACAATCTCGAGCCGTTATCGAGCCGTTATCGAGCCAATACCATAGGATAACCATAACATACCCATAAGATAACCATAACATACTTCTCTCTTTTTTGCCAAAATACCGCATTTACTGTATATATACTATGTATATATACACTTTTTGCTTGATTTTTTTTGTAGAAATAAATTTGCATATTTCAAAAAAAAGCAGTAATTTTGCAGGCTGTTTTGGCGAGTATGCGTAAAAAGGAACTTTTTATATTGCTGTTTATGGTAGCGCTCATGGGCGCTTTTACCGGTTGCGGTGAGTACCAACGACTGCTTAAATCGCGTGATCCCGAAGAGAAGTACCAAGCGGCACTGCAATATTTCAACCAGAAACAGTATGTCAAATCCCAAACGCTTTTAGACGATGTTACTGCCTATTACAAAGGCACAGAGCGTTCGGAAGACATTCTGGCATACCTTGCACGCAGTTATATGGGGCAGAAAGCCTACGAGTCTGCTACCGATTATTATCAGGCCTATGTACGCAACTATCCAAAGGGTAAATATGCCGCAGAAGCTTATTTCCAGATAGGTCACTGCCAATACCTGGACTCACCTGACGCGCGTCTTGATCAGGAAATTACGAGAAAAGCCATCGAGGCATTTACACAGTTCGTGGAACTCTACCCGGAAAGCCCCTACGCAGAGCAGGCATATACGGAGATGGGGGAGTTGTATGACAAACTGGCGTTCAAAGAGCTGAAGAGTGCGCAGTTATATTATAACCTCGGTACATATCTCGGCAATAATTATGAGAGTTGCGAGATTGTGTGCAAAAATGCACTCAAAAACTACCCGAGTAACAAATATCAGGAGGATTTCAATTGGCTCATTCTGCAATCCAAATACCAGCAAATGATTAATTCATTTGAAGACAAGAAAGCGGAGCGAGCCCGTGACACGCAGGACGAATACTACAATTTCGTTACGGAATTTCCGAACTCGAAGCACCGAAAAGAAGCAGATAAAATGCTTGCCCAGGTAAAGAAAATAACCAAAGAATAACCGTTATCGCAAATAATTAAAATCGACAATATCTTTATGGATTACAAAAATTCAAAAGCACCCAAGAACACGGTGACACGTGACATCAACCAACTGGTTGAACCCGTTGGTAATGTCTATGAAACAGTAGCTATCATCGCCAAACGCGCCAACCAGATCAGCGTAGGCATCAAGAAGGAACTGGACGCCAAACTGCAGGATTTCTCTATTCCTCAGGACAACCTCGAGGAGACTTTCGAAAACAAAGAGCAGATTGAGATCAGCCGCCAGTACGAAAAGCTGCCAAAACCAACCCTGATGGCAACACAAGAGTTTATCGATGGCGATTTGGTTTACCGTTCCGGAAACCGCGACGAAGCTCTGAAATAACTGCATATTCTCGGCACAAAACAAGTGCTTAAAGGCAAACATATATTAGTTGGCATCAGTGGAGGTATCGCTGCGTACAAGATTCCCGAACTGATTCGTTCGCTTGTCAAGTCGGGCGCGGAAGTACGTGTGACCACAACGCGGAACGCCTTGGAATTCGTTACTGAACTCACCCTGCAAACCGTTTCGGCGAACAGGGTGTATTCAGATGTTTTTGCGGCTATCAACGAGCACGCCACTGAGCATATTTCCCTACCCGACTGGTGTGACGCTATGATTGTTGCGCCGGCAACAGCAAACGTCATAGGAAAAATGGCTGCAGGTATCGCTGACGATGCGTTGACAACCACTATCGCCTCATGCGTCGCACGAAAGCCTATGGTTATCGCGCCTGCCATGAATGACAAGATGTGGGAAAATCCGGCCACCCAACAAGCGATACAAACAATCCGTCGTTGGCAGAATGTCAGCGTTATAGAGCCCGCAGACGGGCTTTTGGCTTGCGGCACAAGCGGCAAAGGTCGTATGCCGGAACCGGAAGAGTTGCAAGAAGCGGTTGAGTACGCACTTACCCCAAAAAACATGGCGGGTAAACGTGTACTCATAACAGCCGGCGGAACACAGGAGAAAATAGATCCGGTACGATTCATAAGTAATTACTCGACCGGGAAAATGGGCATCGCCCTGGCGCAAGCTTGTGCCCGCCACGGAGCGGAAGTGACGCTCGTATGCGGAGCTGTTTCTGTACCTGTTCATAACCCGTTCGGAACCATTCATCGTATTGAAGCTCTTTCCGCACAAAAAATGTACAATGCCTGTACGACCGCTTGGAAGCGCTCTGACATTGCTATCCTGTGCGCCGCTGTCGCTGATTTTACACCGGAGAACGAAGCGGTAGAGAAAATCAAGAAACTACCGGGCCAAACAGAAATGACGCTGCGTTTAACCACGACGCCGGACATCGCCAAAACATTAGGCGAAACCAAGCAGGAAGGCCAACAACTAATCGGTTTCGCGTTGGAAACAGAGCACGAAAAAGAGAATGCGCTCCGTAAATTGGAGCGCAAACATCTCAATGCGATTGTATTAAATTCCCTCCGTGAGAAAGGCGCCGGATTTGGCGTGGACACAAATCGCGTAACTATCATCACTTCGAGCGGTTCGTCTGTCGAACTGCCGCTACAAAGCAAAATGGAAACCGCGGAAAATATCCTTTCCGCGCTGTTCACTTCTATTTAAAGAGGCCGAAAATGCCTTTTTTCTTCGGTTCCTCACCTTCTTCTACCGGTTGTTCGGCTGCTGTCTCAGGAATACGTTCCTGACGTTGCTCTATATCGCCTAATTCGTTTTGAACATAGGCTATGACATCCTGCAAACCTTCCGTGAAATGAGCAAAATCTTCCTTGTAAAGGAAAATCTTGTGTTTCTCGAATACTGGTGCTTCCTCACCTTCTCCCTGAATACGTTTGCTCTCGGTAATACTCAGATACAAATCTGCGTTACGCGCCTTGCGAACGTCCAGGTAGTAGATACGCTTGCCTGCCTTCACAGAACGACTGTAAACAATCTCTTGTTCACGTCTCTCTTCTTGTTTCTTCTCCATAAATCAACAAATTTGGTTGGTTTGATATACAAAATCGCCGCAAAGGTACAGTTTTTTTTTTATTTGTGCAAATAAAAGAAAAAGAAAATGATATTTTATAATTTTCTATTACGAAAAATTTGCATATGTGTATTTTTTTTCGTACCTTTGCAGCCGAATTTATGTGCGCGGGTGTACGCGCTTATACATTAATAATTTATGATAAATAGAATTATGGTTAGAACACGCGTCATTCAAACGCTGTTCGCCTATTACAAAGATTCTGACAAAACGCCCGGAACGGCGCGCAAAGAGTTGCGCAAAAGTTTTGCAGATACGTATGATTTATACTTCGCGCTGCTGGATTTCGTCAATGAACTGACAGCTTATGCCCAACGCCAACTGGAAGAACAGACCGCAAGGGCACGGGCGACCCACTCTGATTGGGAACCGAACCGCCGCTTTGTCGAAAACCGCTTGGCACAACAGATTTTTGACAATCGCGCTTTACGTACACGCGTGCAAGAACAACAATTGCACTGGGATAGCGGAATGGTCGCCGTGAGCAATACGTATAAACAATTGATGGAAAGCGATTTCTACCGCAAGTATATGGAATTGGAGGAATGTACGTATGAGGATGACAAACGCCTATGGCGCCAAATCTACCAATATTTGCTGACGGATAGCGAAACATTGAACGATGCGCTGGACGAGATGGAAGTCGCGTTGGATAAGACCAATTGGACCGTTGACGCTGATGTTATCATTAGTTATGTCATTAAGACCATCAAACGTTTCAGGGAAGACAGCACACCTGATACCCCTTTATTGGAAATGTTTGACAATGAGGACGAACTGCTCTTTGCCACGAACTTGCTGGACAAAGCTATAGAAGGCCATGACGAGTTCGAACAGTTGATTAACAGCCACCTCAAAGGATGGGACGCAGACCGCATCGCTTACATGGACAGAATCCTGGTCGAGACGGCATTGGCTGAAATATTGACATTCGAAGAAATACCTCTTACTATTTCGCTTAACGAATATATCGAATTGGCAAAAACATATTCCGGAGATAAGAGTTATATGTTCGTTAATGGCATATTGACGGAAATTCTGAGAGATATGAAGAACGAGGGACAGTTCTTCAAATCATTAGCATTGAAATAAACATTTAAAATAATACAACTATGTTAGACTTGATTTTATTAGACGCCGAAACAGGCGCGGCACAACAAGGTAGCCAATGGTCATTCTGGGTAATGATGATTTTAATCTTCGTTGTTTTCTACTTTTTCATGATTCGCCCGCAAACCAAGAAACAAAAAGAATTGCAAAAACAACGCGAGAACATGAAGAAAGGAGACAAGGTTGTAACCGCTGGTGGTATATATGGTGAAATTAAGGAAGTACAGGAGACTACTTTTATCATCACTATTGCCAAGGACGTAACTATCAAGGTTAGCAAGGACAGCGTCTTCGCCGACGTCGCTGACGTAGCACAAGCTGCTCAGGAAGAGAAAAAATAATAGTGAATAGAAACAGGCAAATAGGACGCAAAATAAGCGTAGGGAACGTACTGACATACCTGCTGTTTGTTGTTTTAGCCGCATTGATTTGGTATGGTCATGCCATGCACTCTGTGCGCAACACGCAAGTGCCTGTTTGTATTCAATACACCGGTAAACCGGGCAATATAGGACTTGCAGACAACGGACTCCCTGATACAGTAATGATTGAGGTAAGGGATGCCGGTTCGCGACTGAACACGTATCATCGTGAACCTTTGCGCCTGACGATTGACTTGAGGCAATATATACATGGCGAAAAAGGTACAATACATGTCCCATCCGATGCACTCAGACGCAGCATAAGTGACATCCTGCAAGGGACCAGTAGCCTTATTGGCACACATCCGGAAGAAATACGTTGTTCTTATTTCACGGAGCAAGAGAAAAATGTTGCAATCGCTTTAGACGGTGTGTTCAATTTGGCGGATGAGTACCAGATGGTCGGCAATCCTGTTTTAAGTCGATCAAAAATTAAAATATATGGTCAGGACAAAGCGCTGGCAAATGTAGATACGCTTTACACGGAACATATTGTTTGGGACGGAATATGCGATACGGTAAGCCGCCTTGTTCGTCTTGCGGTTCCTGAAGGTATGCGTATTGAGCAGGATAGTATTAACGTAACTGTTATCTCCGAGCGCTTTACGGAAAAGAAATTCCTTAGACCTATACAAGTAAAGGGGGTACCGGATGGCTATCATCTGCATCTTTTCCCGAATGAGGTAGAAGTAAGTGTCCGCGTTGGAATGAACCATTTCGCGCAAGTACGGCCGGAAGATGTTAAAGTTGTATGTAATTACGAGCCGGAACGGGTAGACAAACTGGATGTTATCCTATCCTACTCTAACCCGTATATCACTTCCGCATGGGCATATCCGGGCGTTGTGGAATTTATTTTAGAGCAATGAGAAAAATTCAAATGGTTGACCTGCACTCGCAGTATGAGCACATCAAACAAGATATTGATGCGGCTATCCGCGAAGTGATTGAAAGTACCGCCTTCGTCAAAGGGCCTAAGGTAACTGAGTTCCAACAACAGTTAGAACAATATACCGGTGCCAAGCATGTAATTCCTGTTGGTAACGGTACCGATGCTTTGCAGATTGCTTTAATGGCACTTGGCTTGCAAAAAGGAGATGAGGTCATTACACCAACCTTCACTTTCATTGCCACTGCAGAGGTCGTTGCATTGCTTGGCTTAACGCCCGTGGTAGTCGATGTGGATTGGGAAACAATGAATTTGGACATTGAGTCCGTGCGTCGGGCTATCACTCCACGCACCAAGGCTATTGTGCCTGTTCACTTGTTCGGGCAATGCGCGAACATGGAAGCATTGATGGCATTGGCAAAAGAACACCATTTGTTTGTTGTAGAGGATGCATGTCAAGCAATTGGCGCCAAATATACATTCGCAAACGGCGAAACAAAGCAAGCAGGTACTATGGGTGATATTGGGTGTACTTCTTTCTTTCCATCCAAGAACCTCGGCTGTTATGGAGACGGAGGGGCTATTTTTACTGACAACGATGACCTTGCCGATCGGATGCGGGCAATCGCCAACCATGGTATGGTGGTCCGCTACCATCATGACATGATTGGTGTCAATAGCCGTCTGGACAGTTTGCAGGCCGCTATATTAAATGCCAAACTGCCTCATTTGGACGAATACATTAAAGCCCGTCAACAAGCAGCTGATTTTTACGACAAAGCATTCGCCCATTGTGATGTACTGCTTGTTCCGGGGCATCAAAAATGTTCAACACACGTATATCATCAATACACACTGCGCGTAATTGGTACCGATCGGGATACGCTTCGTGAAAATCTCGCTGAGCGTGGTATTCCGGCAATGATATACTACCCTGTTCCGTTACATCAGCAGAAAGCATACCGCGATCCGCGTTACAAAGATGGAGATTTCCCCGTTGCTGAACGTTTGGCGGCATGCGTGCTCTCACTTCCCATGCACACGGAATTGGATGAGGAACAATTGAATTATATTACGTCTAATGTTTTGGAATTATGCAAAAAGTAGGCCTTCAACAAACAATCACACAAACGACAAAGTTATCGGCATCGCAGATTCAAATGATTAGAATGCTGGAACTTCCGTCTATCGAATTGACTCGTCGTATCAACGAAGAGTTGCAGGAAAACCCTGCTTTAGAGGAAGGCAGAGATGAGGAGGAAATAAAGGAGGCTAACGATACATATGATGAGTTTGACGATAACTACATGCCGAACGATGAGTTTGACGAAGGACGACAACGTGACCCCTTACAGAACGAAGACTTTAATTATGAGCAATATGTTTCTGATGATGAGACACCGAGTTACATGCTTCATCAACAATATAGTCCTGTAGATAACGACCAACGCGAAGTTCCGATTATTGGAGGAAGTAGTCTGATAGAGGAACTCAAATCACAAATTTATCTGACTAAAATGACTAAACCACAGCGGCATATTGCCAAGTGGGTATTAGGCAATATTGATGACGATGGTTATCTTCGGCGTACAACGGAGCAGTTAGTGGACGATCTTATGTTCCAGGAACAAATAACCGTCACGGATGCTGAAATGGAAGATATTGTCCGGCAGATTAAAGAGTTTGACCCTCCTGGAATTGCGTCTGCTAACTTGCAGGAATGCCTTATACGGCAATTGATTGTCAAAGAGCCGCAGACGGAAAGCGTGATTTTAGCACGCACTATCCTTAAAGATTATTTTGAAGCTTTCTCAAAACATCATTTTGATAAAATCATACAACGGTTAGGTTGTACTGACGAAGAGTTTCAGGCAGCGGTACAAGAAATCATGCGGTTAAATCAAAAACCCGCAAATGCTTTTACCGGTTCTGTATATGAAACACAACGGGAAACAATCATTCCTGACTTCACTATCGAGGAACGAGACGATGAACTCTTTGTCGCACTAAATACGGGAGATATTCCCGAATTGCATGTCAGCCGTGAATATAGTGATATGTTGGCGGGTTATAGTGCAATGCCAAAAACGGCAGAGAACAAACAAGCCACGCAGTTTATTAAACAGAAACTGGACTCCGCACGATGGTTTATTGACGCGATTAAGCAACGAAATGAAACGCTGATGAATACAATGACGGCTATCTTGCGTTTCCAATATAATTTCTTCCTGGATGGCGAGGAGACAAGTTTGAGACCTATGGTTCTGCAAGATATAGCAAATCGCACAGGATACGACGTTTCCACTATCTCGCGTGTCAGCAACAGCAAGTATGTTGAAACAAGATTCGGTATATATCCGCTGAAATATTTCTTCTCTGAATCTATGACAAATGCTGATGGAGATGAAATATCAACACGTGAAATCAAGAAAATATTACAAGAGTTAATTGATGCGGAAGATAAACATAATCCGCTGACTGACGAGCAATTAGTGACGTTAATGGGTAAACATGGATACCCTATCGCACGTCGTACTATAGCCAAATATAGAGATTTATTGGATATCCCTGTTGCGCGAATGCGTAAAACGCTGTGAACCATATAATCAATCAAATATCAAAAGCGTTGAGTGTTATACTCTATCCGCTATTTGTGCCAACATATGGCATAGCACTTTTTTGCTATGCTTATTCCACACAAGTCTCTCCGCTCGCAAATATATGGATACTTATCGCGATTATAGGGACACTGCTGCTTACCGGCATACTACCGATTTCTGCCATATGGATTCTTATACGCCACGGAATGGTCAGCAGCTTACAAATTGAGAATTCGAGTGAACGGACTATGCCATATATATATACTATTTGTGGATTCTGTTTTTGGTGCTATCTCATTATAGCAGTACTAAAAGCTCCTTTGTATATCGCGTTGGCAAGTATCGGGGCAACCATCGCTATCACATTGGTCGCAATTATTAATCATTGGTGGAAAATAAGTGCACACTTAACAGGTTTCGGTGGATTACTCGGTGGTCTAATGAGTTATTGCTTGGGAATCGGTGCCATTCCGACGACATGGTTACTTTTCGTTTGGTTTGGGCTATCCCTTATTCTTATGTGCGCACGCTTGCGGCTTAATGCACACACTCCGGCACAGGTCGCTACGGGATGGCTATTGGGAATAATATGCACGTTTATGCCATATTGTATTTATTCATATGCAGCGTAGTATTCGAACATATTTATTAGGAGTATTGTTAATACTGAGTCTCCGCGGATATGCACAAGCATTGAGTGAGGACGCACGTATATCTTTGTTAACGTGCACGCCTGGAAAAGAACTCTACGCGCGATACGGACATACCGCCCTTCGCGTATACGACAAAACGAATGATATAGACATTGTCTTTAACTACGGCATATTCGATTTCAACACTGAGCATTTTTACTGGAAGTTTGTTCGTGGGGAAACATGGTATGAATTGGGAGTTTCTTCCATGAAATGGTTCATGCGCCAATACGAAGATGAACACCGCCCGGTTTATGAACAGATCCTTAATCTCACTCAAGATCAGCGCGAGGCATTATGGCAAGCGTTAGTACTTAATTATCAGCCGGAAAACCGTAAATATCTTTACAACTTTGTATTTGACAACTGTGCTACACGTCCATATCTATTGATCGCCAATATATTAGGAGACTCTATAATATCGGATTTTGACGGCAATACAGGCGTTACATACCGCTCGTTTATTCGCCACTACACAGGACCGCTTAGTTGGGCGAATGCAGGTATAAATCTATTGTTTGGATCTAAAGCAGACCAACCGATGACGTCTAACGAACGCCTGTTCCTTCCGGAAGAGTTAATGTACTTCCTCCAATCTGCACATTTGAGCGATGGTACTCCATTAGTAAGCACGTCATATATTGCGCCATTTGTTATTTCGGCCACACCATGGTATGCTTCATGGCCGTTTGGACTGGTGGTATTCTTCGTTTCTGTACTCATCATAAGTTACTATGATCGAAAACGCAATCATTGGTCATGGTGGTTGGAACTGGTAGTAGGAATTCCCTATATATTATTATTATTGATAGAGGTATTTCTTACCTTTTTCTCATGCCATCCGTTAGTTGGCTTCGGATGGCGGTTATTAATCATTCCTGTAACACATTTATGCGCAAGACTCGTTTATATAGTACGCTGATTACCTGCATTATAACATCTATCATTTATGCTATTCCGCGTTTAACGGTTGTTGCCGTTGTAGACGGTATGACCTCGGAAGACTTGAATCTTTTACGCCCTTATTGGCAACAAGGAGGACTCCGTACTATGAGCGAAGAAGCTTTTCAAACAACTATAGATTATCCGCATTTGGTTTACGGGGGGAATGAGACAACAGCAACATTGATGACTGGTGTCACACCGGATAGGCATGGGTATTCTATGGATTACTATTTTGTGCGTCGTGACAGAAGACTGCATGCAATGCTGGAAGATTCGGAAGTGCATGGGATTGGCACCTATATGCAATTATCTCCAAAGTCACTACTCTCACAAACTATAACGGATAGAATGCGTCTATTGTATCCGAATACAAAGATATATGCTATTGGCCTCAATCCAGAAACGGCTGTTATCCTGGCCGGACATGCCGCAAATGCTTGTTGTTGGTTAGATAGTGATAGTTTGAAATGGGTAGCTACTGCTGCATATTCAGAGGGTCTTCCTTCCGCTGCTTACGAACAGAATGAAAATGGGCGTATCAGTCAACTGGCAGCACGCCAATGGACACCACGGTTAGACATTCCTGCATATGCAGCTCCAACTCCTGAAGAAAGAAAAAAGGGGTTTTCTTATGAGGTTGGAAAGATTTTGCACCATGCACCGGAGGCCAACTCGTTAGTAGTAGAGTTGGCATTAGCCATTCAAAAAGCAGAACACATGGGGATGGATGCCACACCGGATATGCTGATGTTGCAACTAACCACTATCAGTCCGGCTGCGCAATCAGACCGCATTGCCAGTGCAGAGCACGAGGATTTATACCTTCGTCTCAATCAAGACATAGGTTTCCTTATGGAGCAATTAGATAAACGTATCGGTCATACCAACTACCAGATAATGATTGTAGGACGTCCGGTACTCGGTACTGACGCGCAAACATTAAGTGATATTCATATGCCGGTACAAAGATTTAGTACTGACAAAGCGGCAGCTTTGACTGGCACATACTTAATGGCATTATACGGACATGAGCGATGGGTAGATGGTAGTTATGGTCAGTCTATATATCTCAATCGGACGCTCATTGAGCAGAAACGTTTGAATTTAGAGACATTGCAACGTCAGGTTGCCAATTTCCTGATGGATTTCGAAGGCGTGCAAATTGCAATGCCCGGATATGAAGCAATACGTTATCCTATGCTGTGTACAACGCTCAACAAAAAGCACTCAGGGGATGTAACTTTCCTATTACAACCGGGATGGCAACTAATGCGCGATGATTATCGTCCTATCGACAATGTCATTGATGATAAACCGACATCGCCTATAATGCTCTGGAGTGGGACAATACGCCCTATGCCACAAGAGAAACTGGATGCCACTAATGTAGCTGATTTGATTTTTTAAATTAATACTGATGCGATAACTTTAAGAAAAAAACAGACAAAACACTTTTGAATGATTAAAAACTTTGTTTTTTGTGTCAATTACTGCTAAAAACTCCTTAAAAATATATTTTTAAATAGTTTTTACCACCAATTCCCCAACTCTTCGAGTTAAATCATTCAAAAGACATAAACATAAACAACATATATTATTCAAATCGAAAAGTCTGAATATATTCATAAGTTGCTGAATATAAACAATATACATAGTAAGTCACTTAAGTTGACGCATCAGTAGTATTTTTAAATTATAATAAATATGGTTTTTCACGAAATTAAAGTTAAGTATGAACGCCAAACAGGAGAGGACAATCCTAACAGCGTAAAGGAGATTTATTTAGTGGATGGAGCCGTCAGTTTTGCTGATGCAGAAAATTGTTTAATGAACGAAATCAAACCGTTCATATTCGGTGATTGCGAAGTACAGACTTGTAAACGTTCTCAATTCTTTGAAATTTTTCCGAACGAAGGTAGTGAATACTGGTATAAAGCACGCGTAGAGATGATTACCATTGACGGAGAAAAAGAAACTCGAAAGAACGTTTCTGTACTCGTGCAGGCAAACACTCTGGATGATGCCGTATTTGCCCTTAAGCAAGCGATGAACTCTTATGATTGCGAAATGATATCTATTGCTAAGACCCAAGTAATGGACATTTTACACGCTGTACAATAATGGCTCTTCAGTTGGACATACGTGCAATTATAAAAAGCAAGGTTCCAAATGCACATGTACCGGATTTCATTATTCGGTATCTGGAGCATATAACACATGTTAAACAGATGAATGCTTTTTTACAAGCGCATACGACTGAACGTGACTATGATTTCATTAATCTGGTTATAACGGAAGAACTCGGGTGTTCCGCTTCTATTGAAGGTACACAAAATATTCCTACAGACGGTAAACCTGTTATCTTTGTTTCTAACCACCCTCTTGGAGGATTAGATGGAATGATTATTGCGCAAATGATTCATGAGAGTCGCGAATCATCCAATCAACAGCTAAAAGTCATTGTCAATGATTTGCTAATGCACATGGAACCGATTGCTGATTTATGGGCTCCTGTAAGTAAAGTCGGTAAATTAAGTAGAGGTCAAGTTGCAGAGCAACAGCGAATGTGGGAATCCGGCACAGATGTCCTGACATTTCCTGCCGGTGCATGCAGCAGACTGCAACGAATCAATGGAAAATGGCAAATATGTGACATGGAATGGCAGAAGAATTTCATACAGAGGGCAAGAGAATACAAGCGCGATATTGTACCTATTTACTTTGAAGGACATAACAGCTGCTTCTTCTACGCTCTTGCATATATCCGCAAATTGCTGCATATCAAACTTAATATTGAAATGTTATATTTAGTGGATGAAATGTACGGCGCACACGGAAAACACTTCAAGGTGCATGTACTGCCGCACATATCCTACACCACTTTTGATAGTACCAAAACGCCCAAAGAGTGGGCCCAATACGTAAAATCCATTGTCTATGCAACCAATCATACCACCCGTTGAGACATCACTTTTGTTACGAGAACTGGAGGGTCATCTCTTACGCCCTTCCAACAAAGCGGACAACCTCATTTATGATATCACCGCGCATGAGTGCCCGAATGTGATGAGGGAGATTGCGCGTTTGCGGGAAATCAGTTACCGCAATGGAGGAGGAGCCACCGGTTTGGAAATGGACATCGATGAGATGGATACCATGCCTAAGCCATACCACCAACTCATCGTCTGGGATCCTACCAACCAACAGATTATCGGCGGTTACCGATACCTCTTGGGGCACGAAGCGGAGATAAAGGACGGACAGCCTTTCATCACTTCCGCCCACCTCTTCCACTATTCGGAACGTTTCATACGCGACTACCTGCCCAACACCATTGAGTTCGGACGGGCTTTCGTACAACCAATATATCAAAAGCGGGAGATGGGAGTGAAAGCACTCTTTGCGCTGGATAACATCTGGGATGGTATTGGTGCTCTCATGCACAATAACCCCGACATCAGGTGGATGATCGGGAAGGTCACCATCTATCCCGACTACAATGAGACAGCCCGGGAACTCATCTACAACTATCTCAACCATTACCACAAAGGCGAAGAAGGACTCTTTGAACCGTACAACAAACTGCCCATTCTGTCCATCGACACGCCTTTCAAGGGGACGGACAAACAGGAGAATTACCACCTCCTCCAGCACGCGGTACACGAGCTGGGAGCGGTTATTCCGCCTATGTTCTCGGCTTACCTCAACCTTACCAACGATCTTCAGTTCTTCGGCAATGCCGTCAATGACGAACTGGCGAACGTCTATGAGACAGGAATCATGGTGGACCTTGAATCCGTTTATCCGGAGAAAAAAGAACGCTATATCACACCCTACATACAGTGGCTTAAACTGAATGCTAAAAACTGAATGCTGATAGCTAATAACATAAGGAACGTGCGCAAGCACATACCTGCGCACGTGAGGCTGGTCTGCGTCAGTAAGTTCCAGTCCGTGGAAGAGATCCGCGAGGCGTACAACGCCGGCGAACGCCATTTCGGCGAGAGCCGCGTACAGGAGCTCAAGGCGAAGATGCCTCTCCTGCCCGCGGATATCCACTGGCACTTCATCGGTCACCTCCAGACTAACAAGGTACGCGACCTCTTAAAGCTCCGCCCCTACCTCATTCATTCCGTGGATTCGGAGCACCTGCTCAAAGCCATTAACGATGAGGCACTCAAGCAGGGTTTCGTCCAGGATGTTCTACTGGAGGTGCATGTGGCGCGCGAAACTACCAAATCAGGTTTTACGCCCGAGGAGTTAAATAGTCTAATGGGAAATGGTCAAATGGCAAATTTCTCTCACGTTTGCGTGAAGGGCCTTATGGCTATGGCAACTAATACGGACGACGAGACAGAAATCAGGAGGTGTTTTACAATGACCAAAACACTATATGACCAAATAAATGGTCATATGGTGAATGTCCCAATGGTAAATCTCTCCATGGGTATGAGCGATGATTACCAAATCGCTATTGAATGTGGTAGCACAATGGTTCGTATCGGGTCTTCTATCTTTGGCGAGCGGAATTATTCATATAAGTTAAAAGCTGTTTTTTTCGACCAAGATGGAGTGTTATTTGATTCCATGCCATATCACGCTAAATCGTGGGTGTTAGCTATGACTGAATATGGTTTCCCCTTCTCGGAAAAACAAGTATACCGTAATGAAGGACGTACTGGCTCTTCCGTCATTCGCGAAGCCGGAGGTAATGATGATGATTGCGAGAAAATTTACAAAGCAAAATCTCGCTATTTCAATCAATTAACAGGCGGGAAATTACCGGAACTCATTCCGAATATACGTGACGTGCTCACCTTTTTACACAATAACAATATACAATGCTGGGTAGTTACAGGCTCTGGACAACGATCTTTGTTAGACAACCTTAATACTACTTTCCCTGACGTTTTTTCGGGTGTTATCTCAGCATATGATGTAACGCAAGGCAAGCCTAGTCCAGAACCATATATAAAAGCATGGGAGCGCTCCGGATTCAAAAAAGAGGAATGTTTTGTGGTTGAAAATGCTCCTTTAGGTGTACGTGCCGGAAAGGCTGCTGGGCTGTTTACTATCGCAGTAAACACAGGACCATTACCAGACTCTGAACTACTGGCAGAAGGAGCTGACTGCGTATTACCGAATATGAAAGTTTTAGTAGAATTTTTGCAGAAAACTATAAAAAATCAATAATATATGGCATTTTTCGGATTATTTAACAAACAAAAAAAAGAGACACTGGATAAGGGGTTGGAAAAAAGCAAAGAGTCTGTTCTAAGTAAGATTGGTCATGCTATTGCCGGCAAATCCACCATTGATGATGATGTGCTTGATAATTTGGAAGAAGCTCTAATAACCTCTGACGTTGGCGTTGAAACAACGCTCCGCATTATTGAACGCGTACAACAACGCGTTAAGCGGGATAAATATATAAGCACAGATGAATTAAATAATTTACTGATAGACGAGATTGCTACACTTCTGCAAGAAAACAATGTGGAAGAAGTGTTGGATTTCAGTGCACCTCTTCCTTATAAACCATATGTTATTATGGTTGTTGGAGTAAATGGTGTTGGAAAAACAACTACCATTGGCAAATTGGCGCATCAATACAAAACTGCAGGTAAAAAAGTGTATCTCGGGGCTGCGGATACATTCCGTGCGGCTGCAGTTGAACAATTATGTATTTGGGGAGAACGGGTTGGCGTGCCCGTTATTAGACAGCAGCAGGGTTCGGATCCGGCATCAGTCGCCTTTGATACATTACAATCTGCAAAAGCCAATGATGCAGACGTTGTACTTATTGATACAGCAGGACGGCTACACAACAAAATCAACCTAATGAATGAATTGACTAAAATTAAGAATGTGATGCAAAAGGTAATACCAGACGCACCGCACGATGTAATGTTAGTATTAGACGGTTCTACAGGACAAAATGCATTTGAGCAGGCACGGCAATTCACGGCAGCCACACAAGTATCATCTCTTGCAATAACAAAATTGGATGGAACCGCAAAAGGCGGTGTGGTTATTGGCATTAGTGATCAATTTAAAATCCCGGTAAAATACATTGGTCTCGGAGAGCAAATGACTGATTTGCAGTGTTTTAACCGCGTAGAATTTGTAAAATCACTTTTAACAAAACTATAATATGAAATATCGAATCGAATCAGATTTGCTGGGTGAACTACAGGTGCCTGCAGACGCCTACTATGGCATACAAACCCAACGGGGAATTAACAACTACCGGATATCGAATCTCAAGATGTCTGATTTTCCGGAGTACATAATTGCTATGGCATATATCAAACTAGCCGCTGTGGAGGCGAACCATGAACTAGGTGTTATCGACAACGATATATATACTGCCATCGCTCAAGCATGCCGTGAGATTATAGATGGTAAAATGCATGATCAGTTCCCGACAGACATGGTTCAGGGAGGTGCCGGAACTACGGTAAATATGAATGCCAATGAGGTCATCGCAAATCGTGCACTTGAACTTATGGGACATCAACGTGGCGAATACCAATACTGTTCTCCCAATGACCATGTTAATTGTGCACAAAGCACTAATGATGCGTACCCTTCCGCGTTCAGATATGCTTTTATTCGCACCAATCGCGGCCTCGAAGAAGAGTTAAAAAAACTTATATCCTCCCTTCGCGCTAAAGGCGACGAATTCAAAGATTCGATTAAGATGGGACGTACGCAATTGCAAGACGCTGTCCCTATGACAAGCGGCCAGGAGTTCCACGCATTTGCCAATAACCTTGAGGAAGAAGTTTCAAATCTGGAACGCAATGTCAACCTGCTTTACGAAATAAATATGGGTGGTACCGCTATCGGAACCGGACTTAATGCCAGAGCCGGGTACGCTGAATTATGCATCAAAAAGATGCGCGAATTAACAGGAGAACCTTTTGTTCTGGCAAGTGATCTTGTTGAGGCCACACCTGATACAGGAGCATATGTCAGTTATTCGGCAGCACTCAAACGTTTGGCTGTAAAACTAAGTAAAATATGCAATGACTTGCGCTTAATGGCATCAGGTCCACGTTGTGGATTACATGAGATTAATCTCCCACCTATGGCTCCTGGTAGTTCTATTATGCCCGGTAAGGTCAATCCCGTCATCCCTGAAGTTACCAATCAAGTTTGTTTTAAGGTTATCGGAAACGATACTACTGTTACTTATGCTGCGGAGGCCGGCCAGTTACAACTCAATGTAATGGAACCCATTATTACAGAATGTATTTTTGAGTCAATAACATGGTTATGCAACGTCATGGCTATTCTGCGTGAAAAATGTATTGATGGTATAACTATCAACCGTGAACATAATCTTGAGACTGTTAAGCACTCCATCGGAATAGTTACGGCTCTTAATCCAATTATCGGTTATAAAGCATCTACAAAAATCGCCAAAGAAGCTTTGGAAACAGGGAAAAGCGTTTATAACCTCGTTCTTGAGCATGGACTTATGACTAAAGAGCAATTGGATAAAATCCTAAATCCTGCTAATATGCTGACAGCGCATTAAAGCGAAATATGATAATAAAAAGGTGGTCAGTATGAAATGACCACCTTTTTATATTTATCTGCTAGAGCGTCCTCCGCCAGCGGAAGAACTTCCTCCACCACGGCTTCCCCCACTATAACCTCCTCCCGAATAGGTACTTCCACCAGAACGGCTGCCTCCTGAATATGTACCTCCACTAGAGCGGCTACTGCCGGAACTACTACGAGATGGAGCATTTACACTAGTTGACCGAGTTACAGAGCTACGGCTTGTAGCATTAGAAGTCCGACTTGACGTACTTGAGCTGCGATTGGTAGCGCTTGTACTACGACTTACAGTACTTGTACTGCGTTTCGCTACATTCGTACTGCGGTTGATAGAACTCGCTGATTGCGTAGTTGTTACTCTGGCTGTACGCGTTGTTGCATTTGTGTTGCTTGCGCCGCGCGTAGCCGTATTAGGTGACGTGCTACGGCTTACTGCTGTGTTTGTACTACCAAATGTACGATTGTTCGCTAACCGTTCACTACCAAAAGAGCGAACATGTCCATTTGCTGCACTGCGTTCAATGCCTGCAGTGCGGGTGGGACGAACACTTGAGGTGTTTCTAATCTCTCGTGCATTGGTCATCCCACGATTTCGACGTGCGAACGAATTATCCGGATGGACTACTGCATAATCTCTACGTCCTACAGTACTGTGCAACTCCTGATACCCATGGCGAACTGTGCGTCCAGGGCGGAATGAGCAATAATGGTGGTGATGATGGAAAGCATAGCAGTGATGCCAATACCAATCATGTGCCCAACAATTATGTGCATACCACCAACCTGGCCAATATCCCCAATACCAAGGAGATGTCCATGCGTACCAAGCGGGGCTCCAGAACCAATCGTATATTACCGGTCTATATACATACACAGGCTCTATTATATAATTGGTGCCATATACATACTCATCACCTATTATCTGAACCGACACCTCGTTTTTTTCATTCTTTTCTACATATATAGACGCTACATCTTGGAAGATGTCTTTAGCCAAAATAGCCTGAAGAACGATAAGACGCTTGTTCCCCTCACCTATTTCCACTACGCGTAAGTAATCTACTTGACCATCTCCATTGAGATCGAGATTGCAGAATGCGCTGTCTGGATTATTGAGCATTGTCTCGAACTCCTCAAGGTTCTTTGCCTCTGCAAATAGTTTAGCAACTACCTTCAGGTCCAGGCCCTCAGAGATGTCCGAACTATTGGCAGAAACGGTAATGGTTTCTTCCGCCCATAACGCCATGCTTGCAAGCATCAACGTCATCAGAAGTGTAGTTAATTTTTTCATAATCGTAACTTTTAAAAGGTTAATATATCATTCGCGACATTTAGTATATCGGGTATGAACGTACTTTCAAATACTGTGCCAAAGTCATTAAACAAGCTTCAAATCATGATGCATTTTTTCTTTTTTTGTTTTCATATAGCGCATGTTCCAGTAGTTCGGTTGGATTTCAATCGGTATATTTTCGACTATTTCGATGCCATAACTTTCCAATCCGACACGCTTTACAGGATTATTGGTCATTAGACGCAGTTTATATGCCCCCATTTGCCGCAATATCTGCGCCCCGACGCCATAGTCACGCTCGTCCGGTCTAAAGCCAAGATGCACATTTGCCTCTACAGTATCTTCTCCTTGTTCTTGCAGTTTGTATGCGCGGATTTTATTCATTAGACCTATGCCGCGTCCTTCCTGATTCATATAAACGATTATTCCGCGCCCCTCAGTTTCTATCATCCGCATTGCCTTTCCCAATTGCTCACCGCATTCGCAACGCATTGAGCCAAATATATCGCCGGTCATACAACTTGAATGCACACGGCATAATATGGGCTCATCAGCATTCCATTCTCCTTTTGTGAGCGCCACATGTTCCAAACCAGTGGTCAAATCACGGAAAGGTGTCAGCATGAATTCGCCATTACGGGTTGGAAGAAAGACCGTCTCTCCACGTTCTATAAGTGTTGTTGAAGGAGGTTCGTCTTTCGTTTTAACCTCATCATCACAATACGCAACTTTTGCTTCGCTATTTTCTGTTTTTAGCCGGTATGCGATTAGATCTTTGATTGTTATCATCTTAAGTCCGAACTCTCGTGCCACCTCTTGCAGTTGCGGCATGCGCGCCATAGTGCCGTCTGCATTCATTATCTCGATGAGCGCAGCAGCAGGGCGCAAACCTGACAAGCGGGCAAGATCAACCCCGGCCTCCGTATGTCCGGCTCGTTGTAATACCCCACCCGCCTTGGCGTATAATGGATTAATATGACCTGGCCGTCCAAATGTTTCCGGTTTGGAAGAAGGATCTGCGAGAGCACAGATTGTTGCAGCACGATCAGCTGCAGATACCCCCGTTGTACATCCCTCCAATTTATCTACAGTTACGGTAAAAGGAGTACCGAGCATAGATGTGTTATTCGCCACTTGATGCATCAAATCCAATTCCGCGCATCGTTCCTCCGTTATCGGGCAGCAAAGCACTCCTCTACCATGTTGCAGCATAAAATTCACCTTTTCCGGTGTAATTTTTTCTGCAGCCACAATAAAATCACCCTCATTTTCACGGTCTTCATCATCGACTACAATCACGAATTTTCCCTGACGGAAATCATCCAATGCTTCTTGTATGGTATTTATTTTCATATTCATGTTTCATATTTTTCACTTTGTCTTTCAGTCGTTTGGCTCCAATTACCCATGCCTCCGGATTAAAAAGAGGTGAGTCTGTAGCTGCTTTATATGTTAAGAATACTCCTATAGGCAACAGGACGAATGAACTGAGCCACATTCCCGCCCAACATGGCCATAGCGCCTCACGAGCCATCTTATATCCGGTATTATCAATAATGTAATAAATAATAAATAGAATAACAGATATTACCACCGGGGCTCCCAATCCGCCTTTCCGGATAATAGCGCCGAGTGGTGCTCCGATAAAGAAAAAAACGAGACATGCGAATGCCAAAGTAAACTTACGGTGCAACTCTATCTCATGTTTACGAATATATCTGTCAGCATCTTCCAATAATATTGCATTATATTCAATCTGATCCCGGTAGTTTTGCGCACGTTCACGCGCCATAGCTAATACTTGCCGTTGTTGCGGGACATCAAGATTATTCCAAAGTTCTTGAAGATTATACGTTTCTTTTTCCCCTTTGGTAAGTTTATCCGGAATAATAACGCTGCGTGCATTATCACGCCCGAAATATCGCTCTGCAATCAATTTGCTGCTCTGTTCGTTGCATCGCTCGCGTGATACACCTCGTACTGAATCAATAGAATGAACCAATTGCGCCACATCCTTACTTACATGTTGGTCTCCAAGAACAGACTCGTCAAAACGGTTGAAATCTGTAGAAAAATCAATAATAATTTGCTTATGACAGAATGTCTCACGACGATAAGGTATATTTTGCGATGTTCCTGTAGCGCGTTGCTGCTGACGATCAAGGTTTTCAAATGACTCGCCATTAACTAAATCAAGCATAAGAAACTGCTTGTCCGCACTTGTCATTAGCCGTCCCGTATCTGCAACCATTACTTTGGCGTTTTCAAAGCCTCCCGAGTAGTCATATATCATTAAATTAAGTAGTTCTCCTTCGGGTGTTTTATTGCGCACATAAATGTGAAAACCGCTAATCTTATCATAAAATTCCCCAACCGGTATCTGCAGCTCTGGCTGTTTCTGACGTAGAGAAAATATTAAGGCCCATAGCTTTGTCTGAGCTTTAGGCAATACGTTGTTACTAAAGTAAAATGCGCCGATACTCAAGATTGTTACTGCAAAAGCCAAAGGACGGAGAATACGGAACAGCGATATTCCGGCTGCTTTCATGGCTGTAAGTTCGAATTTCTCTGCTAAGTTACCAAAAGCGATTAATGAACTGAGCAAGATTGCCAATGGAAGTGCCAGAGGTACAACGGAGGCTGTTGCATAAATAAAAAATTCTGCCAATACGGATATACCTATCCCCTTACCTACAAGGTCGTTTACGTGCATCCACATAAACTGCATCAACAGAATAAAAATTGCGATAAAGAACGTAGCCAAAAACAGCCCCAGATAGTTCTGCAGCAAATATATGTCAATTTTTTTTACGATTTTCAACCTTTTAGATTCTCGCTTACAAATGTGAGCGGCAGTAAATCAGCCGCTGAGTCAAATATATATGTTTCATTTTCACCGTAGAGCAACACTTGCATCTTCCCTCCATAACGATGTTCAGTTTCGAGCATTACTTGGCGGCAGGCACCGCAAGGCGAACCGGGTTCTTTAGTAAAATGCCCGCCTGTATAACAAGCTATCGCCAACATCGTCACAGGTTCATCCGGATACTGAGCTCCTGCTGCAAACAAGGCGGAACGCTCTGCACATAAGCCACTTGGATATGCAGCATTCTCTTGATTGCAGCCACGAACAATTTCGCCGTTAGCTAACTTGGCAGCAGCTCCAACATGATAGCGGCTGTAAGGACAGTAGCTACGATCGGTTTGTTCTTTGGCAATAGTTACTACTTCACGTTGCTCATCCGTCAACTCTTCCCATTGGTAAGAGTGCATCGAAACATTCAGATTGTATTCTTTCATATTATTTCTAAGGTTAAATTATTTACATTTCCCATCTATCCAGTGTAGCGGTCAATTCATCAAATGAGTGCACATTTGTTTTCGAATGCACTTCCGCTATTTGATTGTTGACAGCATCGTTATAAGTTTCTGCTTCCACATCCCGTATGACTCCCAATGCTACCGGCAAACCGTTTTCCTGTCCCATCAAAGCAAGAAGACGCTGAATGGTAGGATCTTGCTGATGTGCATCGTGAGTCAGTACACGCGGGTCATCTGCCGGCACTACCACTATTTGCGGAATAAACGTATTCTTGTCTATTTCGACAGTTAATCCTTTATCTCTCTCTATGCCGAAAATCATTTTCTCACCATGCTTGAGAACTATAGAATGCTCTGCCCTTTGTTCGCGGTCCGCCACCCACGCGTGTGTCCCGTTATTAAAGATGACGCAGTTGACAAGGCATTCAACTACTGATGCTCCTTTATGCCGCTGAGCAGCTACAAGGCAATCAACCGTTACCGGCACATCTACATCTAACGCGCGTGCAAAAAAAGTTCCGCGCGCACCAAGCACTAAGTCTGCTGGAATAAAAGGACGTTCAACTGTTCCAAAAGGGCTGGATTTGCTTACAAACCCTTTAGGGCTTGTTGGTGAATATTGCCCTTTTGTCAAGCCATATATACGGTTGTTAAACATGCATATATTAATATCCACATTCCGGCGAATCTCGTGAATAAAATGATTTCCACCTATTGCTAGACAGTCTCCGTCGCCGCTCATCTGCCATACGGTCAACTCCGGGTGCGAAGTCTTGACTCCTGTTGCAATGGCACCGCCGCGACCGTGAATAGTATTAAATCCATATGTATTGAGATAATGCGGCATTCGGCTTGAGCAACCGATACCGGAAATTACTGCCACCTGATGCGTTGGAATACCTATCTGCGCCATCGCTTTTTGAAGCGCCATACAGATGGCATGATCACCGCATCCTGGACAGAAACGAACGTATTGATCCGATTTAAATTGACTTGCTTCCATAATCAGTTAGATTTAACATAGTTAACAATACGCTCAACGGCAAATGGTTGACCTTGTATTTCATTATATTGTTCAAACATAAGTCCTGGGAACTGCGCGCGCAGATAGGTTGCAAATTGACCTGTATTGAGTTCACATACAATAATACGCTTGTATTTACTCAGCACATCATATGTATTACGCGGTAGCGGGCAAATATAGTTAAACTGCGCGAGATCGCAACCTATCTCGTTCGCCGCGGCATGCAAGTGTCCCTCTGTACTTCCCCAACCTACAAGGACGATGTCCTTGTTTGCCATTTTTTCATATACAATTTGGCCACTTATTACTTTTAGGTCCGGAACTGAGTTCGCTATCTGCTCTATCTTATGTTTACGGGCAAGTATCATCAGTTCATGGTTTTCAGGATTGGTGGAGATGGTTCCTTTCTGTGCATCGCGTTCCAAGCCAATGTTTCTATGCTCGAATCCTTCCATTCCTGGATATGCCCAATACCGAACGCCACGTTCGTCACGTAACGCAGGATTATAATGGCCTTTCAATTCTTCAGGTACGCCTTGCGGCCTGATTTTCGGGAGGTCTGCAAGTTTCGGGACACGCCATAAAGCCGTTCCATTGGCCAGATAGGTATCAGTCATAAGGATAACCGGCGTCATATTCTCTAATGCTATACGGCATGCTTCATATGCAAAATCAAAACAATTAGCGCTACTTGATGCGGCAATCACTACCGCTGGGCACTCTCCATTTCGACCATACAACGCTTGGAGCAAATCCGTTTGTTCTGTTTTTGTCGGAAGACCCGTTGATGGGCCTCCACGTTGAACATCAATTACCACCAACGGCAGTTCTGCCATGACCGCCAGACCTATTGCCTCGCTTTTGAGACTTAGTCCGGGACCGGAAGTACTCGTACATGCCAGATCACCTGCAAAAGCGGCGCCGATAGCCGTACATACGCCAGCTATCTCATCCTCTGCTTGAATCGCCATTACATTCATGTCCTTGCGGGCTGCCAATTCGTGCAAAATGTCCGTTGCCGGAGTTATCGGATACGATCCCAAGAACAGCCGTTTTCCAGCTTTCTCTGCTGCTGCAATCAGGCCCCATGCCGTTGCCTTGTTTCCTGCAATTGAAGTAAAGTGCCCGTGGAGCAATGATGAGTTGATGGAATGATTAGTCAATGAGACATCGTCCAGATGAATCTGATTAACAGAAAGTGCAAGATTCTGACCGTAATTATAACCGTCAACCATCACCTTGGAGTTCGGTGCTACAAGTGCCGGTTTCTTTTTGAATTTTTCTTCTAGTAAGCGGATTGCTTTTTCCATCGGCTCGTCAAACAGCCAATAAATCAAGCCCAAAGCAAACATGTTACGGCATTTGAGTATGGACTTATTATCCATTCCGCTGTCTTTCAGTGCCTCTTTTGTCAGTGTTGTCAGCGCTACCGGCACAATCTGCACCGTCTCAGGAACACCGAGTTCCGTGAATGGATTGTTCGTGTGAAACTGTGCTTTCTCTAAGTCCTTTTCCGCCAAGAAATCAGTATCTACGATAACAATCGCATGTCGGTGATAGAGTGCAAAATCATCATCGAAAAGCGCCTGTGGATGATTAAAATGGCTCCCTAGCGTACAAACTTTGAGTGCCGCAGCATTCATCGCTACAATTACATCCGCTTTGTCGCCCGAAGTGTATACCTCATGACCTAACTCAACTTGGAAAGCGCTCACGCCGCCTAATGTACCTTGCGGCGCTCTAATCTCGGCCGGAAAATCCGGCAATGTAGAAATTTCGTGACCCATTTCAGCTGCCAATTGGGCAAACATATTACCTGTCAGCTGCATTCCATCACCTGAGTCTCCACAAAATCGAACTACTACTTGCTGCATTACTACAAATACTATTTGCAAATTCGAGCGCAAAGATACAAAAAATTTTGCACATATGCAAATATTTTATGTAAAACATAAAAAAAAGCGCCTAAAAGACGCTTATAATGCTATTTAGCTGTAATATCAACAATGATTTTAGTGCTTATAATTCCCGACTGCATGGCGTATACGAAGCATCGCTTCTGCTATTTCTTCTGTACTGATTGCATATGAAAGACGAATACAAGAAGGACATCCGAAAGCAGAACCGGGGACCACCGCCACATGGGCATTTTCTAATAGATATTCCGCCAATTCATCTCCGCCAGAAATCGCTGATACATCCGGAAAAATATAAAATGCACCATGCGGCTGATGGAATTTGAATCCGGGTATATCGGCCGCCATACGGCATATCAATTCGCGTCGTTCTGCAAACACATGTCGCATTTCCTCCACACATTTTTGCGGTCCTGTCAATGCGGTCTCTGCCGCTTTCTGCGCGATAATTGTAGCGCAGGTCAGTTGCTGTCCTTGTAACCGGATGCAGGCGTTAAGGAAGGCTCTGTTCTTCGTAAGCAGCCATCCTATCCGATAGCCCGTCATTGCGTAGGATTTGCTTACGCCGTTGATGATAACAAGGCGGTCGGCAATATCGGGAAAAGAGGCCATGCTCGGAGCATCGCAGTCATACGTCAAGCCTGCGTATATTTCATCCGACAATATTGTTACCTCCGGATAATTGCGCAGCACTTCGACTAACGCGTCCAACTGAGCTTTTGAATAGACTGTTCCTGTTGGATTATTAGGCGAGCAAAGGATTAGCAATCTCGTACGGGAAGTAAGTGCAGCCTTCAGTTCTTGCGGCGTTAGACGATAGTCGTTCTCAAATTGCGTCTGTACCGGAACAACTACTCCAGATGCCAATTTGACCATTTCGGTATAACTGACCCAAGATGGCATCGGCACAATCACTTCATCTCCCTGGTTTACAGCCGTTTGGATTGCATTATATATTGCCATTTTGGCACCTACACTCACTATTGTATTCTCCGCCTCCCATTGGATAACATTACCTATAACGTTGTTTTGGCGTGCTGCTATTGCAGTACGGAGCGACTGCAATCCGGGGACGGGACCATAATGCGACCAATGATTATCAATTGCCTCTTGTGCCGCACGGCGAATATGTTCGGGTGTGTCCATATCCGGTTCGCCTAAAGACATGCTGATTACATCAACGCCAGCCGCTTTCATCTGCTTGGCGCGGGCGGTCATTACAATGCTTTGGGACGCTGCAATATTAAGTACACGGTCAGAGATTTGCATACTATATGGTATCTATAAAAAATTTCTGTTTGCGGTTAAACATAGTGATCCCGATAATCAGTAGCACAAACGTGCATAAAGTGCTGTAACCTAAAGCCTGCCATGAAAACTGTCCTGATCCGTAAGCACCATACTTAAACGTCTCTATAACAGCCGTCATGGGGTTGAAGAGCATTAACTTATGCAGCGTAGGGTTAGTCACGTAGCTGAGCGGATAAACGATTGGCGTGGCGTACATCCATAGGGACACGAAAACGCCGAAAAAGTTTGTCAAGTCACGGTACTTGGTTGTCAACGATGATATAATAAGACCCACGCCAAGTGCCAAACCCTGAATCTGCAGCAGCAGCACAGGGAATAAGAACAAATACCACGTCGGGCACAAATGAACACCTTTGCAGACGAAGAACAAATAGACGATAATGAACATACCTAACTGCAGCGAGAAACGGAAAATTTTCGAGATGACTACCGAAACGGGCGATACCAACCGCGGGAAATATACTTTTCCGAAGAGATTGGCATTCGTTTGAAAAGTATTGGAAACCGCCGTGAGGCACTCGGAGAAATACTCCCACAAGCATATTCCGCTGAGATAGAAAACGGGCTGAGGAATATCATCTGTCGGGATGCCGGCAATACGCCCGAATACTACAATGTACATGAACATTGAGAACAACGGCGAAATGAAATACCAGCCCATACCAAAGATGGTCTGCTTGAACTGAACCGTTATATCGCGTTTGACAAAAAGCCATATGAGGTAGCGTTTCTGCCATAGTTCGCGCAGTCCCAACCCTTTCACATACGTGTCAGGGGTGATTTGAGTCGTCCAATATGTAAAGTCATTAACCATTTGTTCAGACGGTGTCCATGAATGATTTTTGTACTTTATTGAACAACATCAGCCCCACTACAAGCAAAAAGAGCGTGAAGACCGTGCTGTATCCCAGCCAAAGCCAAGAGAACTGTCCCTGCCCGAGCAACGAGTATTTGACGGCTTCCATAACCGGTGTAACAGGATTGAGAGACATAGCCATATGCAGTTTAGGATTGCGTACAAGACTCAAAGGATAGATAACCGGCGTAACGTACACCCATAGCGAAATGATTTTATTGAGCATTACCTGCAGGTCGCGGTACTTGGTCGTCAGTGATGAAAAAATCATTCCAAATCCGACAGCCATAAACGCAAGCAGCAGAATAAGAAAAGGAAAAAGAACTACCTGCCAGTGAATAGCAAGTTCCGTTCCCGTTGCCGCGTAATAGATATAAAACGCTGCAAAAATAACAAGTTGTATAGCAAAGGTCAGCAGATTAGTGGTAACCGCTACAATGGGCATTATAATGCGCGGGAAATAGACTTTCCCGAAAATATCGGCGTTAGTAACGAATGAGTTGGAGGTTGCGCTGACGCAAGAGGAGAAATAGCCCCACACCGAAATGCCTAACAGATAAAACAGTATTGGGGGTATGCCGTCCGTAGGGATATTGGCTATTCCGCCGAAAACCGCCACATAAACAATAACAGACAGCACAGGCGTTATAATGAACCAAAGAGGTCCGAGAATGGTCTGTTTGTACGCCGTACGAAAATTGCGTTCTACAAAGAGCACAAACATATCTCTGTAACGCCATATTTCCCGCCAATCCAACGCAAGCAGCCTATCACGTGGCGTGATGGTCATATCCCATTGCTCATTATTCTTGTTCATCGCCGGAGAAACGGTTTTTCTTTCCATACACTACCCACTTATCGAGCGCCACGAGGACTGCAGGAACGACGGTTAGTGTGAGTACAATTGCCATGAAAGCACCGACGGCCAGACAGCCGACAATATTGGCAATCATTAGGTCGTCCACAAAGAGTGCCATCGCACCTGGACCGATTACCATGATAAGTCCGGAAGTGAGAATTGTCCGGATAGAGCCCCTGTACGCGACACAAACGGCGTCAATAGGAAGCATTGTCTTGCGAAACTCGCGGTAGTAGTTGGCAAACAGTATTCCGTAATCGATCGTAGCCCCCATGAGAATAGCCTGCACGATAAGATAAGCGAGATATAACATCTGACCTGTTACCCACCCTGCTACCACTACGTTGACATACACCGCGCTCATGACCGTCACGACCAAGATAGTAGGTACTATGAACGAGCGGAAAGTGACAGCTACAATCAGGAAGATAGAGAGTATTGTAAGGAGCGATACGACGTTCATCTCGTGGTCAAAGCCGCCGCGCATTTCTGCGTACATCACCGACTCGCCCACATAATAATGCTCATGTGACAACAGTGCATCAGCCAAAGACGTCAGCGTATCAACGAAAGCGTATGTCTCAGGCGACTCCTGGGGCAGTGAAGAAAGAACAACGAGTAGCGAGTGGTTTTCCTTGCGCAGTTGTCCCAGGCCTTCTTTCAATTGCGCTTTAATGTTAGTTGTCTCCGTACGGATGGTATCCGGCAAGATATCTGCAAGACGCGGGTCATACACCAACGTGTCGCAAAGATAGACGAGGAGCGGTTCAAAGCCCAGCCGGAGCGTATCGCAGTTACTGTTTACCGCTGCGTAATAGTCATATAAAAGCGACATTTGTGCCGGCGTAACGGGTGCCGACTTGACATCGGATAGTTTCATCAGACGCGCCAACTTATCTGCCATTTCGTCTGCCGGATATGTATTTCCTTCTAATACCAATTCGGTGAACAGTTCCGCCTGCATGTCGGCTTTGGATGGTCCTCTGTGTTTCGGAGTCTGCGGTTGTTCTTTTTTCACAACGGGCGCAGAAGCCACTGCACGTGTTGTATCCGTGCTATGGAGCAATCGCTGCATGTCGGCTACCGAATTGACTATGGCTTGTGTATCCAGTTCAGACGGCTGTTTGCCAGTTGTCTGCGGCATTACCGGTTGGGGAGGGTTTGCGATTGCCAACAATTCCTCTTCGCTCAGGTTGTCTACTCCGAAAGCACGGAGTAATATATTGAGGTCTTCCGGTGTAAGAGCCGCATTTTCGTCAGCGAGGTCCATTAGGTGCGCCCGCTGGCTGAGCAAGGTGCGCTGCTCTTCGGAAATCATACCAGCCAATCCCGGGCGTTTGAAAAGGTCGTCCACCAGCAGATGAACGTACTGTAATGGACTGAGTTTCTTCACTTTGCCTGGTGCATAGCCATACACAAGGCGAGTTTGGATAAGAGTAGAGCCTATATATACAGACATTTCGTTGACCGACATCGGCAGACGGATAGCCGCCGTGTCCGTCAGTTTGCGCATTTCAACTGTCACCGCAGAGGTCTGACGGGCGTTGAGTTTCTCAATGAACGGAACGATTGCTATACGGTTGATATTCATTTCCGGGATCTCTGGCTCGTTTTCCACTACGATGGTAGCCGGTGTCTCATTAAGCGGCGCTATCGTCTCGCGCGGCAGAAACGGTATCGTGTCTTCTGCAATGGTCCCCGAAAAGGCTTGTTGTTTTTGTTCAGCACGTTGCTCCGCACGATGTCCGGTCTGTGCTTTTTGAGCGGATGGCGTTGCCGGTTCGGTTTCTTCAGCAGGCACATCAAGCATTGACTGCAACAATGCTATTTGTTTCTTTATATCTTCGTCCAGATAGGCGGCGAACAGCGGATTAGTGACTACATGCGAGTGAAGGAAACGCGCCAGATCGGGGAATGCAAGTTGTGTCTCTACCGAATCCTTGGAGTGCATGTAATAGAGCAACTGAACCATTTCGGGATTAAGCATATCAAGGGCCTCAGTAGGCACCGTTGTACCCTCTGGCATGAAGTCTTTGAAATCCGTTATAAGCGAACGCACATGGTGCGCCATTTCCGTAGGTGTCAAAGGCTGCGACATCAACGTCGGATACGAGATGACGGACAGAATACCAGGCTGTTCCATCAGATTGTCCACCAGACCATAGACCGAATCCTCATCCTGAGTGCTATAAACGAGCACAAATGGATTGGGCGAGGGGAATACCTTCTCAATCTGCGATTCGGCTTCTGCGGAAAAGAAGATTGTCGTTTGTCGCGAGAGGTACCATGATCCGAAAAAGAGTATGACGGCTCCGATTGCTATGGGCAGTTTATGACGTGAGATGAAGCGCGCGAGGCCGTCGGTAGGCGGCACATAGGCTTTCTTGGCGGTGTGATTGATGGTACGTCGAAAGATGATCATAAGCGCCGGCATGGCAGTAAACGTACACAAAAGCGAGCACACGACGCCCTTTGCTAATACAATACCCATGTCCGCCCCTATTTTAAGCCGCATGAAACAGAGCATTAGCAGGCCCACAACGGTAGTTAGTGCCGAAGACAGAATGGACGGTGCTGCGCGTTTAATGGCTCTATTCGCAGCCAAGACAGCCGTGCGTTTGTCGGTATGTTCGTCCTGTTCCTGACGGTAACGGTTCAGCAACACAATACAGTAATCGAGCGAGAGAAACGCTTGCAGTATAGAACCTATAAAATTGGTGGTGATGGATACCGATGGCAGCAAGGCGTTGGTTCCCATATTCAGCACAATGGCCAAACCGGCGGTGAGAAGAATTATGACAGGTTCAAACCACGATTGCGCCATAAGGAACAGCACTAACATAATCATGACAGCCGCAATTATGATGACAGAGACAGGCGGTGTAGCACCGTCCTGACTTGTTTCCACCACACAGTTGCCGCCAAAACGGGTGCTTATCTGCTTGCCTAATGCTTTCTGGTCAACCGACTTCGGTACGTTAAGGTCGAAGACGGTATGCGTGCTGTCTTTCGAATAGCGGTAAGACACGCCGTGTACGTCCGGATAGGCTTCCATCAGTGACCTGATACCAGGTACCTCCTGCGGACGCACGCCTTCGAACATGACATGCACATCGGCGCCGGACATCTGTGCCGACGCGCCGAACTCGGATGCCACGATCTCAAGACCGCTTTTCATCTGCGAGTCATCCGGAAGGTACTTTGTCATGTCGGCATTGACATTCACATGGAAGACCATTATGCCGGCAACGACGGCCATCGCAACGGTGATGGAGAATAATATATAATGAACGCTACGGTGATTCAAAATTAAAAATCAAAAATTATAAATTAAGCACGAGTCATTCAAAAGACCCCATTTTGAGGAAAGCCACCTCTTTGGGTGTAAGGAAACGCCATTTGCCGCGTCCTACATTTTTCTTTGTCAGACCGGCGAAGGACACGCGATCAAGGTTAACCACCTTATACCCTACTTTCTCAAAGATACGGCGCACTACTCGGTTTTGCCCTGAGTGAATTTCCAATCCGATATGTTTGCGGTCGGCTTTTGGGAATTCCAGCGCATCCGGCACTATACGTTCATCGTCCAGCACAACGCCGGAGCGAATGATAGCTTCATCAATCTCGTCCAGTTCGCGGTCGAGAGTAACGGCGTAAATCTTCTTCTTATGAAATTTAGGGTGTGTCAGCTTGGCAGCGAGATCGCCGTCATTGGTGAGCAGCAACACTCCGGTTGTATTTCTGTCAAGACGGCCAACCGGGTAGATACGCTCTGCGCAAGCATTACGTACAATGTCGATTACGGTATTGCGTTCCTGCGGATCATCGGTCGTGGTCACGGTGTTCTTGGGCTTATTGAGCAGGATATAAACTTTCTGCTCCCGGCGAACGGGCTGGTCATGGAAACGCACTTCATCCGTCGGCAGCACTTTGACACCCAAGTTATCAACTGTTACGCCATTCACTGTAATCACGCCGGCTTGAATGAAGTCGTCTGCTTCTCGTCGGGAGCAGATACCCGCGTTTGCAAGGAATTTATTGAGACGTATAGGTTTTGTCGGGTCCTCATGCTGCTCTTTGTAAACCTGCTGTTTACGGTTGGAATAAAGCCCGTTGTTACGTTTAGGTTTGCCGCCGAACAATCGGTTGGGACGCTGCCCTCCGTCACGCTGGAAACGCGGACGCTGTTCTCCGTCATTGTGTAAATGCGGGCGGGCGGATAATGACTCGCCTTCGCGGTGGAAACGTGGTCTTGGACGACGCTCACCTTCATTGTTGGAATTGTTGTACATTGTGATGTGTGATTAAATTTTGTTAGTTGTTTGTACAGTGGTGTCCCTCACGGGTCACATACGTGCGTCGCGCACGCGTAAAATATTATAATTATACAAGGTGAAAAGGCAAAAAGCCCTAAACGTAACTTTTCACCTTTCAACTTTCACCTGTTAGCTTGCTTAAGCCTCCGTTTTCTCAACCGCCAATTTACCACGGTAATATCCGCAACTCGGGCATACTGTGTGGTAAATGTGCAGAGCGCCGCAATTCGGGCATGTAGCCAATGTCGGAGCCTTCACTACGTCATGCGTACGACGTTTGGCTTGACGGGTGTGAGATTGTCTTCTTTTTGGATGTGCCATATTCTTTAATCTTTAAACTGTTAACGTATGTTTTCAATTATCTTCGGGTTCCGGTTCGTCACATAGATGGTCATGGAGGAGAAGTTCCATTTGCGGATTGCAACCACCCGGTTGGTGACTGTGAACGAGCGGAATATTGATGCTTACTATTTCATATGCGAGCCACTGAAGATTTACCATTTGGTCATTTGTTTCGTCTTCAGAGAAAATCTCTTGCTCATCATCAATTTCTATCGCCATGAGGTCAAGACAGCGGTCACACACAACAAAAACAGTCCCATGAACTGCGATATTGAGCGAATAGTCCTCCTCACGGAGATTTAGCGTTACATGCGCGACCACCATGCCTTTCTTTATTTCGGACTTTTCTAGGCCCTCAAAGAATGCGTCATCTAACTGAATATCAAACCGATGCGTGCCAAATTGCAGCCGCGATAGGTCGATAATATTGTGGTCTTGCCTGCTCATACGCGCAAAATCGAGTGCAAAAGTACTACTTTTTTTTTGATTATGCAAATTTTTCTCAAAAAAAATCGTTTGTTTTTTATTTATCTCTCTATTTAGAGTTTAGAGTTTAGTGTTTAGAGGAAAAAAACGCTCCGAAGAGCGATTTTTCTTACAGTGTAACGTTCCTACAGACCTTCAGGCGTCCCCTTTCCCCCTCCTTTCAGGGAGGGGTTAGGGGTAGGCTTCTTAACCGTTGGTCTGTTCCCAAGCGACCTTCTCCAAGTGGAAGAGGTAGGAGCGCATGGTTTTGTAACCACCCGGCTCGTCCTTCTGTGCCTTGAAGTTGGCGTTGTCCTGCGGGCAAAAACATTGCTCCTTACCGCAACTAAATCCATTCAGGAGATAGCGGACCAGTTCGGGTTCGTAAACCACTCCCCTTTCGGGACCTTTTTCAAGCGGCATACCGGCTGTTCGCCGAAGGATTTCCGCAAACATTGAACGGCGCACACAAACGATGGTTGGCATGCACACAGGAAATGGTCTCGAAATAGTATCGAAAACCACTAAGAACCACTAAGAATCACTAAGAACAACTAACGATTTTTTCTGAACAGGGTGTTCGAAAAAGTTTTTCCACACCGTAACAAGAATAGGAAATCCGCAATGCTTTCTCCCTAAAAAAAACGGCACTCGTCAGAGTGTCGATTTTATTATCTGCATTCCCACGAGTCTGTCATACCGTGCTCCGAACGGTCTCCAATAGACATAGATGGCATACTCATTCTCCGTCTGCCAAAAGCTACCGTCCGTCCGTTGTGTTGTGGTTGTATAATTGGCTTGCGCTCTTCGACTTGCGTCTTTCGACTCCTTAGGAACAAACCAATACTGATAATCATAGCCTCCCTGCTTGACAAGCGCCGTAAGCCAGTAGCACTTGGCGTCGTTATCGTATTGCATACGGTTGCGTAATGTCATTTCGTTATTGAACAGTTCCCCACCGACATACAATGCGCCGTCAAACCAAGGTTTGTCAGCAGGCAGCGTCCAATGCACCCACATATACTCCGCCTCGGTGTCGCTATCCGCCGTACGCTCGGCATTGACAACAAACCGCCCGTCTGAGTCATATTCGTGTATATACTGGCCACGGGTAATCTCATTGGGAAAAAGGAGCACATGGTAATCCCCCATCTCATGATAGACACGGTCGATGCCATATCCGGCATAGAAGCAACTGAACGCATCGAAATGGTGGTACTCATTCCCGCCCTCGAAGACAAGCGCCTTGTTGTTGATATATCGCATCCGCTGCGTGTCCATAAACGTAGGCCGTGTCAATACAACTGCGTTATCCAAGCGGTTGTTTTGCGTGACTACCACCCTGAAATCTGACGGCTGATAGTTGGTCTCCGATATCTGCCCTGTGGCATCAGAGGGCTGCAGGTCAACGTCAATATCTACTTGCTGAAACCTTCCATTAAACTCGATATCTGTATGAGAGCGCACAGCGGCTTCCACCTTCACAAGCGGCTCCACAACGCAGAAATCCACCTCCGCTACTTTGTTATCCGGATTGCCGTCTTCGTAAATGGTCAAGCGGAAACAGCCACTCTTGGTAAGCGCCATGTCCTCATTCGGGAACGTGAACCAATAATGCGTATATTCACGGCTGGTATTGATTGAATGCTCGTAATCCGTAATATCTTTTGTTGTAAATCCGTGCAGGTATTCTCCGCTCAAAAGAGCGTCGTTTGGCTTTGCAAAACCCTCATTAAGCGGAGCGGGACAATCCATCATTTGCACCGTATAGGTGTAGAAATGCACATCGTGGCTCATCTCGTCAAAGGATATATGGAGCGTGTTCTCCGGCTCCGTCCCGTCCACCATTCCATTTTCCAGTCTCAGCACATACCGCTCCACGCGGAGCGTACGTATCTGTTCACTGAACACGCGCGTATGCGTCTGGGCAAAAGAACCTATACTGAGCGTTAACAAAAATAGTATAGCACCGGCTTTCTTCATGTGTTCTGGATTGTTTCGGTTGCAAAATTACAAAATTTATGCCATATACACAAAAAAAACTCAAAAAAATTTGCATATATCAAAAAAAAGCAGTACTTTTGCACCCGCTTTTGTACTTCCAAGCCACTTTGGCTCAGTTGGTAGAGCAACGCATTCGTAATGCGTAGGTCCCCGGTTCGAGTCCGGGAAGTGGCTCTAAGCCTTAAATAATAAGGCGTCAGCCGATGAAATGCTAAAAATATCGGCACAAAATCGGCACAAAAATTTTCTGGTATGATTTTTCTTGCCTGGTTATCAAAAACTGGGTAAGAAAAAAAAATGCCTACAACTCCCGCGCACACGATTACCCCTTATATCCCTGCGGTCCTACGAAAAAATTCGCATGGGCATATAATTGAGTACTATTTCTTTGACCACCTATCCGGTGGTTATGTCCGGCGTACTATAAAACTAAACAGGATCCGCAAGCGCTTTGCAACCGCTAAGGATTTCAAGGAGTATGCTACCGGCATCATCTGTAAACTGAATGTAAAATTAGCCGGTGGCTGGTCGCCCATCGGAGAAGTAGTTAATACTCGGGAGTATATACCTATACCTCAGATTATTGATCAATATATTCGGGAAAAGCAAAGTACACTGGCGAAAAACACAATGATGGCATACCGGAGTTTCTGCATTCGATTGAAAAGTTGGGTGGAAGCGAACTATCCGCGATGCAACTGCACACTATTTACCAAGGTGATAGCGATTCAGTTCATGGATTATATCTGGGCCGGAGATAGCGCTGTTGTAAATAAATCAAAGAAACGCGCACAATGTTCCGGACATGTAAGTGAGCGCACATACAATAATAACCTGAAACTCGGCCGCGCATTTTTCGCCTGGTGTATAGAAAAGTGCTATGCAAAAGAAAATCCATTCGAAACTATTAAATCGAAGCGGGAACCGAAAAAGAAGCGCACATTGATACCGAAGCATATCCGACTCAAAATAGATCAGTATTTTGCAAAGAATAATCCGGGCATGCGCATTGTATGCCGGCTTGTATATACTTCTCTACTACGGCCGATAGAAGTGTCTCGCGTGCGGATGAATCAGATACTTTATGACAAATCCTGTATCCATATGCCATTTGACCAGACCAAGAACGGGAAAGAACGCTATGGCCGAATAGATGAAGACCTGGCAAAATTACTCCATCAGCATCTCGAAGGCGCAGCGGCTACTGATTTCATATTCTGTGATGGAACCTGGTCATATGGTCCGAAACAGAAAAACTCCCACTCATTCGGGAATGCATGGGAGAAAATGAGAGAGGATCTGAATCTTCCGGAGGAATATCAGCTATACTCACTCCGGGATACCGGTATTCATGATTTATTGATTGATGGAGTTGTAGATCTCGATGTTATGCATGCTGCCGGTCATAGCGACCTATCTATGACTACGCGCTATGCTGACCATATCGACGAGGAGATGATAACGCGCATTAACAATCAGGCTTCCGGGTATTAAGAAATAGCTTCACATTTTCACCACACGCTGCAGCTATTCTATGCAAGCGGTTTGCTATATCCCTTGGTGTTGCACGTTCGGACCGTTTTTGACGACGATTAGCCACAATCTGTTCTTCTGTTGCTCGAGTAAGTAGAATGTAGAGCATGCGACTGTGCAGCCCGGCTTTATTCATCTTGTTAGCCCGTTTGCACTCATCATTTATCACATGATGCGGATATAATTTGGCGAAAAGCTGCAGATCCTTCTCAAAATACTTTTCATCGGTCAGTTTGCACTTTAGTTCCTGGCGCTCTGCTATCGTGTACTTTGTCATATGTTGGAGTTATTTAGTGAAATAATAAATAGTTCCGGCCAGATGCGCCCGAGCTATCGCGTCGATGCCTTCGAATGAAAGCATATATCTACAGTCGTCCGGATTGTCATAGAAGAAGTTTTCGGTGAGCACTGCCGGGCATGATGCCTTCTTAATCACGGTAAAATCCTTCTCCTTATCTTTATCTCCATCGGAATTATCCGCACGTAGTTTCGTGCCTGCAGGGAAGAATTTGCCGGCTGCATCGTATAGTTTTTCTGCCAGTTTATCACTGTTGTTTTTTCCTATAGTAGTCCATGCCTCCCATCCACGTGCTTTCATCCATGCACTTCCATTGCCTGCGGCGTTACCATGGATAGAGACTAATACACACTTTTCAGCCGGATTACTCCTAATATATTTATTCGCGCGCGCTGCGCGTATGGAGAGCGCGATGTCTTCTTCTTCAGGAACCAGGATGACCGGTTTGATATCATACTGGGGAGCTAATTCAACGATGCGCTGCGCTACCTTGCGTGTGAACTCCCATTCCTGTAGTTGAGTGCGGCCATCTTCCATCAGAGGAGACCGTTTGCCGGCGGTATTTTTGCCGTGGCCATTGTCAATAAGTAATGTTATCATATCTTGTTATATTTTACAAAATGTGTACTACTCCGCATTCAAAATCGATTTGTAGTGCCCAATCCGGGATAGCAATATATCCCCATTTGCCACGGCTTCTAATCCATGTCTTAAATACGAAGACCTCGCCATCCTTGTCCGGAACTGCACCAAGGAAATGATATAGATCTCTAAATCGTCGTACTTTCGTATTTGGTAAGAGCAGGTCTTTAAAATCCTTGTATGTCATTTCTGAACAAGCATTAGAGGAGCGGTACAAATCTTCGGATAAGGATGATATACGGAGCTGTTGCCGGGATTTTCTCCATAACCCATGCTACTACCTTAATCAGCAATAGTATAGCTGTAATCCAGAACCACAAACTGCAGAATCGGTCATAGACGGTGCGCTTGGGTACTGTGCGCTCCGTCTCCAGCTGAGACGTATAAGTTTTACAGACCTCGCTCAGACTGTCAAATCGGGCCTGCACCGCATCCAGTTCGGCGCGGTAGAGCGCCGTGGAGTCGGTCTCGGTGGTCGTATGGGTGTCGCTGATGACGGACGAGACATTGGTCGCCTCGCCGGTCTGTTCGTTGTAGGTGCCACCTCCCTCTCCGAAGAAGATCTGCTTGCCGGACTTGGTCTCGGTGCTGCTGTGCTTGGTCTCGGACCGGGTAACCGCCACTACGACACGGGTGGTGTCGTAGATATGGTGGTAGATGGTGCTGTCTCTTCCGGAGTACCGCTCCATGTGCTTCGTAGATGCACAAGATGTGAGCATGCAGAGAATAAACACTATCACTATGCCTATCACATAACCGATAAACGTGTCGCGGCATCCTGAGTCGTCTTGTTGATTGTACATATTCTATTGGTTTTCAGGTGCAGTTTGCTCCGTTATGCTTGCCGTAGCTTTAACCGGATGCTTTTTCTCCCATTCAACTACTTCTTCTTTGGTCGCATCGCGATATAAAGGAACTTTTTTTATGTCATCTATAATAAGATTATTTTTTCTTAACCAACTACTTCCTTCGCGGACAATATAGTTGGATTGTTCTGCTGTCAGTAATACTCCAGTTGGAATTTTCTTAATCTTCATTTTATACCTCATTTTGTGTTAATATATCGCATTCGTTTCTATATCCTATTTCAGGGAAAGCACTTAATTTTTCCATATCTACCGGGTATCTCATATCATAATATACGCTTGAAGGAGTATTTTCATTTTCAAAAAGTTGTTCTCCATTAATATATTCCAATGAATAATACAGCATACCGAAATCTAATTCTACATAGATAAATCCCTTTCCGTCCCAGTTTTCAATAAAGCCCTCCCATTCCACAGTTAAATCAATTCCTGGCTGATAATTTAAAAGTTCTAAGACATTAATTTTTTGATAGTAGACTTCATTCGTACCATCTTCTTCATTGATGTAATGTTTACGTAAAAAAACAAATATATCATATTCTTGTCCACAATTTTCGATCAGATGCACTACACGATCTTTGAATCCAAGTTTTAGAATTTGATTAACGTAGTCAGTAACATCTACATACGACATCGCCTCGGAATAAGGTAATCTCAAAATACCTTCATCATAAACATAATGAGGTAGAGTTTTTATAACAGGAGTGACGGCTTCTTCTATAGCATGAATAATCTCATTTTTATAAGAACGAGCTGAGTCGGATAGCTCTTCTACATTAAGTTGTAGCGCTCTTATTACGGAGTCTATTTTTCTTATAGATGGATAATACTGCATTATGCGGTCTATTTCCTCTTGGCTTGTGGGGCTATTATATATAACACCACTTGTATCAAGTGCGTCCGACCAATATACTTCTCCATCTATTCTGAGTATCCGATATCTTATAGAACCTGACTCTTCGACTGTCTCATCAGTTGGTATGTAAATTTGTTCTCTTCCCCGTATTATACCTCTCACATCTGTCCCGAGAGCCTTGAGATATAATAATATAACTTCTTCCTTGCTAAGTGTTTTATCAAAACCCTGTCGTATCTGTAATGCCGTTTCCGTTAGAGTGCCTTGCTTTGCTCCCTCATTGTAAACTTGATTCACTAGGCTCTGTACACTCTCTAAAGTCGCCTCTTTGGCGGCAGACTGTAGTTCTGTTTGGATTTCATTGATAGCCATTGTAATTACTTTGTTCTGAACTGGTTTCAGCGATGTCGTTGATAGCTTATCATCAACCTGATTCAGTTGTTTCTCTATTGACTTAATAACGGTGCCGAATTGTAGTGACATTATTTCCCCGTCTTGTTCAGAAGCGATGAGAAATTTATCTCCTTCTTCCGGAGAGACTTGCTCCGGATACTGCGAATCAAATTTAGCCATTTTCCTGAATTGTATTTGAATTGTTATCTAAGATGATATTACCACTATTATCCTGCAGCAGCATGTTACGGCTGGCCGGTAACGGATTGATGGTTCTGTTTGGTTGTCTATATCGCGTCTGCTCAAGAATTTCAATGGTTAATTCATAATCTTCCGGTGTGCTCTGATGAATGGCATTCGCCACATCAGAAGCGACACTCACTGGAACCCATTGATCTTCTATCAGCATTTCTACTTCCTCACTCAATAGCATATCTCGCAATGCAGAAATACGCGATGATGTTAAGTATCCTGTATGTAAACTATATTTGGTTTTTGAGATGCCCCGTATTTGCTTGCGAGTAACTCTTACATCTGTTTGCTCATGTATATATAGTTCCGGTTTCTCTATTTCCGATATGTCTTTCATCTCTCCTGTTAATAAAAGAGTTTCCGGAGCACCCATTGAGTTAGTCCAGCGTATCAAATGAGTTTCATCCGTATCCGGATCATCTTCTACTGCTATAGCGTATATCCTATCTTGTGTTGGCTCACCATCCACTCGCAGATGCAAAAATATTGAATTAGCACCGGTTACATCATATTGAGTTTCTGAGTCATCTTTTGAATAATGTATAGCAACCAGTTCTCCTCTTCCTTCTATAAATATTAAGCGATCATCAAAAGCTTGATCTGGATACTCCTTCTCATCCGTATCAAAATAAACATAATCATACCAATCCAGTGGTATAATAGCATAAATATGCTCCATCGCTTTTAGCTCTGAACGAAAGAAATGTAATGCTCCTGTTTCCGATCCTCGTGAGAGCAAGAACGGGTGAATATCTTTTGACAATTCATTATCCATGTCTATCCCGCCGGAGGTTCCATATAGGCAATAATGAACTTCATCTTCTAATTCTATTTTTTCTGCCGTTTCATCTACTCTTTTTGCAGATATGAGTTGTAGTTTTACATAGCCATATATATAAGTTGTGGCAAACAAACGTTGTACGTATGCATTTAAAATACTGTCCAATTCTACGTCCCATAGCCGCTGTTTCACACCGCGAGCCACTTTGAATTTCGGATAACATAATATGTCTATACTATTTACATTATACGTTGGAATTCCTCTATAACCCCTTGTATGATAGCCGATGCTGAATTGAATAACAAGTGGCATGGCTTCTCCTTGTCCTAATTTAACAAATTCTCTCAGTGTATATTTGACACCATCCTCTAAAAATTGGAATTGTTTTGGTGAATGATATATGTTGATCATAACTTTATTTTTTGCAAAGGTATAACATTTCTTTTACATAGAAAAAGACATATATTTTACACCACCACGCGAGGTGATATAAGTTCTAATGACACTTGCTGAACACTGCTGTTCGTCATCTCATATTGGACTTTTACCGGCCAACAAAAACGACCTTTGATGATTAGAGGCTGCATGAAGTCAAACGAAATCAAATCGCTTATACTCATTATACTTGTAATGGTTATCCTGTCGCAATTTTCACTGATTGTACTATAGGCCTTATTTAGTAGAACGAACAAGGGATTCTCTTCATATGAAGAAAAATAATATGGCACAATATCAAGTGAAATATCCTCTGTATCATGAAGCGGTTCTCTCAAAAGTTCAATATATGGTTTCCTGATTGCCGGATAAGTCCCCTCAGATGTACCTGGCCGATCGAGCTGATCATAATTGGTGATATACACGATTGCGAAATCGGCCCTCACGAATATAAGCGGGCATTTCTTTGATTTTGTTGTATCATCATTTTCTGTAATAGTAGTGGTTGTACGTTGGCATACCCCATTAAGGGCTATGGTATGGATTTTTGGATAGTCATCCCAACCTCCAGCTCCTGAAATATAGTCAGAATTAAATGGTGTATCAGGAAGGCTCTCAAAAATCATATTTCCCCTTTCTGATTTCTCTATATTGTCAGTGATACTAGTACCTGGAGAAGAATTGAATGTTGTTTGTTGATAGACATATTGTGGTGCATCTATTGAAACAGATTTTCTGGTAAGTATGCCTTCGGTAAATATCATCTTATATGACATATCCGACTGGATTACAAAGGCACATCCGAACTGCGCCTGAACTGCCATAAGAAATTCTTTGCAGGTAATTTCAGGTACTAAAGCACTATAATACATACATCCCGGATAAAGCGCATCCATTGTATTATTCAGGACTACAATAGAATGCCACTGGTCCTCAAAATGATTATCATTCTCGCTTTTTCTGAAAGTGTCAAAATCTATGGTTAATGAGTAACCGGCTTTCTCAAAAATTTTGTGCAGTATATAATCCAACCGTAAAAAGGCGGTAATATATAAGTAACCTGTTGTTTGTATCAAACGGCCCATTTGACCTGTCTTATTCAACCACCCGTCTTCCGTATAGATAGGAGCCATGAAAAAATCACGATTCTTAAACCATTCGGCACGTTCTGAAAGCATCTTCTCCCATTCTTCATATGAAATATCTCCTTGCCGGAGGTTATCCTCACGCAGATCCTTAAAAATAGGATATGTATGAATGTCATTTTTGAGGTCTTTATATAATTTTTCACGATAATCCTCGATATCTTTGTCTGTAGGCGGGATATCTCCATAGTGCATGCCTGCCATTACTTGTGGTAATGTCATATCCGCTATCTTACTCCAGATGTTAGATTCGTTAAAGTATAACGTAACTTCGACTGATGATTCCGAGCATCCGGATATACTCATGGTAGCCAACTGCTGCAAGCTGCCTTGCGTGACAATTACGTCTATATCTTTAATAGCCCGGATGTCGTCTTCCCCTGAATCATATATATCCAGTCTGTCCGGAAAATTGAGCGCACGCCGGTTATGCGAACTTAATGGCAAACTGATTGGCAATGACATTGACCCGGCATTAGAGAATATAGGAGATGTCATTTCTATATTAAGTTTGATGTCTGCCTGCAAATCCAATGTGACACCTGTGGATTGAATAGCGATAATCATCCTAAGCCTCCTTTCTTTTTCAGTTTGTCCATCTTGCTCTCCGCACTCTTGAACTCCTGATAGTTCACTTCAGCCAGGAGCTTGGTTTTTTTCATTTCCAGCACTTGGGCTGCCAGCTCCTGCACTACGGCAATCAATTCATCAGATACTCCGGATGCGTCGCCGGTGTATCCGCCATCGGCATAGCCGTGAGCACTGGATCCGGAGTGTCCGTGTTTGCGCTGCTGTCGCGCTGCCTCGATGGCATGCACCATCGGTACCACGGTCGGGTTCTTGAGTTCCGCCTGGCTAACTACATACTCGCCCTTATGCACAATGCCGGCGGGTTCGTGTATGCCTCCGTCGCCGGTGTAACCTCCATCGCTATACCCGCGGCCGCCGGCTTGGTACTCTGGACGGATAGTAGTAGTGGATGCAGGTTCTGCTGTACTCTCATTGATACCTTTGCTTCCTCCGGAGCTCTCCAGCGTCTGGTTCTTGATAGCATCCCGCTGCGCAATGATATTCGCCTGCTGAATCCCGGCGGTGGCTAATAACGCAGCTGTCAGAATACCAGCCATAATCGGTCCGGCGATAGGACCGAGCTGCATCGATGTGGACCAGGCTGTTGCAATACCCATGGCGGTGTTTACCCACAGGCTTGCGGACTGAATGGCGGCATCGGCATCGGCTTGCTTCTTCTTCAGGTCCAATGCTTTCTGCGCGTACTCCTGCTCTACCCTTGCCTTTTCCTCTTCGTTGTCCCCCACGGCCGCCAGTTCTCTCTGTTTGGCTGCCTCCAGCTGATTAGCTTCCATCTCAAAGATCTGCGCTGTAATCTGCTCGGCTGCCTGTAGCGCTTGAGTGGCGATAGAACCGACCATTTGCACGCCGGCGCCGATCTTCTGGCCCATATCCATGGTACCGGCGGCTAACTTCTCTTGGAACCGGCCGATAGCATCCATGGCGTTGGCCATGTTGTCCATCAGTTGTCCTCCGAGGGTATCGCCGCAAGCAGCTGCTGTCTCCGCAAAGATATCACGTAACTCCCGTGTGTACTCGCTTGCTTTTGCCAGCCGGTCCTGCAGCGTCTCGTCGAGTGCTCTGGTAGCTTCGGCCACTGCATCCTGAGCTGCCTTGACCGTCTCTGCATCCATGTTCTTGACGGCTTCGTAATAGATCGTCTCTATACCCAGCCGTTCCTTGGCATATACATCGGCTATCTGTCGCTGCTGCGCTTCGTATTGTGTTTCGGTAATCAGACCCAACCGGCGCTGCTCTTCCAGCATACCCAGTTCCGCCTGCTCGTGCTCTCCGGATAACTTCAGCGCCTCCTGGCGGGCTTTCTTAGCGGACGCAATGAGTTGCTTGTTGACCTCCTCCTGGTTCTTGACGTCGTTTTCCGCTATCTTTTTGTCAATATCTGCAGTATCCATGCCATACTGCACCATCAGTTGTTTCAGTTCTGTCAGATGCTTGGTGCGGATATCACGTACGTTCTTTGCGTACTCTTCTTGTGTGATAGCACCGCTACGCAGTTTTTCCTGCTCATCGCGCAAACTGTCATCCAACCATTTCTGCTTGTCCTTCTGCATCCGGTTGTAATTATCCTTATTCAGCGCCATCTGAGCATTGGCTGCTTTAATCTGCAAATCAGTAGTGGCCTTACCGTGCGCTTGTGCAAATGCTAATTCGGCATCCGCCTGTTCTTTCGTTAGTTCCAGCTGCTTGCGCTTGCTATCCTCAGCGGCGATCTGCATGGCGGCTTCCTGCTGGATGATGACGGCTTTGCGTTTTGCATACGAATCCTGCAGTGCTTTCAGTTGCTCTTTATAGGCATTGTCGTCTAACGTTGCCTGCTCCTGTAGCGCCTGCTTCTTCGCTGCAGCCGCTTTTGCATCGACATCCTTAACGGCTGCGTCATATTGGAGTGATAGAGCACCATATTGCTGTTGTAGCTGCTGCGCCTCTTTCTCGTAGTACTCTTTTTGTTCCTTAGTCCGGGCGTTGTTTGCCGCCCGCTGTTTGGCTGCGATATCCTGTAGCAGTGAATCCATCCGGTTCTCCATGCCTTCGATAGAGGTAAAGTCATTCAGGCTTTGTTTTGCCTGCTCGACGCTTTTTACTGCTTCCTGATATCCTTCTTGTATGGACTTGATGGCTTCTTGTGTCTCGGCAATCTGCTCACGGATCTTGTTTTTCTTCCGCTCCTTGGTAGCGGTGGCCAGTTCCTGCTCCTGTAATATCAGTTGCTTATTCAGATCCACCATGGTCTCCTGATATGCCTGTGCTTTCGCCTCTTCAGTCAGTAGAGCGATGCGGCGCTCATATTCCTGGTTCGCATTCATCAGCGCACCCTGCAGCAGCTCATTCGTAATCTTCTCCTTCTCAATATTACCTAAGAAGCCCGGATACTGCTTCTGCAGTTGCTCTATCAAATCATTACGCAGCTGTTCGTTGTTATTGGTCTCAACGATAGCTCCTACCAGTGCATTCAGTGCATTTTTCTCTGCTTGAGTAGATTCGGTGTTTTGCGCGGCCAGCTCTTTCGCGCGATCTTGTGTATTATTGAAGGCTTCTTGTGTAACCGATGCCTTATTCAGCCATTTCACAAAGGCAATCAATCCCGTCACTACGGCGGTAATAGCAATTGCTATCAATCCCCATGGAGAGGATAGAAGGCTTTTCTTCAGCAACTCATTCGCATTCTTGGTGGATATTGTAGCTGCTATCTCTGCCATCCGGGCCTTCGTCTGCGCGATGATAGCGGTGATATCTTTCGCCCTCCACAGCGTGATTGCCTTGCCGGTAGCTAAGTAGGTGGCCAGTATGCCGGCAAAGATTTTTATCGCCTTGGCATTATCCTGTACCCACTTGACGGCGGTACGTAATCCGGATATGAACTTAATCGTCATATCTACGAGATCCTTGAAAATACCTTTGCTGTCATAGAACTGCAGCATCAATCCCTCCCATGCGGATTTCAGCAGCTGCACGGATCCTTCTACGGTATCCAGTTTCGTCTGTTGCATAGCGGCCAACTCGTCACCTACGCCGGTGATACTATCCCGGAGTGTGGTCATACTATCGGTGCCATTCAGGAAGGTTTCGAAAGCAGCTACTGACCTTTGGTCGGTCAGTTCCAGAGCATCGGCCAATGATATGCCTTCATCCTTCAGTTGCTGCAGTGCCGGTGCCAATTCATCGAGCGATGTGATTGGTTTACCTAATGCTTGAGCTAATTTGCCACCGCTATCTGCGAGATTAAGCAAAATATTACGGGTGGCGGTGGCAGCACTTGACGCATCGAATCCGCTGTTGGCAAGTGTACCAAGGAGCGCTGTCGTCTCCTCTATAGAGAAGCCGAAGGCGTTAGCTACCGGCGCGATGGTACTCATGGAGTTCTGCAGATACGTAAAGTCCAATGCCGATTTGGTAGTGGCCACACCCATAGCACTTACTACGCGCTGCATTTCCGTTGCTTCTAATCCGAATGCCCGGAGTGCTGCACCTGCTAACTGTGCCGCTTCCGGAATATCGGATCCGGTGGCGGTGGCGAACTGGAGGATATATTGTGTAGAATCCAGGATCTCCTGTTGGTTGAATCCGAGCTTTGCCAGTTCCGTCTGCATCTGCGTTACCTGCGAGGCGCTGTATTCGGTTACTTCGCCTAAGCGTTTTGCATCTTCCGTCAGACGCTGCACGCCATCCTGCGTGGTACCGAGCACGGCGGCAAGCGAGGCATTAGCAGATTCAAAGGAAGTGATGGTTTCGATACCATTCCTGAATGAGTCCCATAAAAATTTAAGGCCGGTATTAACCGCTTTGGCTGCAACACCTCCCCACATCATAGTAAATACTTGAGAGAGTGTTTTTTGTCTCTCTGTCAGTTTACCCATCGCCTTTTCGGTGTCGGCTAATTCATTCTGGAGTTTCCGATAGGTTTCCGGAGATGCGGCTTTGCTGGTTAGATCCAACTGCCGGCGTAACTGGCTGGCGCGATCTCGCAGTTGTTGCATCGTCATTTGGTTCAGTTTCAGCGATGACGTGAACTGCGCCATCTTATCGGTATTTCTGTCAATAATATTGGAGTTTAGTTTTATAGCATCGCATAACTTCGCCTGTTTCTGTCGGTTCTGCTCAGTGGCGGCGGATAACTTCCGGTACTCATCGGTATTCTGCTTGCCGGCTTTCTCCAACTTTGCCAACTGCTTCTCCTGCTTCGCAATCTCACTGTTTACTTTGGATAAGGAGGAGGAAAAAGACGCGTTCTGTTTCTCCAGTCGGCTGATTTCAGCCTGGAGACTATTGATCTGACCTTGAGCGCCGGTCGCCTCGATGTCGATGATAAATCGCAACTGATCGTCTGTTAATTTTGCCATATTAGTATAAAAAAGCAGTTTTTTTGTGTTTTTTCGTTAATAAATTTGCACGTATCGGAAAATTTTTGTATCTTTGCAGAAAATTAAAGAAGTATGATAGCAGTATTGGTCATATTCCTGGTAGCGAGATTTATTTTCTCCGCATACATCGCCAGACGATTTTATGCTTCAGGTTATCCAAGAGCATCGGTATTCATGTTCTTCCTTGCATTCTGTACTTCTCCGCTTCTTATGTGGTTGACATTAGGGGATTTGTTATCCTAAAAACTTTCTGCAAAATTACTGCTTTTTTGCCAAACGGCAAAAGACACACTTTTACACAACAAAGGCACCTCGTTTCACAACGAAGTGCCTTCTCTTTTCTGGTATTTAGCGGTCAGTTCCGCTTCATTTACGTTACCATCTCGTTACCATTACGGACGTGACGGTACCGTTTCTTTACTCTTTGAGTGCTTCTTGCAGCTGCTCGTGCTTCTGCATGTACGCCGTGTGCATGTCGTCCATGAAGCGGTACACCTGAGAAAGCGTCTCTATTACGGTTGTCATCTGCCGGCGCTGCTCCGTCTCGATATGAGGCATGATCTCCGCGCATGACACCAGTGCATCATTCAGGCAATTACGGTTGAATATAATCGGACGGTTCTCTTCCTGCATGCCCGGACAAAAGAAATTGTCGAATACAAATTCCGTTTTCATAACGCACCTCCTTCCTGGATAGTATAGGTCATGGTTCGGTTACCGAGGCGGAACGTGTATTGCCCGCCATCGGCCGTCGGAGTGAAGAACATGTCTCTTCCGGAGAGACGAATGGCATCGATGCAAAGGTACTGCTTTTTTTTGACATGAGCAAATTTTTGGGCAAAAAAATGCAAGAAATGGTCGTTTTTTGGAAAATTTCTGCAAAAAACGGCAAATTTCGTTCCAAAAATCCCGTTTTTCGGGTACATTCAGAGCAAAACGTGTACCCAAAATCCCGTTTTTGGGTACATAAAAAAGCACCCGCAGCGGGGTGCTATCGTCTCGTAGGTCTCTCGTATGTGAGTCGGTGGTTAAAAGGCTAACCGTGATATTGCGAATCTTACGCTATCGTATTCAACTTGATTGACGAGCGAGCGGAGAGAGTTACGCATCTCTGTTTCCTTATTTGGATCTATTTGCCGTAGCATATAATAGATTAGCTTGAGAATACCCACGATAGAGAACTCCTCCCCCGCTTCCAGCCCCAACAATTCACGCCTGCCGACAATTCCATCGTACAGCCGTTTGTCATACAAAATATGACTATGGGCGCATACATTCCGGATGATTCGCAGAATATCAATGTACGACTTAAATACATCTTCATCCGCTATACTATAGCGCGCATAAACCTGCTGACGCAACGGTTCGTCCAAAATATTGAGGTAGAGATGTTGCACTTCGCCGAATGTCAGGAACTCTAATGTTTTCCATGCCGGTGCGTATGTATCTTCCGGATACTTGCGATGATGCTTCCGAATAACATCGTTATTCCGTTTGATCTTCGGATATCCGGCGCGAAACTCGTCAATGAAAGCCTCTCCAACGCAGGCCGGATTAACAAACCAAATCGGGTCTGTCTTATAATGATTTGACACGATATAGGTGATGTGCGTACGGATGTCCGTCTCGATTGTCTGCAGATAGAAAGAAAGGAGATTGCGGAAGCGGTCATCAAAATCATACAGAGCTTCCACCTTTTCCCATGTTGTATCCTTACGGAACTTGTGTATGCCTTTCTTCCTGTGCTTCGGTATCTCGAAGCCATACCAGTAGAAACCCATACGGAAATAGCCCACGCTCAATAGAACCTTGCGAGCATGTTCCATGTCGTTAATCGTCATTCCCCGGCTCTGCAGACGGGTTAATTGTTCATCAATCGTTGTAGCTGTTTTTCTGTCGCTCATATTTTTTAATAAAAAAGGGAGGTGCTAAGACCTCCCACCGGTTTCCATTTTATAGTGTTATCTCAACGCGTGAAACAGCACTTTACTCTAAGTATAGAGGTCACTATTTCTAATGACGCTGCAAAGATACAACAATTTTCCGATTTGTGCAAGTTTTCGGGCAATTATTTTTCCGAAAAGTGCGTTTTTTAATCACTTTTGCGCAAGAAATCCAATTTGGATCCCGTTTTCGAGGGTCTTTTTGCCAAAAACGTGATTTTTGGATCACATTTTCGATTCGTTCGATTCGTTCGACAGAACCGTTCTATTCGTTCGATTTTGGGAGTTGGTCATCTCCAGGTCATCGGTCGGTGGGTATAAACACAAAAAAAGCACCCATCTTCGGGTGCTATCGTGACGCGAATATATAATGTTTTATGACAAAATAAAATCGCAATGCTCTCTTAATTTTGTTTTGATCTGATGTCCCATTGAATATAAATATACTTGAAGTCCTTCCTTTCTGACGAATTTTATTGGAGCGATAAAATCGGAGTCGCCAGCGACTAACACTATTTTATCACAAGTATGTTTTAATCCCATAAGGGCCATGTCAAGTCCAACTTTCATATCTACGCCTTTCTGGTGAAAGATGGGAGAATAGTCAATAACATCATTACCAGAATCATCTTGAACGGTGATTTGCCTCCAGCCATTGAAAGATAACTCACCTAAGCGTATAGCAAACTGCTCTTTCTGTCCTAGCTCTCGTAATACTCTCTCTTTTATCGGGAAACTGGGAGCTTGTTTGAAATCTGTCGGTTTGGTTGCGCCCGGTTTGGTATGCACTCCTTCATAAGGACGGCAATCATAATAATAAACTCTGAATAGAATATCATTAGTTGCTCCATTTGTTTTGGCACTTAATGCTTGCATAATAGGAGTTACTTCTGCCTCTATGTCATTGGCGCGCGGTAACCTACCGGTGCGCTCTTTGTACTTTTGAGTAAAGAATCCTCCGTCAATAAGAATGTTTACTTTTGTTGTCATAGTACTTGTTTTTTATTATTAGAGCCGCAATTTCTTGCGGCTCTATCCCTTCCGGGAATCGTCTTTACCCGCCTACGGGTGTCGGATTTTGAGCCCACCTATGGGCGTCGGATTTTTATTTTTCGCTGCAAAAGTACTGCTTTTTTTTCACATGTGCAAGTTTTCGGGCAATTATTTTTCCGAAAAGTGCGTTTTTTAATCACTTTTGCGCAAAATATGCTGTAAAACACAAAAAGAGAGAAGCCTTGCGGCTCCCCTCTCCAAAACACATATAACACTTATGCAAAAGCCCTTACGGGTTTTCTTTCCGGACCTCCCGATTAGCCCTGCGATGCAGTAGCCGGTTCGTACACCAGCATAGGCTTCGGACAATCCGAACCGGTCAGCTGGAAGTTGATTCCGGCATTGCCACCGTCTTGAGCACCGATGGACTGGTACTGGAAGGTAAGACCTCCGGTGCAAGGGTTCAAGAAGGCGAACTTCTTACCATCGGAGCAGCGTTCTACGATAGCTACCACCTCTTCGCCTTGCATGCTATAAGCCCAATCCAGCGTCTTCTCATCCAAGCCCTCTACGATACCGGTGATTTGTGCATTGCCATCCATCGGGGCCTCCCCCGGATTGATTACTGGTACTACTGTACCGGCCTTGCACTCAATCACGTGCATCTCGTCTTCTTCGGTTACGCCTTCCAGGAACGGAATCTTGGAGGTAAGCTTGGCACCATCGAGTGCGCTTACGATTGCGCTCACTGCTTTCCAGTCGATTACGGCTGCAGCAATGAGGGTGATGATATACGAGAACTTGGCGGATTTCGCTTTCGCCACCACGTCGGATTTCTTAATATTCTTAACAGGCATAGTTGTACTGTTTTAATAGTTGAACAAATAGGGTCACGGAGGGCGCCTATGGCTAAAAAGCGCCGCTCCGATTCCCGTTACCTTACACCGCCGGCGTTACTTTGCGGCCCAACTCCAGCAGCTTGCCGGTCGGACGCGTGATGGTTACGCTCTCGCCGTCGATGGTGACGGTCGCGTCCTCCAGTTCCGGATAGACCTCGATATAGTCACCTTTGGCGCCTGCAGTGAAAGCGGACTCGATCTTCTCGAACACGCCGGATTTCTTCACCTCTGCGCCTGCAGCTGCTGCTACGAGCGTAATCACGCGGTCGGTAGCTACGCCATTGGCAGTCGTCACTGCAGTGTTGCCACTGATGGTGAAGAGCGTGTTACCGCTCAGATCAACCGTGGCTGCCAGCGTCAGAGCGCTTGCAGGGTTGTTCACGAAGATGAACTGATGCTCGAAGTTGTCAGCCTTCAGGTCTGCCTCCGATTTGAACGGAGCGCCTGCCTTGGTGGCGTGAGAACCTTCTTTCCAACGGCTCTTGACAGCTACGCCCTCGAACTCCGGAGTGAAGTCGAATGCCAGCATCTCGCCCGGTTTGTTCTCCAGGAGCTCGATGTTACCCGGCTCCATGGCAAACATGATGAAGTCGTTCTCCTTCATGTTCGGTACCCATACGAGCGATGCCGGATCAAGATCCACGAGCTGAGCGTTAGCGCCGGTGAAGTCTGCATCCTTACCGTATTTCTCACGGTACGCGCGGATGTACCAGCGTTGGTGGCGCTTGTTCAGGTAGATCTTCAAATCATCCAGACCGCCGTGTGCCTTCACCACCTCGTCGGCGAATGCCTCTACGGTGTCGAGCATCGTATCGGCGTCATACGTACCGATCGAATCGAACGGCAGTACGCGGTACTGACGGATAGCGCGTGTGATGGCGCGCAATGCACCGTCAGCAGACAGGTTGGACGGGTTGGCTTTCACGTTCTGTTGGGGAACGCGTACACCGATCACGTTACGGATGCTCTGCTCTTTGATGAGCTGCGTACCGTAATGAACCAGTACCCACTCGATGAAGGTCCACTTGATGATAGCAGATCCCTCGTTGCGGTTCAGCCAGCCGATGTACTCCTTCTCGAGACGTACGAGATCGACAAAGTTGAACTTAAACATCAGGTCATCCACCTTGTACTTGTCCGGAGTGAACTGCATGCCACCCTTGAAGATACGACCCTCACGATAGCCTTGCGACAGCTCGCCAACGATAGCGCTGATAGCTACCTCTGCGTTCTGCACGTTGCTGTGAACCGGGAAAATCGTACCGCGGACGGAAGGAACCTCCTTGAAGTACGCGATGATCGCGTCCGTACGACGTACCAGATACTCACCGAGCTCGGAGGTCGGCGGTACCATGTTGATCTGACCCTCGCCATGGAGGCTTGCCATGGTCAGGCTTGCCAGTGCGCCGGCCTCACGCAGTTGCGTAAGACGCTGGGACACGAGACCTGCCATCTTCAGGAAGTCACGCTGAACCATCTGAACCTCTTCGCCGCGCGGTGATTCGTTCACTGCAGAAGCGCCGGTCAGTTGGTTGTAGAACTTCTCACGGGAATAGAGCTCGTGCTCGATTCCGTACAAGTGAGTAGCGGTATGAGGACCGCCGAACACGTTTGCACGCTTCATGGCACCTACCACTACCGGCTTCTTGGGTTCCGGCTGCTGTGCCATCTGTGCGGCTTGCTGGCGTGCAGCCTGTGCAGCCTGTGCGGCTTGCTGTGCTGCAGCGGCGGGCTCCTGAGCTACCTGAGCAGGATCCACACCCAGCATGTCGGCGATAGCGGTACGCTCTTCGTCGCTCAGCTGTGTAGCCTGTGCAGCTTGGGGATCCGGATCCGGGTCGGGATCGGCTTCCTCACCGGCTTCCTTGTCCTCGGCCAGAGTTTTGCCATGAGCGGTCTTGTAGGACTCCTCAATCTGCTTCCACTCTTCCGCGGAGATGTTACCGGCGGCTACTTTCTCGCGGCTGATACCCATCGTTTTGAGAATAGCCGCAACATTTTTTTGCCATTTCTTCATTGCGAAAAAAAGTTAAAGGATTAGTACTATAATTATATGTGACGGATTTACATAGCTTGTGCAATCTCCTTGCCCTCCTTGATGCCGGTAATAACGGCTACAGCGGATTCGAAGTTGCCGATCTCGTCAACCAGACCGGCTTTGATTGCGTCTTCGGCATAAAACATCTTTCCGGATAATACGCCTTCGACGGATTCATCCACCGGACGGTGCGTGCGTACGATATCCTGTAAGTTAACAGCCAGCGGGGTAAGTACCTCATCGATCATGGTCTGTGTTTTCCCGTCGATAGCGTCGCGGTAAGGTTTATTCTTATCTGCACTCTCCGGAGGATAAATCTCGATAATTTTGATGCCTTGTTTCTTATAGAACGGACCATAATCGACGAGCTGTACCATAACGCCGATCGATCCGACGTTGCACATCTTGTTGAGCGCAATGATGCGATCACAGAGAGAAGCTGCGTACATGCCGGCGCTGGCGCACATGCCATCTACGACGGCTACCACCGGTTTCGTGCGATTCTTCAGCACTTCCTCCAGTCGGATCAGCGATTGCGTGGTACCGCCTGGCGTGTTGAAGACTAAGATAGCGCCGTCGATATCTTCGCTCTGCATAACGTACTCGAGCAGCAATGCGATATCGTCTATTCCCGGCACGATCCACTCGAGATCTTCAGTACTGAAGTTGAAGTGTGCGTATTTTAACATCATACCGGTGATGCTGAAGATAGCTATACGCTCGGCGCTGTAGCCGGAATTGTTGAAGACGTTACAGATATCGGTGGCGTTCTGCGCGCGCTGAACGGCTTGGATCTCCGGATAACCGGATGCAGGCCGCTGCGCCTCGTGAAGAACCGCCTCCATCTCTGTAGTTCCTGTAAGTACCATCGCAAGCGGCGAGGTACGAAGCTCGTTGATGATCTGGTTATTCATAGTCGTTGCTGTTTATACTTCCTGTTTGGTTTTTAACGTCAGAGTATCGCTGGTGTCGGTTCCTTCCATCTCCATCACAGCCGGATAACGGAGGCTGCCTATCGTACGCGTGTTTCCTTTTATTGTATATACGCGCGCTATCCAGTATTTGAACTTGGACTTGCGGAGGGCGGCGGTGATGCTGTTGTCTTCGAAGGTGAAAGTTATATCCTCTTCGAGCAACTTCCCGCCGTCCGTGTTTTTCTCCGACCGGTTGAACTGTGCCCTTGCACGAGCGCGTAACTCCACCACTTTGTTCTCATCAGATGCAAGGAAGTTGGTTTCGGTACACGCGGCTACATACTTTGCCGGGCAAAGCACTACCGTACTGCATATTTCTTCGGAGGTCCACATTTTTTCCGCTTTCCGCTAAATTCGGTGCAAAATTACGAAATCTTCACGGAATACCAAAAGACACAATTTTTTGCCTGTAAAATCAGGTCTTTTGCTATACGGCAAAAAAGCAGTACCTTTGCAGTCATAAACAAAAATACGATAATATGACAAATCTTTTGCTATTTATTCCCGCGCTGATGGAGGGGGACATCCATCGCTTTATGGTGAAGCTGGCTGTAATGATGTTCGCCTGGCTTCTGGTAGTAATGACATCCGGAGTGGATCTGATCACCGGTATAGCAGCTTCGAAGCGTACCGGTTTGAAGCATACGACTTCATGGGGTATCCGGCGCACACTCTCGAAACTGCTGCAGTATTTCGGAGTTTTCTTTGCATTCCTGCTGTTGGACGTAGTGCTTTCGGCATTGGCGCAGTTCTTGCCGCTATTCGGTATCCCGTTCCTCTCCTTTGCAGTAGTTATAGGTGAAATGGTGATAGAGATTATCTCAATCATGGAGAACTCGCGACGTGGTAAAAACAAAGATGAGGATAAAGTGGATGACCTGATGCAGCTGGCGGCGGCTACAGTGGACGCTATCGGCACAGACAAGCTGAAGCAGTATCTCGAGGCAATCAACAAATACGTGGAATCAAAAAAATCATAATATGGAGCGGTATTCGATAGCAGAACGCCAGACGATCAAGGACAGGTTGGCATCTGAAGAACACTTCGAGCGCGACAGAGAGTTGTTCGCGCAGATCTTCCCGCATCATCCCCTCATGACGGAGCTGGCGCGTGTGAACCGCGTGAATAAAGCAGCTCTCTGCCGACGCATGATCTACCAGCTGCTGCAGAAGGTGGACGAGTCGGCTATCCTGGAGTGGCGCGAGACTGGCGCGAGAGTAGCTGGGAAACACAAGAGGCATACGAGATACATACGGGACGATAGCAGAACCATCACGGGGCCATATACCGGGAGACAACCGGAAGAAGACCGGGAGACAACCGGCACTGCTCCGGTAAAGAAAGCCGGCAAAGCAGATGAGTTCCCCCGCATCAACTGGACCGATAACACCAATCCGGATATACAGCTCTGTATTCTACTGTACGATGAGCGCGTAAACACATGGCATCAGATGGTAGCACTCAGAGCGGATATTGACAATTGCCCGGAGAAAGCACTGGCGATTGCCGAACTAGATGACCGTAACCGGATGGCACAGCATGAACTGGAGGTGTATCAGGATACCCACATTTTCCCATGCAAGCATCCGATTGCCGTGCAGTTTCTCGAAGAACGCGCAACTATGAATAAGTTCCGTGAACTCAAACGCACGGATCCGGACAAATTCATGAAACAGGCTGCGAATATACGCCATAACAGCACACGTATTCGCGCTTCGCTCAAGAAGAAAGACCTTTCCGATGACGAACGCCGCCGGCAGGAGAAGAACCTGGAGCGGTCGGAGCGACTGGCTGAACTGATGCAGCGGGTATTACAGGAAGGATAACATGACGGTTACAGAGGCTATACGCCGTATGAGGCTGCTTCGGCAAGCCGGAAAGGACTTCGGGCTGGTCTTCTATACAAGCACGAAACCATATAGCGTGCGTAAATACGAGCGATGCCGGCTACGTGCGCGGCCGATAGATGCCGATGGAGATAAAGCCGCGGGATCCGCCCGGCATAAATTCACCATGACAGACCGGTTCCTCTACTTCGAGGACCTCGATACCGGCGAGTCAAAACAGTGCCGCAAGCACCTAATCACAAAAATCCGGATCGCAGACACATGGCACGATGTGACATTGGAATAAAAAAACGCCCCATGGCAGGCTCAACCATGGGACGCGGTGGATTTCAAAAACAAAATGGATTCTAACTAAAGAAAGAACCTATTCTTGTGAGCCTGTTTGTATAGTGTCAGCCACACGGCGCAAACGGTCTGCTAAATCGCATAATTTTCAAATACAGTGCAAAGGTACAAAAAAATTCTGACATATGCAAATTTTTGAGCAAAAAAATGCACATTTTTTGTGTCTTTTGATATGTCAAAAATGAATAGTAATTTTGCACAAATTTTATACTGTTTTTCTTATGACAAAGTCAAAAAAAGTAAGCACTCCGGGTGCCGAAACAGAGTTCCTTGGTAACGGCTTGGGATATACACGCGCTAAGAACGGAGGCGTGGCTATGTTCACCATCGACGGCTTAAGTGATGACGATGCAGAACGCATCGACAGTTACAAACGCCTGTATCACCCGTATATCGGAGAGAATATATGCCTCTCTGTGGGTGCCTACCATGTGCCCATCTGGGGAGAACGCCACAACCTCTATCCGCAAGAAGTGGACGCATTGATCCGGGAGAATAAGCTGCTGCCCGGCATCCTGCGCAAACAGGAGGATTTCCTATATGGGCATGGCCCGTATCTCTATCAGGAGCAGATAGCGGACGGTAAGAAGGTGCGCGTGCCTATAGAGGATGACGAGATACAAGCGTGGCTTGATAGCTGGGAGAATCACGGCGTCGATAACTACCGCGATTACCTCCGCCAGCTGATTGCTGATTTCTATCGTGTACGCACCTGTATATCCCAATATCATTTTGCTAAAGGGCGAATGATGAAAGGCTACCAGCGCGGCTCGGTTCTGGCGTTGCAATACGTCGGAGCGGATGAGGCACGACTCGCCACCGATGAGCCGGTTACTCGCAAGCGCATCAAGCAGAATGACTGCCATTATGTAGCTGTGGGCGACTGGATGCTGTCCGGTTCTACCGATTTCGAGATATACGACCGCTTCGACCCGGCAGACCCGTACAAACACCCCAATGCGATAGCCTTTAACGGATGTAAGACTTTCGGCAAATGGGTATATGCCTATAATGAGTGGTTCGCAGGACTCCGGGAATGGGTGAAGGCTTCGAACCTCACGCCTAAGTATCTGAATAGCTATCTGAAGAACGCCCTCAATGCACATGTGCATGTCAAAATCCCGCAGGCATGGGTGCAGTTCCATACCAATACGCTGCAGATGCTATGCCAGCAGAACGTGTCGAATACGGATCCGGCTAAATATGTGCGGGAGTACCGGGGCGTGAAGTTGGTAGAACCAGATAGCAACAAGCCATACGGCTATTCTCCGAACATGGTGGATGATCTGATAGCCAATGAGCTGGAGAAGATTACCAGCCTCTTATCCGGAGAAGGTAAGAACCAAGGCAAACTGTACGCTACTACCAAGGTCGGTCAGGAAGGCTGGGAGTTTACGGAGTTCCCGTCTAAGTTCAAGGACTATTTCGATTCGGTGATTAAGTACGACGAGCGCGCGGACAAAGTTACGCTGGCTGGCATCGGTATCTCTTCCTCAATTACGAATGTAGAGAATGATGGTGTCATCTCAAAATCCGGCTCCGATGTCTATTACAACTACATCGTCTATCTCAATGCGCTCACCTACGCGGAGCAATTCGTATGCAAGGAGATAAACAGAGCAATCCAACTGAACTTCCCGCGAGCCGTGGAACAAAAAATAAGGCTCGGTTTTAACATCGAGATTCCCGTCCGTCAGCAGGATACTACCCCATCCGACCGGATAGATCAAAATCCACCGGTAGGATGAGAAATTAGGGTGAAAAGACAAAAATATGCAAAAAAAATTGTTTTCAAATAATTTCCGTTTTTTTTCACTCCTACACTCCTACACTCCTACAAAATAGGATGTGTAAAATACTAACCTGCTGAAAATGAGCGATTTTTGTTCTTGTATGTTTGTAGGAGAAGCCGAAAATTACTCCTACATTGTAGGTGCAACTCACTCCTACACTCCTACAAACCTACAAACCCAAAAGACGCTACTCCTACAAACTCCTACAAACACCTACACCACTCCTACAGAAAAACAAACGGTAAATAATCGGCTCATTCTTATATATATTATACAGAAAATCAATATATTATATAATATAATATGCCACGGTGCAAGCCCTGCCGGAATGCGTTTTGTAGGAGTGTAGGAGTGTAGGAGTGGATTTTTTGAATTTTTTTTGCAAAAAAAATCGCATGTTTTCAGTTTCGTGCGCCTGCACACACGCGTATATGATAATTAAGGTATGTTTGGGGACCGCAAAATGACCGTGGAACAATTTGGTAGCGACATTCATGTCGGGAGCAAATCAAAATCACTGGCCATTAAACGGATATTTTTCTGCTAAATGTCCAAATTTTTGTCCAAAAACCTTAAATTTTGAGCACTTTTGCTCACACTTAAAATATTTAAAAGACGCATAATCAGCACTTTAGCAGTTTTGCGAAAATGTCCAAAACATGTCCATGTGTCACCGAAGCCCGCGCACGCTGGTCGCAGCGCTTGGACTCCACGATTTGAAAAAGACGGAAATATGATTTTAGCCCTTGAAAATACAGGGATTGCAACAAACCAACCGGATTAGAAATGAAAATAGATCAACTGCAAAATCTCTCGCCTAAAACTATAAATACTATCGTGGCATCGCATGGTAAAGATACCTGCGGGCTATCTCCGGAGATGGCAGAATACATCTGGCAGCTCACCAGAGCTTACGAACTCTTTACCGGCGATAACTCAGATGGCTCCATGCTTTCTGCTGCGCGGTTGCTGCAGCAGGAATTTCCTGCCATCTCGATAGCTACAGCCAGACGCCGTATATCAGAGTCGGTCTCGCTCATGCACTCCGGATCAGAGAATACTGCAGAGGAATGGCTGGATTACTACGCCGATAAGATGGATCGCCTTGGTAAACTCTGTGAGCAGAACGGCGAACTGGAAGCTGCACGGCGTGCATACGACCAGGCGCGCGAGTACAGGTGTACAGCCGCTGCGGGGCGTGTGGATCCGGAACGTGTGAAGTTCCGCCGCATCCTGGTATCTCCGGATGTACAACTGGAGCGACTGGGATTAGGCTCTGATGGCATACGTGAATTGCTGCGCAGATCCGCAGTACTCATCGAGAGTTCTAATCTATCGACGAAAGATAAGGAGCGTGTCATGGACGACCTCAAACTCGAAATGGGCGTGGAGGATGTAGAGTATGAAGAAACGTAAGATAGATAGAGAGCATTTCGAGGAGCAGTATTTCTCAGCGGTGCAGACATTGGCTCTATTGGCCGATACTCAGGATCTGTTCTGTGAAATTGGGCGTGGCTCAGGAAAAACCACCCACATCCTCGGTCCACGTATGGATCGCGTGCAGAACTCCATGCCCGGATCCGTACAGGTATTCCTCGCCTCTACCTACAAAGCTATATTCGAGAACCTCGTCCCCGGCATCATGGAGTTCTTCTCCGAGCACTATGAGCAGGATATGTATTTTAGCATCGGCCAGCAGCCACCGGCGCATTTCAAGGAATGCCGCACACTCATTACCGACTGGAAGAACACCATCTCCTTCTATAACGGCACTGTCATCCAGTTTGTCAGCTGTGAGCGGCCGGAGCGTGCCAATGGTAAGAATATCGCGCACCTGTATATGGACGAGATGCTGCATATTAAGCAGCGTGTAGTGGATGAGAATGTGCGGCCGGCGATGCGGTCCAAATCGACATGCTTCTACGATAGTCCGTATTTCATGGGAACCACCGGCACTACTTCCACGCCTAATGTCGAGACCGATCAGGACTGGTTTCTCAGCTACGAGAAAAAGATGGATCCGGAGCGTATCCGTACAATCCAAGGCATCGCACTCGAACTTAACCACCGCTATTACCTGTTGGAAGAAGCAGTTATCCGCCATGACGAACAGGCTATCAGAAAGCTCACGAATTATTGCAACCGGCTGGAGGCTGTACTGACACAGCTGCGCCGGGGTACCGTCTATTATCTCCGGGCGTCGTCATTCTCGAATATCAAGGTTCTCGGACCGGATTATATTCAGAAGCAGATGGAGGGCACATTGGACAAAGCATCGCTCAATACCTCTATCTTCTCCGTCCGGGAAAACCGGGTCCGGGATATGTTCTTTGCTAAGTTCGGACCCAAGTACATCGAGAGCGATACCTATAATCTAGAGCGTATAGAATCTCTTTCCATTGGAGAGCAGGCAAATTTCACATGTGCAGATATGAAGCATTGTGATCTGAATGCACCCCTTTATATCGGCTACGATCCGGGACCGTTCACATCCATGGTCATCGGCCAGTACAACAACGACAGATCCGAGTTCCATGTGCTGAAGGATATTTATACCTTCTGGCCCGAGCAGCAGCCGCAATTAGCGCACCTCTTTCAGACTTTCTTTGCGCCAATGCGCAACCGGCAAATCTTCCTTCATTACGATCGTGCCGGCAACCAACGCGACCCACAATGGAAGAAGTACAAGCCCGCTTTCGGAGATACATCAGATACCGATGCCTTCACGCTCAAATCGGAGATTGAGCAGAGAGGCTGGTATGTGCAGTTAATGTCATTAGGCCAGCCCACTATCTACTATAAGCAGCATCTGCATCTGCTTTCTCGTCTCTTCTCCGGGAATGATAATTACCAGGTGCATGGCATTCCTGTAATAAAAATCCTGATAGACGAGAATGAATGTGAAGCCCTGATATCATCGATCTATAACTCACCACTAAAACGCACCGCCGGAGAAGTGGAACTGGATAAGTCTTCAGAAAAACGACCGTTTGAAGAGCAGGCGTTTGGCTCCACCCAGATTGCTTCTGCACTCATGTATCTCCTATGGGGAGAGTTCTCTAGGAAATACCTTAATGTCTCAGACCATCACGACATCTCCGGATATGCCGGCTTTACAGGCTTCAAATAAAGGCACCTCGTTTCACAACGAAGTGCCTTCTTACCTTAAATCTAATACCAAGAAAAACACATTGGACTTATTAACAGACTTTCAGCCATCTGTCAGGGCTCTATCCATTTGCTTTTAGGTCAAACGCTTCTTTCAGTTGTGCTAATATCTCCTCTCTGGCCGAATCGCTTATCCCTTGGCGCAAGCGCGTACGTACGGAGTCATCCCTGCCGAACAGCACACCCCATGTCGGACGGTTATACACCGCTGCGTTAGCACCCTTCTTACTCCCCAACCTCTTCATATCGGCGAAACGTAGTTTTTTATCTACTGGTATAATAATCCTGTAATGGCCGTTACTGCCTATTACACCATCCATGCGACCGCTGACATTCTCAAACAGTTCATCCCAGTTAAACCCGGCTTGCTCGATAGGACTTCTCTTGGCGGTCAGTTGCTCAATCTGAGCGCGGCGCAACTTATCCAGTCCCCACTGCAGCGTCTGTACGACCATTTCATGCTTGATCATTCCTTCCGTATTCATCTTCAGCATGCTTTAAGGATCCTGTCAATCATTTGCTGTACGGCTCCCTGCCGCTGCAGGGTCAGTAGCTCAAGTAATCCGGATTCCTTCACCCACGTAATCCCGCATTCCTTCACTTCATCTGCCGGTTCACTGTCGAAACACTCTTTCATAATAGCCATCACACCCCACAGAATAACACTCTCACTACACCCATAGATATGCAGCACACCTCTCTCATCCTTTCGCACCCGGAAATACGATTTGCTCAGACATCCGGCTATCTGACTGTCAGAAGTGGGCGGATCCTGAGAGAACGATTCGCCAAATTCGGAGAGATACTCTATCGCATCTCTCTTGTCTAGCTCCCGGATGGTATAGACCTCCTCCAGTTGTTTCCGTATGATTATGGATTTTCTATTCATAACTCGGAGATGTAATAGTGAAAAATGCAGTATATCCGATCAGACCGTTTAAGGTCTTTGCATCGAAGAACCGGATCTCGTAACTATCGCCTTCTATATAGAATTTCTCGCACCCTTCATCCATATCTTCACCTATGCGTTTGAGGATACCCCTCAATGTCTCAAGGCACTTGTTCTGTAACGCCAACTCGCTCACCACATCCGTATTGCTCCGGTTGTAGTGTTCCGCTACCGTCAACCCGATTGTCATCTTGGATCCGTTATCAGAATTAGGTGTGTAATCCTCGCGGTCGGAATCTACCATCAGTAGCTGCTTGTTACTGTTCCTGAGCCTTTGCAGCATAAAATCCGCGTCTCCAAGGAACAAATAATCGCCTATCGTCTCTATACGGTGGTCGCTTTTATCGGCTAACACCTCCGCCTGGATGGATTCGGCATCACTGGCAGCACCCGAACGAACGTAGTTCTCTTTCAGTACCTTTACCGGTACGAATTTTGCAAAATAGCGATATAACTCTACGATATCCATATTATATCAATCTTAAAATGGTGGATAATGGTAATTTTGATTTCTTGGCGATGTCTGCTACAGCGGTACCCTCTGCTTTAGCTTCCGCGATACGGTCCTTCAGCATCTTTACCTGCATATCGAAAAACTCCATCAGCGGCAGTGAGCGCGCATCCGGATGACCGGCCATAGTGAGTTCAAGTATCGTATCCTGGACTCCTAACGATATGTGATCTTCTGCTTTTTCATCAGCCTCTCCGCCTTCATACAGCACGCTATATACGGCGTGCTCTTGAAAGAAAAGCACCACGCCGGTGAACCACACCGTCACTCCCAGTAGCTCACCGGCGCTCGGCTCCGGCATAGCAGTATCTTGCGAATCAACGCGCCATAGTGTCTGTGCCAGTTTATACATGTAGAAATGCGTATCTTCAGGGGTATTATCCTTATCATGGATCATCTGCAGCAATTCATAGGCGTCGGAGTATATACCTGCCGTCAGATTCGTATCTATAATCCGCTCCCTCACAAACCGGGGCTGCACTCCGGCATTACTGAATAAGTGCACCGGGCAATCGTGCATCTCATAATTCAGCCGAAGTAAACCTTTGCCGTCTTCGCTTTCATCAACCGTAAATGCGAAATCCAGCATCTCTGCTAATCGGACCAGATTCTCATTGATTCTGTCGCGCTCTTCCTGGCTAAACTGCTTGCGCGCCGGTTTGTAACCGGTAAACAAAAGTAACATCCGGCATTGCCATTCAAAAGGTGTCATCAAGTGAGCCATTACCATGGCTAAGTTCTCGAATCCCATCACCCGCTGTGCTTCCGGCATCTCCGACCAGTCCTCCGGAAGTTCTATCGTACCTTTATTTAGCTTTACCTCTTTCATACGGCAAACTTGTCATTTTCCGACAACCGGCGTGCCTGACCATAGACGGCCGTCTCTCCTTCAGCCGTTTTGGCAATCTCAGCTTCAGCACTCTCCCAGTACGCTTTGGCTTTAACAGCAAATATCTCTGCTACTTTCTCCCGAACGGTCGTGTCTGCCTGCGCGGCATGATTCTTACCCATCTCGTTATTGATATCTACCCGGATAGGAGCCGGCAGTGCATGAAATGCCAGGCGGCGGCATGCGCGCGCCATTACGTCGTAGCATAGTGCTTGTTTCTGGACTTCGCTCAGGGAAGCGTCCGCCGCCTGACAACTCAAGATGCACTCCCGGTGTACCTCTCTCACTATCCATCCGGCATATAACAAGAAGGTCGGATCACTTACGCCTACTATACGCTCAAAATCGGAGACCTTAACCGGCAGATCACTCAACTGGGTATGTTCTGTACTTGACGCCCACTCCGGAAAATCTTTCAAATGATCATTTAGATACATAATCAGTCTATTCAGCCAGAACCATGCATCCGCTACCAGTTGCTCTTCCAATTGGTCCTGCTGATATTTGTAGATAGTTGTTTTGTCATCCGATTTTGTAACAGTCACTCCGTCGTTGCTCACATTGGCAATGAGGTAGATGATATGGTGATATATGGTGAAATGCAAGATGGCACGCTGTAAGTAATCCAATGCCTCTGCCTTTACCGTCGATGGGTCTTTGTCACTACAGATAGATTCATAGGTAGCTGAACCTAATTTATCACTCATTTCGGCACACACCTTTACGATGCTGCTCTCTACGTTTTCATACTCAAGCGATCTGTAAGCCATACTGGTTAACGGCTTCATCTTCTCCTGAAAGGTCTCTGAATTGAATGGATTTGTGATCATTGTGCTATGAAATTTTGCACAAATGTACTATGATTTTGCCAAATGGCAAAAGACACACTTTTCACTCCCTGCAGTACCGGTTATAGTATTGGCGCACGGTATCACGATCTAAATGCAACTTCTTAGCGATATATGCAAAGCTACGACCAGCATCCCGCATTGCGCATATTTTCGCTTTGTATTGATATGGCTTGAGCAGTTCTTCGTTATTTCGCACTCCGGATGGGCGTCCTAATCGCACGCCTTCGGCTTTCTTGCGCGCTAAAGCGTCCTTGGTTCGCTGGCTAATCAGATTGCGCTCTATTTCTGCTGCCAGCCCGAAGGCGAAAGCTAATACCTTACTCTGTATATCCTCGCCTAACCGGTAATGATCTTTGATGGTCCATACCTTACAGTCCTTCAGCATACATAAATTAAGAATCTCCATAATCATAAATAGATTGCGACCTAATCTCGATAGCTCTGAGCAGATAATAATATCATCCTTCTCCACTCGATTTAGCAATACTCCTAACTGCCGTTTGTGATAGTTCTTGGTTCCGGATATAGTTTCCTCTATCCATCCGTCAATTCTCAACTGCTCATACTTACAGAACCTTTCTATCTCAAAGCGCTGGTTCTCGACGGTCTGCTTATCGGAACTCACACGCACATAACCATAAATCATATATATCAGTTTACTATTAAATTTACTAATCAGTTTACTATATACACAAAAAAGAGCCGTGGAACGGCTCAATTCCACGGCTCGGTGTCAAATAAACAGATATTATCTGTGAGCCTTATTCAGCTGCAAGGCATCGTTTGCCCATTTCATGAATACCGGCAATAATGCGCTGGCGTTGCGCGGGCTTGGGATGGCGCGTGCCACATGCATATTGTGAGAGCATCGCTTTACTGATTCCCGTTACCTCTGCTAATGCTCTCAAATTGATAATCTCTTTATACTCATGCAAGATTGCACTGGCATCATAGATAAACGTGAACTCTGCATCAATATACTCACCTGTGCGTTCATTATGATCATCACGAAAAGCTTTGAATGTTGCTACGAAATCATCCATAGCTTCTTTGGCGGTGTTTCCTTCCCCAAAAAATCCGAAAGGAAATTCTTCATTCGTGTACACAGTATAGTAACCTGTACTATTGCACTCTATATGTGCAATTACTTTTCTCTTTTCCATAGTGCTTGATATTTTATTTGTTTAATGCAGGACTTTATTTCAGCCCTGCATCTTTTAAAATTGAATTTAGTGTCCCTATCGCTACTTCTTGGCTGCCATGATGGCTCATTTTGAATGACTTTCCGGTTGATGGGCAGAACCATTTAGGATGCCCATTAAGCAGTTTTCCTGTGTCATAACACCCTGCCTTTTTTAGAATCTTTTCTAATTCTTTATACTTCATAATATCTGTTTTTATTTGACGATGCAAAGATAATGCTTTTTTTTTGAATAGCAAAATATTTTAGCAAAAAAATGCAAGAAAAATGCGTTTTTTCTTGAAAATCGCTTGTTTTGCATATTTTCATTGCATTATGTCAACCCTACCGGATTAGATGGCACCATGATTACTTGTACTTGAATAAACAACATCCATAACTTTCTTTTCTGTTATCATAGTATTCGTACTCCTTATATTGTGTTTTTGTTTTAAGCAAAGGGGTCGTCCTGTACTGTCACATCTTCCATGTTCTCACCGGAACTGCGTTCGTAGTCGATATCTATCTGCGTCTTCAGAATATCATAATTGAACATATAGGCACTTGTAACTGTACTGTGCTTCACCATCTGCCTTACCGTAACCTGCTTGCCGTCGCCGGAATCCACATTCTCAAAATCAGCCACCTCCCATGTGAAACGTGTGTTAGTACACGGACCAATATATGCGCTGTGGCTCCGGAAATAGTTCTTCAACGTCTGCTTGCTTAGAGCGTCTTTTCCCGTCACCTCTTTGCCGTATGCACTGTATGCCTGCTCAAAATTGATATACAATATCTTTGTGCCTTTGCCTACCTCGACTGCTTTCTCGTTCATTCCTTCTTTCACGCTCACGGTGTCTGCACGCGCCTCGTCTATCTTTAGCTCACGGCCGATGAGCACCTTGCCGGTACTGATCTGGGTATTGAGCGAATAGAAGAAATTACCTATCTTGCTCGTCGTGGATATACTCTCCATCTGCTTGATGACCTTGCTGACGGCCATCTCATAGAAGTGTTTGTGTTCCCATGGCAAATGGATATCACACATCTCTTCTACGAGACGGCTGGTAGCACTCAGTATGGCGACACTCCGGATAACGCGCTCCAGACCGTCTTTGTTGCTCGTCGAATCCCATGCATCCTCCTTCATACGAGCCACCTCTTCATTGAAGTAGCGTTTGAAATAGCGTTCGAACACCGGCCGTTGACGGATGATGTCACGCAGTATGTTACCCATACCTAACTCTGCCTGCCTTTTCAGTTTCTCAAACAGTTCTGTCTCTCCCATACTGAAACCGCCTTCTTTCTTCGGTACCTCGCAGATGATCACACGGTTGCTCAGTGACCCGTCATCCTGTTGCGGCGTGTCCTGACCCAACAGAATAGGAGCAGCATTCGTTTTGCTCGTATCCAGGCTCTTGCTGGCAATATCTTTTACCTTGGTACGGCCTTTGTCATCATAGACGGCACTCTTCAGACCTTGGAACTTTATCTGGCTGATGCCGTTGTCGTTGTACTCTTCCATGATCACCGGCATATTTCGGAAATGCTCCAGCACGATAAAGAACGCGGCATCCGATCCGCTGTTCAGGTTGAACACAGCAGCTTTTCTACGCATCCATAGCCCGCGTATTCCGTATGCCAACTCTGTCTTACCGCTTCCGGATGGACCGGCGAAACAGAGTGCAGTGAAACTGCCCACAATGCTGTATATCAAATCTCGGAAACTGCATGCAATGGAGAACATCACCGCCCACTTGCCGTTCTCGTTCACTTGGAACACTTGATCCATCAACTTCGCCCAGTCGGTCAACTCCATTTTGTCCTTCTCCTGCGGCTCCAGATAGAAAGCGTACTCGTCCTGCTCGTATGGATTGTCCTCTTGACGCCCACCTAGCCGGATACTTGAGGATGCCGGCGAATAAAACCGCATATTCTTCACTTCCGCTACGCCAAGGTTATCTGTGTACTCTAACTGCCATTCGCCTTCCGCATCCGGGTAATATACAGCATTCGGCAGCATCATAAACCCTTCCGGCTGCCAGCCGAATACGCGCACCTCGAAGCAGTCGGTGAAGTTGTAACTCAATACCTGTCTTATCTTGTCCCATTGTTGCGGTGTGCCGTTGAAGTTATAGGCTCCTGATCCGAACAGACGCTTTTTCATATCTATCAGACTCACGAATGCATCACTCGGCCACTCCACGAACTGCCGCCCTCCGTACATATGGTTCAGCCTGATCACGCGCTTCGGGTGCTCGCTCGCCGGGTCAACAAACAGCAGTGCTTCCATATAGAAATCACTTACTACCGTATGGCCGCCGCCTTTCTCATTCTTGAACACATATGCTACCGGATGCGGATCCTCGCCTTCTTTCGGTTGGCTCAGCAAAGGGAAGAAGCCGTACTGTTGGTATTGCTTGTTCCATATGTCATTCTCCGTCACATATTCCGGTACATCATATAGGTTGTTGATAGTAGCTATCTTATCGCTCAGATTCGTCCGCCTCCGCTCCGCCTCGCGACGGTCTTTCTTACTGCCTAATATCTCGTTCAGCAGCTTGTTATAGCTCGCTGCTGGTAGTCGCAATAATTTCCTGAACTCACCACTATTCACCTCCCTTGTCGTTGCATCACTGTCTGCTATCACGCGCATACACTGACGGATGATGTCTGCTCGCTCATCACTCGGAGTATCGTCATACAACGCATCCGTCTTCTTGCTTAGATACCACTCAGTGAAACCGCTGATACGCTCTGATGCCTCACCGTCCTCTGTGTAAGTAATCACTACCCGCACACGCAGACCGTCGCCGTGGATGGACTTGACGACCTGCAGCGTCAGTGGTTCTTGGTTGTTGTCCCCGTCGTCCGTCAGTTCCTCCTTACGTACAGTTACCGACTCCCATACACGCAGCTGCTGGACAGCGTTTTTATTGGTCCCGCCTACCCACAGGATGGTCGGGGCTTCATCCACATGTTTGAAGAAATAATCCTTGCTGAAGGTCAGCGTCAGGTTGTTGCCGTATTTCTTACGCAGTTCCTCTGCGTCATCCACACCATACAGACCGCCTTTCCAGTCATCTTCCACTACACGGTTCTTGTTCACAATGCCGCGCACATCCCCACTCTCCACCTGGTACGTTATCGACATGCTGCTGATTAGCTTTTTGCGATACACATCATTAGGCACGCAGGCTACCATCTCGGCTATCTTCTCCACATGCTTTGCCGTCTCTGCTGAATCTTCCGTTACCGGATAGACCGATTGCAAATAATCGGGCCATATCTTTGTTCTGTTCCCGATAATGATACTCAGCGGCGTATCTTCTGCTTTCTCTTTTCCTAATCGAAGCAGCCAGCTATCAGGGTCCTCGCCTTGGGGCAATACCACTACGCGCACCACAAATCCTGCCTTGAGAAGCAACTTCATGCTTTTTAGAGTGGCTGCGCGGCCGGCGGCATCACCGTCGTACATCAATATCGCTTCCTCGCAGTACCGTCTTAGCAACTGCACTTGTTTCTCGCCGAATGCCGTACCGCTGCCGGCAACCGTATTACGGAATCCACACATCCACATCCGGATGACGTCGTTCTGCCCCTCAACGATAAACACCGATTTCTCCTGCTGTATATCTTTGGTTCCCTGACGCAAACCGAATAACAGACTATCCTTTTTGAATAGCACACTCTCTGCGCTATTCTTATATTTTGCGCGCTCGTTCGGATCCAATGTCCGGGCGGTCCATCCGACCACGATACCGCTTGTGCTGTAGAACGGATAAGTGACACGGTTTCTGAACTCACCAGCATTACACCATCCCAAACCGAACGATTGCGCTGCCTCTCTCGATATACTACGTTTCTCCAGATATGCCAGACACTCTGGATTATCCAGGTTGCTACTATATTCAGCCTGCCTCTGCTCGTTCTCCCGGATCAACCGCTCGCGTTCCAAACGGTGCTGCTTCTCTTCCGGACTTTCTTCCATATCCTCCGGAATGTCTATATTCTTCTTAGCAGCCAACATGCGTAACGCCTCTACAAAGGTAACGCCCTCTACATGTTGCACGTACTTGAATACGTTGCCGCCTTCCCCGCATACAAAGCATTTGAAGATTTGCCGGCTTGCACTCACGCTCATTGACGGATGTCTGTCTGCATGAAACGGACATATACCCCACAGGTTAGCACCGCGTTTACTCAGACTCTGGTATTTGGTCACGACATCCTCTATCGGATTTGCGGCTTTTACTCGCTCGATTAACTCTTCACTTAGCATAATGTCATCTCCTCATCCGGTGATACCCACGCATCTTTTGCCCATACATGATTGTCGCAACTATTGTCTGGTCGCACACTGGCACCATTCAACGTGCAAAAGGCTTTTATCCGGTCCTCTTTCGTCCCGATGATATTGCCGTATACGTCCTTGAATGCCTCTTTACTGCCGCCTTTGGAAAAGGCATTCATCTCTTTTTGCGAAACAAACAAATCCATCAAATCACAATTAGCACAGCATGCCTGCATGCCGCAATCTCCGGAGATTGCCTTTCGCTTGTATGTAAATGTTTTTGCCATGGGTTATATATCGTTATTCAAATTTCATTTTCAACTGTATGCCATGGTGGCGATAGCTCGCCACCTCCTTTTTCCAGCGTAAGTGTTTTTTTAGCATTGCCTCTGCTGTTACCAAGTCACCTAGATGGTATTTCCTAACGAATGCCTCCGCGCTGTCTTTGTAATCAATGCCGCTGTGATAGCGATAGTTGTCCATGTAGGTATGCAAATGTACATCGAAATCCAATAGTAGCTTCTTACCCACATTATTTTCCTCCGTGTATGGAAGATAGTTATAAACCTCAATGTCTTTTAGCAAACATATCTTCTCATTCACCATCACAAGCAAGTTCCCATTTCGCGGTCCTGCATTCTCCGGTGTCGCGACAAGGCTGTTTACAATTGCGTGGTTAACCAGTGATGCAGCCGGGAAAAGCGCCACATCACGTATCGGACTCGGATACCTCCTCCGTGCATATTCTGCCAGATATGGCTTCACGTATATATTCAAGACAAGCATGGCGGTTCTGTCAGGTAAATGTTAGCTTCTATTCCCTTCCGGGCGACAAACAACTCCACCGTCGTCTTCACCATCCGCAAAGCGCCGTATAGTTCTGCTTCACCCGGTATGGCGATATCAATCACTCCGAAACCGGTATGCACGTCTTTCTCATACGCCTGCACGCTACCTAACAACCTCGGGCTGTTATCCAGCCAGTCCATCAACTCCGCATGGATCTTCGGCTCGCTGAACATCACATGCACATGCAGCTCACTCACCTCCGTCCGGCAATCCTCCGGATCCAACGACCAGCCTTTGTAAATATGGAAACATATCTTACTCATATTGGTATTATTTATATTGTTCTGCGTACTTCCGTGTATCGCGCGTTAAATACATAATCTCTCTGTTCCTTCCTATCTGCATACCGCCAGCCACAGATGATAACACACAAGATCTTTACGGCGACCTCATAGTATTTCGGATTATGGCATATCTCTAATACTCTCAACGTGTCGCCCACTTTCATATTCCGCATTCTGTCGCTCAGAAAACCGATTTGAGCCATGATGCGCCCGTCGCCTTCATCCGATGTCTTGGCATTTGTCAGCCAATCCCAATCCCCTTCCCATCGATAGCGGCGAAGGTCTATACCTTGTTTGTTCTGATCTTCCATAATTACTTCCCTTTCGGTCTGCGAGTCCAATAATTGATTTCAATGAAACTGCCGTCCTCCTGTTCGTAGTTATAACTTGTATGAGCGGCGTGCATCTTCTTACCTAACTCGGCTAAGTTCTTAATAAACTCTTCCATACTCGCCCTCCTATTCTGCTACGATGTCACAATAGTCCCTTCTACTCTCATCGATCTCGATAACTGACTCGACCTCCAGACGGAACTCCTCCGTAAATAAACTACTTGCCTCAATTCCGGACGCTTCTTCTTTGGCAACCTCCGTTGCATTCTCCTCACTATCAGCCTCTACAGCGATAGTGATTGTGCTCGATACTTCTACTTCGTACCACATAGCTCATTCCTCCAATAATGCATCTCCCATTGACTGAATATCTACATCCAATTTGACAAACTCCTCGATAGCCTCAAGCTTCAGTTCGTTGCAGATGCCTGTTAGTTTCTGTTCCTCGCCCTGGCCGTAATTCATCGCTACATAATGAGCAAACCACTTGGCTGCTGCGCGCTGCACGATATCCTTAGCCTTCACACCCTGGACACCATTCCTGTCCAGTGAGGAATCAATGCAGCTTCTGAGATCATAAACCAGCATACTGAAATTCTCTTTCTTGGTCTGGTCCTGTTTCAGGCTCTCGATATTAGCCTCGATTTGGTTACGGGCCTGACAAAGCATCTCGACGTTAGGGATGCCGATAGCTTCAGCCATACTTGCAGCTACGCGCAAGCCGGCGGTCAAACTGGATGAGTAGTTCCTCTTCAGAACCTCTAAGATGGCGTTGTTTAGTTGTTCATCAACGCCCATGTGATTTTCATTTGCCATAGTTGTACGTGTTTTGTGTTTGTTATGTGTGTTGTATATTTTGCACCCGGTAGAGGAATCGAATCTCCCATCTGCAGGTCGCATGGCAGCGTTGTTTGCCGGCATCAGAACCGTTCCGGGTATGCGCATCTATCCGTCGCGGACTCGATGCACTTAATAAGCATACTATTATTTCGCGTTCCAAAAGCTAAGAACTACAGAAATAGCGATCGATAGTTGCAATTAAACTTTAGAACACTCTACTTTCACGCAAGTAGTCAGCGGTTTCAAAATCTGGGCGGTCTCCACTATTCCAGTACGACACGGATGCAGAGGGTAAATTTTAGTAGCAGCTGCTTCACTGTCTTATCCGTGTTTCTACTTCATCAGCCTGTCTTAATAAGGCACTACCCAGATAGCAGGAGGTTCCTAGGTTCCAGTGGGACAACAGGCGGGTAGCAAGACTTCCTAAACCACATGGCGGCGTGAAGAGTCTTAATAGCCTGTCAATCTGTCTCTTTTTAGAGTCTCCTTACTCAACTCACAACCTGCTAATTCAAAAACCTCGCTACCATGCAACCAGTACCATCAGCTCGAGAAGCGTTGAAAGAGAGCAGTACTGCCGGTAAGTATACTTTACTTGCTCGATTCGGTAAGTAGCGAGGTTAGTTCAATTATTCAAAGATCATATATTCGTCTTGCGGTTGTCTTTGGCATTGAGCGCAATCCATGCCTGTAACTTCGGCAGCAGCTCCTTGTCTGCGCAATAACACCAGATAAAACCCTCCACAAGTGGCACTTCCCGTTTGCCTTGTTTGTAATCATTGATAGCGGATGACAGATGTCCGCTGGAGATACGCACCTGGCGTTCTACTTCCGCTGCGCTGCTGAACTCGTACAGTTCGCCGTCCGCATCGATAGCCAAAATAGGTTTGCCGTACAGACCTGTTCTATCTTTCGCCGGAACAACGATCTTCCGTGCGTTGGCTAACTTCGTGCCGGCAAATACCGGTGTCATAACCGCTGCCCGTTTGCTGGTGGGGGTTGTCTTTTTCATAAGTGTGTTTGTTTTAGGTGTTTGTATTGTTTATTTCAGGCTTTACCTGAAAGCTATTTAGCAGCTCCTGCAGCTCACGGATGTATTCTGTCTGATCCCAGCCCTCCAGTTCGCAAGCCGCCATATCAGATAGGATGTCGGCAAGCAGTTTCAATCGCATCTGATGGCGAGCGAGCTTCTGCATCGTGTACCGCTCATCCGGAGTGAGGTCACTTAGTTTCTTTACGGAGCCCATGTTTCACATCCCTCTCTTTGGTAAAGATATCGATACCCCTTGCGGTTCTGACACGTGCGGCTATCTGAAAAATATCTTGCCGGAATAGCCACCGGCGCTTCATTTGCTCCGGATAAGTAGCGACTATCCGCTCCGCTTGGGCGTAAATATCATTCAGACTCTTATCCATCACTTCAGATACGGCTGAATATATTTCTCCATGTACCGCTTCCGAATCATGATTGCCTGGCGTGTCATCGTAACTCCTTGGAGTGCCATGGACACCGCGCGCGTTGATGCGTTGAACTCACGAGCTAACACTTCGACATAGCCACGTGGTGGGGGCGGCACAAATTTACCTCCTAAGCCGGCTGATTGTAAAAACTCTACTGCAGACACCTCTTTGGTATTCGCCTGCTCATTTTGTGTGGTATTACTCATAAAATATAAATTTGTTACTTTTTTATTTTCATATATCGGAAAATTTTTGTAACTTTGCGCACGAAAAACGTTCTATTTCTTTCCGCTAGAAATAGCTTCCTTCAGCAGTTGCATGCATTCTGCTATCTGCTGATCCTTCACATGCAGTTGCTCTATGAATGACTGACGCTGCTCTCCCATCTCCTTAATAAGAGCAGAGAGATCACCAGAAAGAACCTGAGCGGTCGAGTTCGGACCGGTAGCAGTAGCATTACCGCTCCCCTCAATATGAATGCCTTTCGCGCTAATGGCGTCATCAACACGCTTCATGGTCTGATTCGAAATGGTGATAGTGCCATTTAGCATTTGTGAAATAGTAGTTTCACTAATACCAACTAACTTGGCAAATTCTTTTTGATTGTGTACCAGACCGAATTTAAGTGCTGCATCATAATAGATTCGTAAATCACTTGGATAATTGACTTTTTCCTTCATAATAGTACCAATTTATTGGTTTAAATGTTACAAAATGCAAAAAATTAAATAAAAATTCATTTTTCTGCACTAAAAATTTGGATAATTAAATTATTATTCGTACCTTTGCACCAGTTTTTTAGAAATCGGAAAATGGCACAAAGAAATAGAACGTTTCTTTAGTGCCATATGTTATATTTATAGCAGAAACGTAACATAAGAAGCATGTTATGTTATAAAATCCGAGAATTTATAACACGTATGTCACATGTCTCCTTCGCACTTGTACGCGCATGTTAGTCCCGCGCGCATTATGCGCACCGGACGACGCGTGCATACGATAGAAAATAAGGAATAAAATTGTGCCTTTTTATGCCTGTAAAATCGGCACGAATTTGGCACATAGCCTATAAAAATGCAAAAAAAGTAATTTATTAACACATTGATAGCCAGCAAGAAACATTCATCCGGAATAGCCCAATCCTCTGTCCCATAAATCCCCGGTTCGAGTCCGGGAAGTGGCTCTAAAGAAACGTCTTTCGGGGCGTTTCTTTTACTTCCGGCGGACTCGACCTCGGGGGTTCTTAGCCCCCCGTGGGGGCACGATTATCGCACCGGGTGCAATCTTCGAGTCCGGGAAGTGGCTCAAAGAGAGAAGACGAGGGTCTTCTCTCTTGCCTTTCATGGATACCCGACTATCCTTATGGATTCGGACGCCGCCTTGCTTCGCAATTCCCCGCCCCCAACATGTTGCCGACAGCACCTTGCTCAAAGAAAAAAGAGCGATTTGTTTGCTTGATTAAACTCAGACAGACAAATCGTTCTTTTTCTTTGCGGAGAGTGAGGGATTCGAACCCCCGGTACCTGTAAATAGGTACACCGCATTTCGAGTGCGGCTCTTTCGACCACTCAGACAACTCTCCTCATCGGTAACGGCGAATTGTAATCAAATTAGAAATTTTCGGGTCCCTACTAATCTCTTTTTTGAAAAGCGGGTGCAAAAGTACTGCTTTTTTTTTAATTACGCAAATTTTTGCACTATTTTTTGCAAAATAAGCGTTTAAAAAGCCTTTTTCGCTTTTATTTTATCAAATCCTAAGCCGAAAACGCCACTCACATCGGCTATGGAGACCAAGGCATTCGGGTCAATATCATGGATAAGACTGAAGACCAGCGAACTCTCTGGTTTGCGCACGAGCACGGAGATCACTTTGACCGGTTTTTTCGAATACCATCCCGTTCCGTCCAAAACCGTCACACCGCGGTTAACCGTAGTATTGATAGCGGTTGCAATCTCATCATACTTGGACGAATAAATAAGGAAGTGTACGGAACGATGAACCCGCGCCATGAACCAGTCCACCGCCATCGTATAAGAGATTGTCATGGCGATGCCGTACAACACACGCTTGATTTGCAGATAAGTGGGATTGCCGCCGTCACGAAGCATGCTCTCCGGAAGCGGGAGAAAAAAAGCGGAGGCAATAATGATAATATCACACGTGAGCATAATATTTCCCAAGGAGATATTATGATAATGATTGACTATCATTGCAATAATATCCGTTCCGCCGGATGAACCGTTAGCTGCGAGCACACATCCCAGCGAGAGCCCGAAGACGAAAGCACCGATAATAGCACCGAGCCAAGGGTCTTCTATAATAGGTTCTTTCAAGATAGGAATAACCCTGTACCAGAACGTGATGGCCGCCACTCCGACCATCGTACGTATAGTGAAACGCCACCCGACAGTCAGACCTGCAATTATGAGCAAGACCGTATTAAAAAGAAACGTCGTAAGCCACACAGGAATAGCCCCTCCGTACTCCGGGAAAAGCGAAGGGAACATTCCGCCCGTGACATAATATATTGCGGAACAGATACCAGTCAGTCCGCCTCCCACAAATGCATGCGGTAAAAGTACCCAGTTGACCATCAGAGCCATCGGCGCAATGCCAATGACTATAATAATGTATTCAAAAATAGTCCTTGTCAGCGAGACTTGCGGTGTGATATGCGGATTGACAAATTGACTATAACGCATCATAAATGGAGCATTGTTTATTGTTTCTACTTGCCGTTAGCCATAGGGTCAAAGCCTTGCCCGAAGACGCCTCGCACCTGACTTTGGCTGACAAACGCATTAGGATCAATTGCGCGCACAAGGCGGAAGATTGTAGCCGATTCATAGGAACGTGCAATCGTAGTGACCACCTTCATGGGCTGTTTGTAATACCCTCCTTCCGCGTCAAGGAACGTACAGCCCCTATGTGCCTGCGTAATAATCGCCTCCGCTATCTCGTCCGGTTTCTGAGTAAAAATCATGAACTGCACAGATTGCCTCATCCTGTTCATCACCCAGTCCACCGCCGTTGAAGACATAAACGTATAAGTAAGACCAAAAAGTATCTTCTCTATTGCTCCTTGTGTTCCCGCCGCCTGGATAGTAGGCAAGAAGAAAGCAGAAGAGATAATGGTCATATCCGCAATAAGAAGCGCACGCCCAATCGGGAAATGACGATACTTGTTGACAATCATAGCAACAATATCCGTACCTCCTGTAGATCCGTTATTGAGGAAACATATTCCAAGAAAACATCCGGTAAACAGCCCTCCAACGACAACCGCCATGAACGAATCCGTCAAGAGCGGTATCTGCGCAATCGGTATCACCTTGAGCCATATAGTGAGCCACAAGACGCCCCACACGGTACGCAAGGCGTAGCTTTTTCCGACAGTAACGGCAGCGAGAACAAGCAGAATGATGTTAATTCCCGCGCTACTGAACCAAATAGGCACAAACGTGTCCGTTGCAAAATAAATTATTTCGCAGAGACCTGTTACCCCTCCTCCGACGATGGCATGAGGCACCAAGAGTTGGTTTACTGTCAGCGCATAAGGAATAGTACTGATAGCAATCATGAACAACTCTTTGATTATAATCCACGGTAGGTCTTTCCTGTATTTCTTCAAGTGCTCGCGGATATTAGGATGCTGTAATTTACGGTTCGTCATTGGTTGTTAGTTATTGGTATTTTCATATTTTGCAACAAGATTTCTGTCGCCAAAACCATTGTCCACTCTACCTACAGGGCACCAGAACTTGTTCTGCGCCACCCATTCAGTCGGATAAGCTGCCTGGCGGCGGCTATAGGGGTGCGTCCATTCATCCGCCACCACTTCATATTCCGGATGCGGTGCGTTGAGAAGGACATTATCGTTCTTATCCGCCTTACCGGACTCGATATCCTCTATCTCATGACGGATTTGCAGCAGGACATCGCAGAAACGGTCAATCTCTGCGAGTGATTCCGACTCGGTAGGCTCAACCATAAGCGTGCCGTGCACAGGGAACGAGAGTGTCGGTGCATGATAGCCGTAGTCCATGAGGCGTTTGGCAATATCCGCCTCCGTTATACCGGCAGCGTGGAACTGTCGGCAGTCCAAAATCAGTTCGTGCCCCACTCTTCCGGTCTCGCCGGTATAAACAATACCATAGGCATCTTTGAGTCGTTTCGCCATATAGTTGGCAGATAGGATGGCCGCCGCAGTAGCATGACGCAATCCCTCTGCTCCCAACATAGTAATATAGCCCCATGCGATAAGCGCCATATTCGCGTTGCCGTACATGGCGGACGATACACGGCAGTTATCCTCTGTGGGCAGGCAGTTCGCGAGTTCCTTGGTGCAACAAACGGCTCCGGCTCCCGGTCCTCCGCCTCCATGAGGCGATGCAAACGACTTATGCAGATTGAGGTGGCAGACGTCCGCTCCGATGAAAGCGGGATTAGTCCAACCTATCTGCGCGTTCATGTTCGCGCCGTCCATGTAAACAAGTCCGCCGTTATCATGGATAGCAGTAACCATGGCACGTATGTTTTGCTCAAAAATACCATGTGTGGACGGGTATGTAACCATACAGCCTGCAAGAATATCTTTGTTCTCTTCGGCTTTCTGTTTCCAGTCCGCGAGGTCGGTATTCCCTTGCTCGTCACATTTAACGACACAAGGTGTGAAGCCGGCTTGTACACACGATGCCGGGTTGGTTCCATGCGCCGAAGCGGGAATAAGGAGCACTTTGCGTTGACTTTGCGCCTTACGTCTGAGGTATTCGCGTATGACTACGAGTCCCGTATATTCGCCTGCAGCTCCCGATGTCGGTTGCAACGTACAAGCCTCGAACCCGGTGATTGTGCATAACTGTTCTTTTAGCTGGCGCATTATCTCCGTATATCCGTCCGTCTGGTCAGCAGGCGCAAGCGGATGAACAGTAAGCGCGCCGCCGAACGTAATGGGGATCATTGCTGCTGCAGGGTTTAGTTTCATTGTGCATGACCCGAGCGGAATCATAGATGTCGCCAAACTTATATCTTTGCGGTCCAGACGCTTGAGATAGCGCATGAGTTCAGTCTCCGTATGATAGAGTTTAAAGACCTCCTCCTGCATATAATTGACGTCTCGTACACGCATCTCATCAATAGACCATAGTCCGTTAAATGCATCATCGGAATCCTCGAGTTGCGCGATGTTATCGCTCAGTTCGGCAAAGACAGAGATGAGGTCGTTCATATCGTCCAGCTCAACCGTCTCGTCAATGGACAACCCCACCCAACCGGCTTTGTCGTAATAGAAATTGATACCCATCGGTTCAGCTATCTCACGCAGGCGCTCCTGCCATCCTTCGTCCTCGTCGCGCGTTATTTTGAGTGTATCAAAAAACTCGGCGTTCTCCTGGTTAAAACCGTACGCCTGGAGCATTTCGCTCAAATAGACGGCTTTCCCGTGAATGGATTCCGCGATCTCCCGTATTCCTTCCGCACCGTGATAAACGCCGTACATACCCGCCATCATTGCGGAGAGAGCTTCCGCGGTACATATATTCGAAGTAGCGCGTTCACGCTTGATATGCTGTTCACGTGTCTGCAAAGCAAGCCGGAAAGCCGGATGCTCACATTTATCTTTACTCAGCCCGATAATACGGCCCGGCATATCGCGTTTGAACTCGTCCCGCGTAGCCATATAGCCGGCAGTCGGCCCTCCGAAGCCCATCGGCAGACCGAAACGCTGCGCGGTACCGCACATGATATCTGCGTCTAACTGTTTAAGCAAAGCAAGCGCCAACAAATCCGCCACGACAGTCACTTTGAGCCCAGCAGTATGGCAATCTTCAATGAAAGCCTCGTAGTCCTCAACAGCGCCGTCGCTATTAGGCCATTGTACCAGTGCCCCGAAGAAATCATCAGTCGGCTCAAAGTCGGCATAACTGCCTGTTACGATTTCAATGTCCTGCCCGTAAGCGCGCGTTCGCAAAACAGATAAGGTATTCGGCCATATTTTCTCATCCACAAAGACCTTGCGGACGTTGTTTTTCACCTGTTCGCGCGAGCGCAGGTTCCGCATCATCGTAACCGCCTCCGCGGCAGAGGTAGCCTCGTCCAGGAGCGAACAGTTGGCAAGCGGCAGACCCGTAAGGTCGCTAATCATGGTCTGGAAAATGAAAAGCGCCTCAAGACGTCCCTGGCTAACCTCTGCCTGATAAGGCGTATAAGAGGTGTACCATACCGGATTTTCAAGCATGTTTCGGCGGATAACAGCCGGCGTGATTGTACCATACCAACCGCGTCCGATATACGAGCGCGCAGGAATATTCTCTTCCAAAAAGCTCTGCGCATTCTCCAAATGTTTTTGCTCAGTAAGCGGTTCATCCAGTTCAAGCGGTTCGGGCAAAAGGATGTCCGACGGCATTGTTTCACGTACTAACGCATCAATAGAACCAGCCCCGACAACTGACAGCATGCGTTTTTCATCTTCCGGCGTCAAACCAATATGGCGCGACTCCAAGTAATTTACTTTCATATGGAATTGTTCAAATTATTTTCATAAAAAACGCCGCAAAGGTACTAAAAAATTTGCACATATCAAAATATTTTTGTAATTTTGCACAAAATTTAGTTTCAATACTTCGTTATTTTTTAACTAAATTTTTATAATTATGTTACATTATATTACAAATTTCAACAGCTCGTAGAAGTTCACCTACCAGCTCAAAAAAG
>JAGKVE010000044.1 GCA_021152555.1 Bacteroidia bacterium | reverse complement strand
GACAAGCAGCGTCGTCCCGCCACCAAGCGCGATATTCTTCGTTTTGAAGCCCTCGCAAGAGACCGAAACGGACTTGATTTTCGCCGTCATGTCCGCAGGAATCACCGCACGCCCGTCAAAAGAGGTGGTCAGAGTCTGCTTACCGAACTTCACTTTTGCGCCGTTGAGTAGTGCCTGCGTGGAGTCCATGGCTATAATCGTCACGTCAGTATCCGTTGGAACACTCGCAGCCTTTTTTTTAGTACATGCCTGTGCCGACACCATCGCCATCAGCACTGCCATCACAAGAGAGAAAAAATGTTTCATAATTCGTACAATTTTTAGGCGTAAACTACAAATAGCGTGCCATTTTAGGACAGAATATTCATTTTTTTCGCGAAACGCTTGCATATGTCAAAAAAAAGCAGTACATTTGCAGCGATTTTCAAAAGAGTTTCCTTTTTTGAGTCTTTCCAAAGTACATATATTATTTATTTTATGCAATACGAATTACAAAAACTCGAGCGTATGTCGCTCGACGAAGTGCGTGAGATTGCAGTGAGCATGGGTCTTTCCCCGCGCCGCAACCAATCCATACGCGAGATCAGTTATGCCATTCTGGACGCTCAGGCAGATAACCGTGCAGCAGTTGTTCAGGCGAAAGAGGAAGCCCGTGTCGCAGCCGGCAAACCGGCCAAGCGCGAGCGTGCACGCGGCGTTCAGCGCGCAGCGGCCAAAGTGAATACAGCAAACATGAAAAGCGAACACGTGATGGCTACCGTCGGCACAGAGAAAGAACAACTGAGCCAGATGCAAGCAGACATTGAGGCAAACAACCATAAGCCCAACAAGACTGTCCAGCAAGCCGGAGGCATCTTGGGAGAAGTACCAAGTGACAAGGGACCAAGTGACAAGGGACAAAGTGACAAGGGAAAAGGTGACAAAGTACCAAGTGACAAAGGGGAAAGTATAAAGGAAGAGCCGAAGAAACGCGGGCGCAAGAAGAAAGAAGAAAAGACAGAAGAAGTGAGCGCGGCTGCGCCGCCGCTCAATGATGGAATAAGCCGCGCGCAAAACGAGCAGAATGACGCTCAGAAAGCCGAGGAACCGAAAGCAGAAGAGATACCTGCCCCTGCCCTCCCTGAAGCAAAGGAGAATGAACCCAAAGAAGAAGAGTTCGTGATACCCGATCTGGGCGAGAACGTGATAGCGATGGGTACGTTAGAGTGCGCACCGGACGGGTACGGTTTTCTGCGTTCGGCGGATTACAACTACCTGCCGAGCCCTGATGACGTCTATGTGAGCAAAGACCAGGTTCGCCAGTACGGTCTGAAACCCGGCGACACGGTAGAGTGCTCCATCCGCGTTAACCCGCAGCCGGATAAGTTCTTCCCGATGGACAAAGTGATCCGGATCAACGGACTGGCACCGGAGCTGGCGAAAAAGCGCGTAGCGTTTGAGAACCTCACCCCGCTCTTCCCTGATCAGAAATTCAAACTCTGTACAGGCCACGGCGACTCGCTCAGCGTACGTATGATTGACCTGTTCTCTCCTATCGGAAAAGGTCAGCGCGGACTGATTGTAGCGCAGCCGAAAACAGGTAAGACAGTGCTGCTCAAGGAGTTAGCCAACGCCATACTGAACAACAACCCCGAGGTGTATATGATTGTGCTGCTCATCGACGAACGCCCTGAAGAGGTGACAGACATGCAGCGCAGCGTGAACGCCGAAGTGATAGCCAGTACGTTTGACGAACCGGCAGAAAACCACGTCAAGGTTGCCAATATAGTACATGAGAAAGCCAAACGACTGGTAGAGAGCGGCCATGACGTTGTCATACTGCTCGATTCAATAACCCGTCTGGCACGCGCCTACAATACCGTTGCGCCGTCAAGCGGCAAAGTGCTCTCCGGCGGTGTGGAAGCCCAGGCGCTGCATAAACCTAAACGTTTCTTCGGCGCTGCACGTAACATAGAGAACGGCGGTTCGCTCACTATCATCGCAACGGCGCTGACCGAGACGGGCAGCAAGATGGACGACCTCATCTTCGAGGAATTCAAGGGCACCGGTAACATGGAGTTGCAGCTTGACCGCAAACTGGCAAACCGCCGCATCTTCCCTGCAGTAGATATACCCGCCTCCAGCACGCGCCGCGATGACCTGCTGCTGCCGCCGGATGTGATTAGCCGTATGTGGCAGATACGCAAGCAGTTAAGCGACATGAGCGGCCAAGAGGCAATGGAGAAACTCAAGACGTACATGGAGCGCACGGAAGACAACGATGAGTTCCTGTTGGCGGTTAACGGAGCGAGATAAGGATTTGAAGATTTGAGGATTTGAAGATTCTAATAATCAACGGACCGAACCTAAATCGTCTTGGTTTGCGCAAGCCGGAGATATACGGGCGCAAGACGATGGCACAGATTTTGTTGGAGATCCAGCGAAATTGGTCCGATGTGCATTTCGTCTATAAGCAATCCAACCATGAGGGCGACCTCATAGATTGGCTCCAAGAGGCTAATGACAAAGGTCAAATATCAAATGACCAATACGCCGGCATCGTCCTCAACGCAGGAGGCTATAGCCACACAAGTGTGGCGCTCCGCGATGCCGTCGAAGAGAGCGAAGTGCCGGTAGTCGAAGTGCATATAAGCGATATACATGCGCGCGAGCCTTTTAGAAATATAGACTTAATCGCAGACGTGTGCGCCCGCACGATAATAGGGCATGGTACAGATGGATACAAAGAAGCTGTGGAACATATTTTGTCTCTTGCTGGTTGCTAATGTCGCTTTCGGCGCACAGGTAACCGGTAGAGTGATTGATTTCGGCACCAAGCAGCCTGTTGACTTCGCCAACGTGAGCGTAGTCAAACGTGGCGAGACAGCTCCTGCCGGAGGTACCATCACCGATGCTTCCGGTGCGTTCAGCCTTGAGCTTACCGACGGCGCATACACCGTCGTTGTGTCTTTCATGGGCTACCGCGAGGAGAAACGCGAGATAACCGTCGCCGGCAAACCGATTAACATGGGGCGCATTGCTATCAAAGAAGACACGCAAGTGCTGCAGGATGTAGAGGTGGTCGGCCAGAACAGTTCTATGCGCTTTGAACTGGATAAGAAAGTATTCACCGTGGACCAGAACATCGCATCGGCAGGTGCCAGCGTAACGGATGTGTTAGAGAATATCCCGTCAGTAGATGTGGATCAGGAAGGTACCATCAGTCTGCGAAACAGCGAAGATGTAGAGATATGGATCAACGGCAAGCCTGCGGGTCTCAACTCCGAGAACCGCGGTCAGGTACTACAGCAGATGCCTGCCGGCACCATCGAGAAGATAGAGATCATCACTAACCCTTCGGCGAAATTCTCTCCCGAAGGTACATCCGGTATCATCAACCTCGTCATGAAGAAAGACCGCACAGCGGGCTACTACGGCTCCGTACAAGCGGGTATCAACTATGCGCTCTCCAAACCCTGGACAACTCCTCCGGGAGGTAACGTGAGCTTTAATATCAACTTCAACGCCGGACCTGTGGACGGTTATTTTAACGTCGGCTACCGCTATCACATCAGTAACGGAGGAAGCGTCACGGACCGGTATAACCTCTCGGGTACGGGCAGTAAAGAGTTGGATTCGACGCTTATCCAGAGCCACTTGACGCAAGAAGGCTCGCAGACCCACGGCGGCGGCGGTATGTTCGCTCGCGCGGGGCTGAACTTCCGCTTGGCAGAAGGACACACGCTCGGCGTGTCGGGATTCGGCATGGTGAGCGATCCGAAGGTCTTTAAGATGAGTAACTCCAACCATCGTACATACCTCCTGACCCTTCCGGACGGTACGGTGATGCGTGACTTCACGAGAGATCAAAGCGGTTCGGGTTCGCACCCGGGCGGTAATGCTACCCTCGACTACACCTTCGAACTCGACAACCATAAGCTCTACGTGAGCGGGACGTATAATAACTTCGGCTGGAACTCCTGGACGGACTACACCCAGATCGAGCGGGACATAAAGACCGACCTCTTTGACAGCACCTACCAGACGCAGAACAACCTCAACAACGATCAGAGCATCGAGATCAAGGCGGACTACGCGTGGAAACCGACTACCCAGAGCCGTCTGGAGGCGGGGTACGACTACACCCGCTCGTGGGGAAAGAGCAACAGCAACGCGTTTAATAAGATCAGCGGCGGCGAAGTGGAGCTGTTCCCGTACTACACGGATTTCAATAACCTCACGCAGAACCATGCCCTGTACGTGACATACGGCAACCGCTTCTGGGATAAACTTTCCATCCAGGTAGGTCTGCGCGGCGAGTACTACATGCGGCATCTGGAGTCCTTCTATAAGGACAACACCGGCGCCATTCAGGACTCGTACGCATCGATGCCCAATAAACGCGACACTGCCTATTTCCAGATTTTCCCGAGTGCGTATATCAGTTATGATTTCGGGAACGGGCATGAGTTGCAGCTGAACTACACACGCCGTGTGAACCGCCCGCGCGGAAATCAGATCAACCCGCGCATGGACTTCTCTGATAGTACGAATATAAGCTACGGTAACGTGGACTTGTTACCTGCATATAGCAACAACCTGGAGCTCAACTACCTCAAGACCTGGGAGCGTCACACGCTCTCGGCGGGTGTCTTCTGGAAATACCGCGAGGGTGCCGTGCAGAACGTCAAATATATGGACGGCGAGGTGATGAAGAATACCTATTTCAACATCTCCACACGACAGGAGTTAGGTATTGAAGTCGTGGCGAAGAACCGCCTTTTCGGCGAACTGCTGCAACTGACGACCTCTGCCAATTTCTACTGGAACAACGTCTCTGCCGTCAACCAGACCATCTTGTACCAAGGCAAAGAGATACCTATCAACCTGCCGGGACAGAATATCTTCGCAGGTTCGGTTCGCCTCAACGCCCAGTTCCTCTTCACGAAGAACTTCAGCGGACAGATATCCGCCAACTACCGCTCGCCGCGCGTAGTCGCTCAAGGTACGACGAGCCACAGCTACTCCATCGACCTCGGTCTGAGACATACCTTCCTCAACAAGCAGCTGGCGCTCGCGCTCAACGTACGGGACCTCTTGGACAGCCGCGCACGGCGTAACACCACGTGGGGCGACGGCTTCTGGCAATTCAGCGAGAACCGTTGGCATAGCCGTACCATTAGCCTCACCGTCACCTATAACTTCGGTAACCAGCAGCCACGCCGCCGTCAAGGCGACCGGAATGACTTCGGAGGCGGAGGAGATGATATGGATGATAGCGGCACCGGAAGCAACGATTATTAGAATTGAGTATTGAGAATTAAACATGTCATAGTATTGGGGATTGTGGCCATATGCTCGGTCATTAATCCGTTGAACGCCCAGCAGGCAATGAACAGACCCTACGCGGATGACCGCCTGTTCCATTTCGGCTTCCAGTTGGGACTCAATTTCTCTGCCTTCGGCGTGACCGACAGCGAACTGCCCATTACCAACCCTATCAGCGGCGAGACGGAGATATACCACTCGCGCGTGAGCAGTATTCTGCCGGGATTCCGCGTGGCGTTCGTTTCAGACTTGCGCCTGTGCCGCTATCTGAACCTGCGGTTCTGTCCGGGTATGGAGTTCATGAGCCGCACACTCAGTTATAAGACCGAGTCCGGCAATCCGGTGCAGGGTACGCCGGGAAAGTATGGCTCGCAGATAGATGTGCTTGCGATGCCTGTCAATTTCCCGCTGTATCTCAAATGGTCGGCTGAACGCGAAGGCAATTACCGCCCGTACGTCATCGGAGGCGGCGGTGTGAGTGTCAATGTGAGTCGCGACAGAGACAAACCCGTGCTACTCAACCTGATGGATTATTTCTGCGAAGTAGGCTTCGGTTGCGATTTCTATTTCCAGTGGTTCAAGTTCTGCCCCGAGATAACCTACCGCATCGGTTTTGCCAACCAACTCTACCCTGCCGACCAACGTATGGAGTTGGCGCCGCAGGATGCTTTCTATTCCAATGCAATCAGCCGCCTGACAAGCCACTGTGTATGCCTGACTTTCAATTTCGAATGACGCGGAGACTCCTGTTTATATTCCTGTGCGCGTGCGCGTTGGTCAGTTGCCGCGATGAGCGCGTGATTGACGACCCGTCGTTACTACTATCCTTCTCATGCGACACCCTATCTTTTGATACGGTCTTCACAGCGCAAGGCAGCTCGACAGCACAGCTCATGGTTTATAATCGTAACCGCTCTGCGCTGCTCATTGACCGTGTCTGGCTCAGCGGCGGGAAGATATTCCATGTCAACATTGACGGCGAGCAGGATTTGTCGCGCATCGACGGTTTACAGATTAACGGAGGAGATAGTCTCTTTGTCTTTGTCCGCGTGGATATAGACCCGTCGGGCAGCAACAATCCGCTTCTGGTCAGCGATGTGCTCTCTTTTCATCTTTCTTCCGGTGCTACACAAGGCGTGCGTTTAGAGGCGTATGGTCAGGATGTGACGCGCATTGGCCATACCGGTTGCGGCCGTACACAATTAGCGGAATGCACCTTCACCGCCGACAAACCCTATCTGCTTTTCGATACCGTCATCGTTACCGGCGTACTGACTGTTGAAGCCGGCGCAACGCTCTATATGCATAGCGGCGCGTGCCTCTTTGCATTGGGCGATGTGGCAATGAACGGGACGCAGGATGCTCCTGTGCTTATCCGAGGCGACCGGCTGGACCGGCTCTTCGACTCTGTGCCTTACCTGTATGCCGGAGGCAGTTGGAACGGGATATACCTCCAGTCCGAAACGCCGCGCAACTATACGTTCGATTATGTAGATATCCTCTCCGGAAATGTCGGGCTCTATTGTTATAGTACCTGCAAAGAGCCCTTGCCGCAACTGCGCATGAACGGATGCCGTATTCATAATCATACGCTCTATGGCCTTGTGTTACAGCATGTTGATGCGCTCGTTACCAATACCGAAATCAGCAACTGCGCTTCGTATTGTGTCTATTGCGACGGCGGAAAGCATGATTTTGTCCATTCTACGGTTGCGTCCTATTTCGGCTATACGGATATCCGTATCCAGTCGGCGGCGAAAGAAGATGCCGCGGCTGTGTTTATTGACAACCTCGGCAAATCAGCGCCGGCTACCACCACCTCGTTCTATAACTGTATCATTACCGGCTACCGCCATAACCAACTGGTGGTAGCTACGCCTTTTGACAAGTTTTATCCGGGCATCTTTATCGGCAATTATCTGAAAACCGACACGTTGGCGATGCCGCACGCCGATGCCAACACATACTGGCAGAAAACAGATACGGTACCCGTTTTCCGCAAAGATTTCTATAAGTATAAGGAATATATCTATTATGATTTCCGGCTTGACACACTCAGTCCCGCTATCGGTATCGGCGACAGTATAGCTGCGCTGCCCTACCCGACGGACCGCAATGGTGTCTCCCGCGCCAATAGGAAACCGGATGCCGGATGTTATCAGTCACATTTCGATTAATCATGGGTAAGATTGCCACTATAGGATTCTTTGACGGCGTACACAAAGGGCATTGCTACCTCTTTGAGCATCTGCAGCAACTCGCGTCCCAACGCGGCTTACAACCGCTTATTGTGACGTTTGATGCCCATCCGCGCGCAGTGCTCCGAAGCGATTATAGGCCCCAGTTACTGACTACAATGGAGGAACGCCGCGCATTGCTGAGTGCATATGGAGAGGTGTTGGTTCTGCCGTTTGCCGAAGTGCAACCGCTTACTGCTGCGGAGTTCATACGGCGGATGAGAGATGAATGGGATGTTGAGGCGCTGGTTATGGGCTACGATCATCTGTTCGGTTCTGACCGGCTGCGCCATCCGCAGGACTACCGACGGATTGGAATGCAATACGGGATGGAAATTCTGACAACGGGAGAGTTTACGGAGGGCGAATGGCATGTGTCCTCTACCGAGATACGGCTGGCGTTGGAGAATGGAAATATAGCGCTGGCTAATGAGTTGTTAGGCCGCCCGTACAGTCTCGCCGGATCCGTGGTACACGGGAATGGTATCGGACGCACTATCGGTTTCCCGACTGCGAATATCGAGCCTTTGGATAACAATAAGATTGTGCCGGCTTCAGGCGTATATGAGGTGCTCATCACCCCCTTCCTCCCTTCCTTTCAGGGAAGGGCCGGGGTTAGGCATTCCCAAACCACCAATCACCAATCTCCCATAATCCCCGCTCTCTGCAATATAGGAACCAACCCTACCATCGGCAATACGGAACGCACAATAGAGGTGCATATCCCTGATTTCCATGGCGATTTGTATGGTCAGAAGTTCACGCTCTATTTTTTGCGTTTCATTCGCGAGGAGCGTAAGTTCGGCTCGCTTGACGGATTGCAGCAGCAAATCAAGGACGACTTGTCGTCCCTCTCTCATTAAACCTTCCCTCTTTCAGCCTTACTCCTCTTCCGAGTAATACCCTTTCTTGATGCCGTATTGCAGTTCGGCATCCTGAATAAGCTGTACCTGTACGCCGCTGATGGCACGATGTTCTTCCTGCGCGGCTGCAAGCACATAGTTCAGCTGTTCTGTCTCATCCACCTCTCCGTCCAGATACTCCATCTCGCCGGCCTGCGGATCTTCGCGCAACAAGCCTTGTTCCTCTAAATAATCATCCATCATATCCAGCACAAACAATACGTCGTCCGGCGTCAGCCCCCGGCGGTCTTCCGCAGGGATGGAAGAGAAGATAAACTCTACTAATTCGCGTTCTTCGGCGTCCAAAAGGGACATCTCAATACTGTTATTTTCCATAATTTTTGAAAATTATTTGCAAATGTACTACTTTTTTTGTAATTTTGCAAAAATTTTGCAATAAAAATGACAGAATTAATCAAACGCACCCTGAGCGGGACAGTTTTCGTTGCCTGTGTTGTAGGCAGTATTCTCTATAGTCCGTATGTCTTCGGCGGCTTGTTTCTGGTTGTCTGTATACTGGCTGTAGATGAGTTTCACCGTTTGGTCAAGTCGTCGGGCAAGATACGCGTTTTTTCTTGTTGCGGAACGATGGCGCTATGGGCGATGGTGCAATGCATGGCGCTTACTGCGGGGAATGGCGGACAATATACAGCATTGGTGTTGGCGATGAGCATGACCTACCTGCCGGTGGTTATATGCGCAGTGTTAGATGAGATATGGAATCACTCGGGCAAACCGCTGGAGAACTGGGGTAATTTTTTTATCTCGCAGGTGATGATAGCCGCGCCGCTCGCTACGCTCAGTTTCCTCTATAGCCTTGATAAATGGCTGCTGCTGGCGCTGTTCGTGCTGATATGGGTGAATGATACCGGTGCATACTGCGTGGGCAGCCTGACAGCCAAACTGCCGAAAGGAAACCATAAGATGGCGCCGCATGTGAGTCCGAAAAAGAGTTGGGAAGGACTGGTGGGCGGCTTTGTGTTCACTCTCGCAGGTGCGTTCCTGTTGTATCATTTCGGGTGGTTTGAAAAGATATCCGGCGCACATACAGGATGGCTTATAACCGTCCTCTTTGCGCTGCTTGTCAGCTCGTTCGGTACGATGGGTGATCTCATGGAGAGTCTGCTCAAACGATCGGTGGGCGTCAAGGACTCAGGCGTGTTCCTGCCCGGGCATGGAGGAGTGCTGGACCGGTTTGATAGTATATTGTTAGCTTCACCTATAATCTGTGTCTTCTGCTGGCTATGTTATTTCGCTGCGCCCTTGTTCTGAGTCGCATGCCGCTGGCTGTGCACTATTGGTTTTCGGATTGGTTGCTCTTTCCGCTCGTTTACTATGTCGTCCGCTATAGGCGGCGGCTGGTGGCGAAAAACCTGCGCAATGCCTTCCCGGACAAAAGCGAAGCGGAACGCAAGCGTATAGCCCGCGATTTCTACCATCAGTTCTGCGATATCATCGTGGAGATTATCTATGCCTGCGGCTGCTCGGACGAAGAGATGCGTGAGCGGCTGGATATAGTCAATATAGAGGAGGTGAACAGGCTGGTGGACGAGGCAGGAGGCGGTATTTTCATGTTCACCCATATGGGTAATTGGGAGTGGCTGGCAAGCGTGCAGCAATGGGTGAGCCCCGATGTGCTGGTGGCGAAGGTCTATCGCAAACTCAAAAACGGACGGATGGACAGGCTCATGATGCGGCTGCGCGAACATTGGGGCGGCGTATATGTCGAGAAACAGCGCGTATTGCGCGAGATGGTACGTTTCCGCGCGGAGAAGCAGAAAGTGCTGCTCGGTCTCAATAGTGACCAGAAACCCCGTCCGGAAGTAACACGCACATGGCTCACGTTCCTTAATCAGGATACGGGCTTTGTGGACGGCGGTGAGGTGCTCGCTACCAAGTTCGGATATCCCGTTTTTTACGCCCATATGGTGCGGCTCAAACGCGGGTATTACCGCAGTACGGCACGCCTCATTACGGCGAACCCGAAGGACCTGCCGCAGGGCGAGATAACCAAACGCTATGCCCATGAACTGGAAGAGAATATCAAGGAGCAGCCATACTTGTGGCTCTGGACCCATAATCGCTGGAAATGGCATCGCAACCAATGAGTACTTGTAGTGTTATCATATTGAATTGGAATGGCGCGCAGATGCTGCGCCGGTTTCTGCCGTCGGTGGTAAGAAGCCTCACCAATCACCAATCACCCATCACCAATCACCCATCACCAATCACCATTCACCAATGCTCCCTCATCGTAGCGGATAATGGCAGTACGGATGACAGCCTGACGGTGTTGGCGAATGAGTTCCCAGGTGTTCAAACCATAGTGCTGGACCGTAACTACGGTTTTGCCGAGGGATATAACCGTGCGATTGACCGGATAGATAGTGACTACGTGGTACTCCTCAATTCGGATGTCGAAACGCCGGACGGATGGTTGGAACCGTTGCTGGCGTATATGGACGCGAATACGGATATTGCAGCCGTGCAGCCTAAGATTCGCAGTTGCCAACGCCCGGATTTCTTTGAGCACGCCGGTGCCGCAGGAGGATACCTGAATGCACTCGGTTATCCCTATTGCCGCGGACGTAAGTTATGGTGTGTGGAGCAGGATAACGGCCAGTACGATACCATTGTGGATGTCGATTGGACGAGCGGAGCATGTATGTGCGTACGCACGAAGGTATATAAGGAATTAGGAGGACTCGATGCACGGTTCTTTGCGCATATGGAGGAGATTGATCTTTGCTGGCGCATGCGCAATGCCGGATGGCGGTTGGCATGCGTTCCCCAGAGCATGGTTTATCATCTTGGCGGGGGTTCGCTCAGTTATGACAACCCGCGCAAGAACTACCTCAACCATCGCAATAACCTCGTCATGATTCGTAAAAACAAAAAACACCCGTTCGGAGTGCTCTTTGTACGTTTCTTCCTGGATTACGCAGCGGCGTTCTTCTATCTGCTGCAAGGCCGTCCGAAAAGTTTCCTTGCCGTCTTCTCCGCCCGCCGCGATTATCACCGGATGATAGCCAACCGCTAACCCCTAAACATTAAACCTCCCAACACCTCTACTATCCTTTCCGCCGCATGTCCGTCCCATAACTCAGGGATGGCGCCTTTCTTCCATGCGCCGGCAAATAGTTTGTCCAATGCCGGTTTGATAGCCGCCGGATTGGTTCCTATCAGTTCATTGGTACCTATGGTGCATGTCTCCGGACGCTCGGTGTTATCACGCAGCGTGATACAGGGAACACCCATGACGGTTGTCTCTTCGGTGATACCGCCGGAATCGGTGATGACCGCTTTGGCGCGTTCTACGAGGTAGTTGAACTCCAGATACCCCATCGGCTCTACTATATGTAAGTTCGGAAATCGTTCATTCATTAACTCATTCATTCCTTCACTCATTACCTCTTTCAGCCTTAATGCCGTTCTAGGATGGATTGGGAATATGATGGGCATTCCGTGCGTATGGCCCGTTATCTGCTCTATCATCGTGCGCAAGTGCTGCTCTTCATCTACGTTAGCCGGACGGTGCATCGTCATGACGATATATTCTTTCTCTTTCAGCCCCAATGTATCCCATATCTCCGGTTTGCGGAAGCGGCTACGGTTAGTCATCAGCGTATCTATCATCACGTTCCCCACGAACCAAACATTCTTGTTCATTGAGGCTCCCATCCGTACCAGATTTGCATTCGCTACCTCCGAGGTGGTAAACATATAGTCGGCAAGGCTGTCAGTCACCATGCGGTTGATTTCTTCCGGCATTGTCAAATCCCACGAACGGATACCGGCTTCCACATGGCATACTTTTGTGTTCATTTTTTTCGCAACGATAGAACAAGCCATGGTGCTGGTCACGTCTCCGACTACCATCACTATATCCGCCGGATGGGCACTCAGTTCTTTCTCGAATGCCACCATGATTGCCGCCGTCTGCTCGGCTTGCGTTCCTCCGCCACAACCCAGGTTCACGTCCGGTGCAGGGATTCCTAATTCCTCAAAGAAGGTATCGGACATGTTCTTGTCATAATGCTGTCCGGTATGTACCAGCCTATACTGAATGGGATGCCGGCCTTGTTCCCCGTCCTTCACGAGGGGGTTAAAGGCAGTTTTCCCCTGATTCCACTGCTCAATGGCTTTTATTATCGGCGCCACCTTCATAAAGTTCGGCCGCGCCCCTGCTATCAATGTTATCTGCATATCATTACCAATTACCAATTACCAATTACCCGGAGCGTCCTCCCGTTAATCGGGAGGAGTGGCCTCCGCCGAGAAGGGCATTGCTCTAATATTACCTATTACAAATCACAAATCACCTATTACCAATTCACTCCTTTCATTATCTTTACGCCCATCACGCCTATCCGGTATAATAGCGGATGCTCTATGGCAATGAACCGTCCGTGCTCTACCATCGTACCTCCGAACTCGGCTTTGAAATCCCGCACGCCGTAGGGCACACCCGGTTCGCCGGCTCCCATCATATCGTATCGTGCGCAACTGTGCTCCGCGGCATATTGTATTCCGGCGTATGTCGCCATCACGGACGGGTACTGCTCTTTGTACTCACCGTTCATCCCGCATTCGAACCATTCATATACCACCCCACGAACATCCTTTCCTTCAGCGTTCATTCGTTCATTCATTAATGCCACTACCATGCTGCCGCCGATAATCTTTCCCTCGTGCCGCACGAGCATGAATCGCCCTACTCCTTGCCGGTAGGCTTCTATAAAAAACTCCACCGGCCATAGCGGCGTTTTCACTTTTGTCTTGTATAAGTTCTCCAATATCCCGTACCACACCCTAATCTCCTCTTCTGACTGTGCAATTCTATAAGCCTTCCCTATTGGGAGGGTTTGGGTAGGCTGCTTCCTAATCTGCCGTTTCCTGTTCTCGCTCAGCCGTTCCCATATCTTGTCTTTGTCCGTACAATCGACGTGAAAATTGAGGTGCGGCTGATAACTAAACCCTGCTTTCTCAAAAGCCCCCTTCCATCGGCTGTAGTCATTGAAGTTCCGCGTCTCGATGTATATGGGTGAGCCTACCCCATCCCTCCCTAAAGGGAGGGGGCATAAACTGCTCCTTAAACAGCCCTTGGAGGAAGGGTTCTGCGCTGTAACACTCTTCCCTTCAGGGGAGAGCCGGAGAGAGGCTTGTTTTCTTACCGCCTTCATCAGCTCCTCCACCTCCTCGTCTGTTGCATCATCGGCGAGGCATGGTCCGCCTAAGATGATTGCCCGTCGCGTAAAGAACTGCTTGAGCGGATTCTTCTCCTTCGTCACATACCCCACGCATACCCCACGTAGTATAAGCCGGGAGTAGGCTCCAATTACAAACGGCTTGAAAAGTTTCGGCATGGATGCAAAGAAATCATACGCTTCCGGTGTTTGGAACCATGTGCCGGTTGCACTCTCTCGCACTAACCTTCCCCACTCTTCGCGGTCTATCTCGCCATATGTCAGTATGCGTACCATCTTTACTTAAACCTCTCCCAGAACTGTCTATCCGCCCCGCGTACCTCATCCGCCGATTGCGGATAGTTCTCTATGAACCACGTGAGGAATTTTGCGCTGTCTATCTTCTCGCTCAGCATCCGCTCTCTTCGCCCGGCAAATACCTCTTTTCTCTTTTCCGGAGACATGTCTGTCAGTTTCCTTACTGTGGCATATAGTTGCTCTACTCCGCTCGGTTGCTCCGATCCGTCTGCACGGCGGATAGGGCTGTTCTGAGACAGCGGCATGGCGTGGATTCCATATCCTAATTCGTAAATATCTTCCAGGTCGCGCAGATAGCCGATGCGGCCTACGAAATCATTGAATCGCACGAATGGTACGCCGAGCACACCTGCCTCTGCCGCCATCGTCTGGCTGTCGCCTATGTAAAGCGATGCGAACGCCATCACATGGTGCATGTCGAGCGGATTGATATGGATACGGTATTGCTCGAACTGCGGCTCTAATGGCCGCTCGGACGTAATGTATATCCGCCCCTTCGGCGCAAGGATATCTATCAGCCGTTGTGCCACCTCGGTGTTGATACCCCGGATTCCGGCATCATGGTGCGCCGTCAGTTGCGCAAACCGCAGGATGAAATACGGTTTGTCTGTCTCTATACCGTATTGCTCTACTATCTCTCTGCGCGGTGTAAAATGATTCGGATGCAAATACGCCAGTTCATGATACCCGGGATAATGGGTTGATTGTTTCTCTATACTTCCCATATCGCAGGAGGAAGGAGCCGCATAGCCATCTACGAACGGCTTGACAATCTTGATAAACATCGAAATCACATCTGCATCATCTTCGCCTGTATTCACAGCCCGTAACCGTAACCACCATGCTACGTGCGCTACTTCTGGCGTAGAGCCGGTTAGAAGGTCTATCCTGTGCTTGCGGCATAACTTTACCATCTGCTGCTCACGCATTAGCATATCCCATAATATCCCCATTTTACTTCCGCGATGGGCATGCTGGTTGATGTTCACATACGGCAGTCCTGCATTTTGGAGTAACGTTTCCAATATATCTTTCGTCTTGATTACGAATAATACCTGATGACCGTCAGCCATCAGATTTCTCGCTACATTCTTATATAGATGGAAATGCGCAGGATGAGATAATTGAACTAATATATTCATATTCTCCTAATCACTAAACTCTAATCGCTAATCACTCTCAGCATTACTCCTCCCCAACTGAGTCCCACTCCGAAACCGGCTAATAGTACATTCCCTTTCAATCGTCCTTCTTCGCACGCAGCGCATAGGGCAATCGGTATTGTGCTGGATACGGTATTGCCGACGTGCTCCATATACAGATAGAATTTATCTTTGTCAATCCCCATCAATTTACGCAGAAAATTTATCATGTATTTGTTTGCCTGATGGAATACCCATAAATCTATCTCGTCTTGTTTCAAGCCGCTTTTTCGCAGTAACTCATCTATCATCGGCGGAACCACATCTGCTGTAAAATTAAATACATTCTCTCCGTGCATATATAGGTAGTCTCCGCTGGATATATTTCCCTCTGCATCGGTATGGGTATCATTCATCGGTGCTCTATGCCGTGCCGCTCCGCTACGTACAATCAGGTTCTCTGCTCCGCTTCCGTCTGTTCCGAGAACCACTTCTCCTATCTCGGCAAACCCCTCCGTGCTGATTAGCGAAGCGGATGCGCCGTCGCCGAAGATGGTTCGGTTGCTTTTATCCTGTGAATGGATATATTTGGTATATGTTTCCGCAGTAAGCAGCAGTATATTCTTCGCAATACCGGCAATAATCAACCCTTTCGCCATTGCCAATCCGTATTCAAAGCCGGAGCACCCCAAATTATAATCCAGTGCGCCGCATGTTTTGCTTAGCCCCAATCGGTCTTGCAGTATGCATGCAGAGGAGGGCAAATAATAATCGCTACTCTGGGTACACAGCAGTATAAAATCTATGTCTGATCGCTTTATCCCCTTCGTGAACAATCGTTCTGCTGCATGGTAGGCCATATCGGTTGCCGTTTCGTCGGGCGCAGCGATATGACGCTCAGTAATCCCTATTTTTTGCGCCACTTTCTCTGCTGACCATTCCGGGAACATTGCTGCTATCTGGTCATTAGTCAGCACCGCTTCCGGTAAATAATATGCAATATCCTTAATATACGCTTTCATTCTTTAATCAAATCTCTGAATTCCAATACTTTCTTCGCCGGTACGCCCTTCACGATAGTATAGTCCGCCACGTCGTGCTCTACAACACTTCCGGCGCTAACCACTGCATTGGCTCCTACGCAAACACCGGGCATAATGGTGCTCCGCACAGCTACAATAGCGCCTTCTTTGATTAGCACGGGAGCCACTTGCGCCTGGAAGATAGGTGCATAACGTTTCATCGGATTAAAATGGGTCAGTATCATTGTGCCGGCATTAATACTGGCATTATCCTCTATATAGATATACTCCGGATGCAGATTATCCAGAAAACAGAACATTCCTAAATATACGTGTTTGCCGATATGCACCCCGCGGCGGCGATGCATCCATTGACGCAATGTATTATTCGGGCATGCGTATGCCAATAGCATATAGGTCGTATTCCTTATTTTACGCAATGTCTGCAGGAAGGTACGTTTCTGCGTATCTTCATAATAGGGCACATCATGCGCCGGCAGGATATGCGGATATTGCTCGGAGGTCATCATAAGGCGTTATAATCTTGATTGCACGATTGTGTATAGGTCCTGTATTGTTTTACAGTTCCTCATCTCAAACAACATCACTTTTGCTCCATACTTTTTAGCAATCACATTCAGTATGGCAAAGCCAAGCAGACTGCTCCATTCTTCCAACTCATGAAACTCGCAGTCGGGAGTGAACACTTCCGGTTCTGTTTCGTCAAATTGAGAGGCAAAAACCTCTATAAATTCTTTTATTTCCATAGTAATAATTTAAAATTAAAAATTAATACGGCAGAAAGCGATTTAGATAAAAATAAACAAAAAAGAGAAAAACTCTCTATTCCCTGAACAGGAAAAAGATGGACTCCATTAGGAGCAACTAAACTTTCGCTATATTCAAAAAAAATATTTCCATCAGTTACTTTTCCATAACAACATCCAGCAAAAGAACAACCTATGCGACCAAAAGCATGAGCCAAAGCAAGACAAGGAGCAATAATTTTTATGTAGTGTTGAATT
>JAGKVE010000092.1 GCA_021152555.1 Bacteroidia bacterium | reverse complement strand
CCGCACGGTCGATGACATGATTGTTGGTGACTATATAACCGTCCTCGGAGATGATCACACCCGAACCGGACGCCTGCTGCGCCGGCATCTCGCGTTGCTGCCCCGGACGGCCGAAGAAGAACTCAAAGAGGTCCATCTGTTGGGACGAAACCTGGTTGCGGTAGGTCGTCTTGACGTGGACTACCGCATTGACGGATAGTTCCGCCGCATTGGTAAAATCCGTCTCGCCTGCCTGCGGCAACGAAGCAAAACGGCTGTAGGCGACAGGGATTCCGGTGGAATCATTTGTGGTTTGTGATTTGTAACTGGTGATTTGAAATTGTGGATTGCTGTATTTCAAGACAGCAAGTGTCGTTCCTGCACTGACGGCTGCGACGAGCAGCACGATGCCCAAAAATCTGAAAATCTTTTTCATAGTGTCGTAAATTAAAATTTGCAGAAAGAGTCTTACAAACTCCGTGCCAAAGAAAAATTACGTTCGCAAAATCTGGCCAAATAAAGAAATGAATAGATGCGCAGACACTCTCGGCATAGTATTTGTACTCGGTAGAACAGGAATTATATAGGAAATGTTTATATTGTGCTATTTTTATTGTATTTTCGTGTAACCTTTTGAAAATTCGTGTCTCTTATTAGTAGGTGAAGGGCAATGTATCTGACATAGAACTGATTAGGCAAGTGTTGCGCGAGAACAATCCGCGCGCGTTTGATACGTTGATGCAGCGGTACTCTCTGCAGGTGTACAACGCGGCTCTGCGACTGATGCACGATGAAGACGATGCCGCAGAAGTGACACAGTTGGCTTTCATACAAGCCTACAAACAACTGGATTCGTGGCATGGAGGCGATTTCGGCGCGTGGGTTACGATTATTGCCAACCATATCGCTTTGCGTCTCTTGGAGAAAGAAAAGCGACGAGGGGATGTACGATTTGACGATGTACAAAGTACAACGGACTTGGCGGATATAGCCGATGAGACATACAACGAGCAACGGGAGCAGCAACTGCAAACCTTGGAGCAAGCGGTAGCACAGCTGCCCGAAGCCGACCGACAAATCATCAATTGGCATTATTACGAGAACCTGCCCTTGCAAGTAATCGCCGAACGGCTCGGACAAACGGAAAACAATATCAAAGTGCGGCTTTTCCGCATTAGAGAAAGACTAAAGAAAAAGATTGAACATGGAAACAATAACTGATCAGGAATTAGACCTGCTGTTTCAGCAATCTGCACAGCAGCACAAGGCGGTAGAGCAAATCAACCGTCAGGTCATGCGCACCGTACGCCGTGACATGCGGCTGAAAACCCTGCGCAAATGGGCTAAACTGCCCGGTCTCTGTTTCGGTCTGCCAGTAGCGGTAGTGCTGTATATCTATGCGCTGTTCGTCTTTATGCCGGAAATGCCGGAACAACTGCAAACCGTTTGCATAGCCATCCCTGTGGCTACCGTCCTTGCTCTGGCTGCGCAACGCTTGCATTATTTTTCGCCGGAGGTGTAACCTTTCTGCACTCCGCGTATCATACAAATAGAAGGGCAGACCGGTAGCCCGCAAAAATAACATTATTAAACAATTAAAATTTATAGTATTATGCATCTTCTTCCTGTTGCATTTCAAGGCTTGGTAGCCATCATCCTTATGTTAAGTCTGCCTATCATAGCAGTAGTAATGTCCTTTTGGTCCTCTATGCACAAAAAGACGAAGGACAAAGAACTCCGTCAACTTATCATTGAGAACCACACCGATCCGGAGACCGCCAAACTGCTCATTGACGAACCGAAGAAACAGCCGCGTAAGATGGGACCGGTCAATTTAGATACGCTCCGCGCTGCCTGTGTATTACTCGGTATTGGTCTTGGCGCGTGCATCAACTGGCTGGCGTGCGTAGCTACTGAGAGCATTTATTTCTGGCTCATCATCGCCTGTGGCATCGGCATCGGACTCCTCTGCTCCTTCCTTGTTGAGATGCACCTCTACAAGAAATACGGTCGCAAAGAAGAGAGCGACGAAACAAAAGAGTGATTCCGACTAATCACTTCTGAAATCTTCTTCACGAAAGCGTCTTTTCAGGCGCTTTTTTTTATGGATTTGATGTTAAAAAATAATTTGCACTTGCATATATCAAAAAAAAGCAGTAATTTTGCAGGCAAAATTGCAGCGCTCTATTTGAAAGAATGAGAAAGGAGAATACGGAAGGGGCAGAAAAACAAAAAAGAGAGCCGAAACTCTCTTCTTGTGAACCAGCTGGGGCTCGAACCCAGGACCCCATCCTTAAAAGGGATGTGCTCTACCTGCTGAGCTACTGATTCTCCTTTCAAATTAAACCGATTAAAATGCCATTTTAATCGGAGAGGAGATTTCCCAAAAACCACACGAGTTGCAGGGCAACGAAGTCGTTTATTGGTGAAATCGACGACAAAGGTACTACATTTTTTTGACATGACCAAATAATTTTGAACTTTTTTTGCAAAAAATAGCATTTTAGGGCATTTTTGCCCACATTTATGGAAATAAAACTGACATATAACCGAAGAAAGACCTGTTCTGTGCAGGTTGGAAACATTTTTCTGGGTTCCGACTACCCTGTCCGCATCCAGACGATGGCGAACACAGACACGAACGATATTGACGCCTCGGTCGATCAGGCGAGACGGTGTATAGAAGCCGGAGCGGAACTGCTGCGTTTCACCACGCAAGGCACGCGCGAAGTAGAATCGCTCCGTGAGATCCACGCGCAGGTTCTGACGGCGGTTCCGCTGGTCGCCGATGTGCATTTTCAGGCAGATGTGGCTGACGCGGCTGCACAAGTGGTAGAAGCTGTGCGCATCAACCCGGGTAACTACATCGACCCTGCCCGCAAGTTCAAACATATCGATTACACCGAGGAGGAATACCGCGCGGAGTTGAAACGGCTGGAGGATCGCTTCGTGCAACTATTGGACATCTGCCGCGAGCATGAGACGGCGATTCGTTTGGGTGTCAATCACGGTTCCCTGAGCGACCGAATCATGAGTCGTTATGGCGACACGCCGGCAGGAATGGTGGAGTCCGTAATGGAGTTCCTGCGTGTGGCGGTAAGGCATGATTTTCACGAGATCGTCATCTCCATCAAAGCCTCCAATACCCGCGTCATGGTCGATACCGTGCGCTTGCTCGTCAAGACCATGAATAAAGAGCACATGGCCTTCCCACTCCACCTCGGCGTGACCGAAGCCGGAGAAGGCGAAGACGGGCGTATCAAATCCGCAGTGGGCATCGGTGCCCTGCTGGCGGACGGTATAGGCGACACGATACGCGTGAGCCTCAGCGAAGCGCCGGAGAACGAGATTCCCGTAGCACAAGACCTGGTCGCTTATTTTGCGGACGAAGAGTCCACTCGGTATGATGGCACGATTACTGCCGAAGTGCTGGACAATATCGGCGGCGAAGCAGAGGTACGCTATAGTTCGGTCGAAGAGGACTGGAACCTGTTTTGCTTGCAAGCCGCAGCCGAGTGCGGGCGTCTGTTGTGGGATTATAAGGCTACCGAGCTGAAACTGGTTAATCCGAATTTCTCGGAGACGAAACTCAATTTCCTGAGCAAGGATATCCTACAAGCCGCGCGCGTGCGTATTTATAAAACGGAGTACATCTCCTGCCCGGGTTGCGGACGTACGATGTTCAATCTGGAGGAGACCATCCGCAAAGTCAAAGAAGCTACTGCGCACCTCTCCGGTCTCAAGATCGCTGTCATGGGTTGTATCGTTAACGGTCCCGGCGAGATGGCTGATGCTGACTATGGTTACGTAGGCGCAGGACGCGACCGCATCTCCCTCTACCGCGGCAAAGAGTGCGTGCTGAAGAACATCCCGCAGGAAGAGGCTGTCGAGCAGTTGTTGGCACTGATTGAGAATGACAAGGGCGTGAAAGACTGACAGCATACAGGCAGGTAGGGAACGCATAGGTAATAGGCAGGTAACACCCTCGATAATCACTAAATATCACTAAGAATCACTAAGAACAACTAACGTTTTATTTTCGAACAAGGCGTTCGAAAAAAGTGAGTTGCACCTAAGTTCAAGTTGGAAGTGCAACGTTGAGTAGTTAGAAAAGTAGATAAAATAGCAATGTAAAATAAAAAACGTGGGCTGTGATTTGCACAGTCCAC
>JAGKVE010000091.1 GCA_021152555.1 Bacteroidia bacterium | reverse complement strand
CTCAAGGGAGAGAGATGGGTTCACTTTCCCCACTGTTTGTCCCGAGTGCGGGACTCCACTCATGAGAGTGGAAGGAGAAGCGGCATGGCGGTGCCCGAACGAGACCGGCTGTCCGCCGCAGATAAAAGGCAAGATAGAGCATTTCGTTTCCCGCAAAGCGATGGACATAGAGGGGTTGGGTGAAGAGACGATTGACCTATTCTACCAAAAAGGATTACTGCACAATATTGCAGATATTTATGATTTGAAAGCCGAAGACATCGCGTCGCAAGAACGGCTCGGAGAAAAATCCGCACAGAACATACTGGACGGCATTGAAGCCTCCAAACAAGTGCCGTGGGCAAGGGTCCTGTTCGCTTTAGGCATACGAATGGTCGGCGAGACAACGGCAAAGAAGATTGCACGTGTTTATAACTCGATTGACACACTCCAATGGGCTACCGCCGAACAACTTTGCGCGATTGAAGATGTCGGACCGCAGATAGCGGAGAACATCGTCAACTATTTTGATGACATCCGTAATTTAGAGATATTGGAACGTCTTCGGACAGCAGGTTTGCAGATGGAGGGAGATAGCTATCAGCCATCAGTCATCAGCCATCAGTTGGAGGGCATGAGTATCGTGATAAGCGGTACATTCGCACATCACAGCCGCGATGAATACAAAGAGATGATTGAGGCGCACGGAGGAAAGAACGTAGGATCGGTCAGCAAGAAAACCTCGTTCATCTTAGCCGGTGAAAACATGGGACCGGAGAAACGCAAGAAAGCAGAAGTCCTTGGCATTCGCCTCGTTACCGAGGCGGAATTCCTTGAAATGATGAATTGATAAAATGATGAAACTGAAGCAATATATCTTTGATTATCTGCGGAAGAGAATGCCTGAACGCAATCCGCGTTTCCCGCATTTAGACAAACCACTAAGAGTGCTCGTTATCTATGAGAGCGACCTGCTTGAACGCAATGATGCCGCGAAGGCTATCCGTCAAGATTTACTACGCCGCCAAATGGACGTATGCATGTGGGGTTACGTGGAGAAAAAGGAGATTACATCTGCTATTATGGCGCAGAGCCGTATCCTGGGTCCGGCGGATTATACGTTCGTCGGCAAGCCGCGCGAAGACGTGCTCAGCGATTTGCAGGCAGTCCATTACGATTTGCTGATAGACCTAACGACGAAGCCAACTCCGGCACTGCGTTATATAGCATTGTACGCAAAGGCGGATTTCAAGGTTGGCCTTAACCTCGGCGAAGGAGTGCATGACATGTTACTTTCCCCTCCTGATTTTTCGCCGGAACAAGGTAACACAGCATCGATTGAAATGACCTGGCTATACGACCAGATTATGCAATACCTAACTACTATTAAGAGTAACGATTAAAAACCCCACCTAACCTCCCCACAAGGGGAGGAAAAAGGCCGAAAGAATGAGAATTATGGAGAAGTTAGAAGGTTTAGGAACGGCGCTTATCACTCCGTTTGATGCGAATGGTAAGGTAGATTACGAAGCTCTTGCACGGCTGTTGGACACACAACTGACAGGTTTTGTGGACTATATTGTAGTGCTCGGAACTACCGGAGAAGCCGCTACACTCACTCCAGAAGAGAAAAAAGAGGTACGACAGTTTATTGTGGAGCATGTCAAACTTGCCGCGTTAAAACGTCATAACCCGGCTATGGATGATCCTGACATTTGCGCAGCTATCAGACCCGTTTCTATACCCTTGGTATTGGGAGTCGGAGGCAACAACACAGCCGCTGTATGCGCAGAGTTAGCAGCTATACATGACGAGTTACTGGAAAACTACGCAGCCATCCTTTCTGTCTGCCCATACTACAACAAGCCTAATCAGGAAGGGCTTTTCCGGCATTTCTGCGCCGTGGCAGAGGCGAGTCCTATTCCTGTAGTATTATATAACGTACCCGGGCGCACGGGTGTGAACCTGCTGCCAGAGACCGTCATGCGGATTTACGAAGCACATCCCGACAAGATTTGCGGCATCAAAGAGGCGAGCGGAAACGTGGAGCAGATCAAGCGGTTGATAAAAATGAGTACAGAATACAGAGTACAGAATACAGACCCAATTAGTCCGTACTCTGTCAGCAAAGCGGTCTGTACTCCGTCAGGCAAAGCCGGTCTCCTTGTTATTTCCGGCGATGACGGGATAGCGTGCGAACTGATGGAAGCCGGCGCGGCAGGGCTGATCTCTGTTGCCTCCAATGCTTTCCCCGAAGACTTTTACCACATCGTGCATGACAAAGACGCATCCCTGCAAGCGAAGTACGCAGAGACGATCAAGTTGCTCTTCGCGGAAGGCAATCCCGTTGGCATCAAAGCCGTCCTGTCGCAGAAAGGTCTCATCACCAACTCCCTCCGCCTCCCCCTCGTCCCCGCCAGCCAGGAACTGCAAGAGAAGATTATCCAAGAACTCGGAGTAATCTGATTACTCTCAATATGAAATTAGGAACGTGAATGTGTATATTCTCACGGATGACAAGGTATATACCATCACCGGACCGGAAGTGAGGTAAATACACGGAATAGACATAGTCTCGACGAAGCAGTAACAGTATTTATATCGTCTAGGTATGGTCTAGGTATTGTCTAGCCCACACTGCATTGAGAAAGGCAATTATAAGCACCTATACACAAAGGACAATTAGCAGCACCTATATACAAAAGGCAATTATAAGTGCCAATACACAAAAAAAGAGCTCGCATGACTGCGAGCCTTTTTTGTAAGAACCAGTTTTCGAGTTGACTAGTGTCCCAGTAACTCCTTCACCACGAGGGTAGGATTACTATTCAGCCACAAATGTGCGATTATTTCGCGATTTTCTTTTTCGCCTGGTCAACGATAGCTTTGAAAGCTTTCGGTTGATTCATAGCGAGGTCAGCGAGCACCTTGCGGTTGATAACGATACCAGCTTTTTTGAGTGCACCCATCAGCTGGCTGTAGCTGAGTCCTTCAAGTCTGGCAGCAGCGTTAACACGCTGAATCCAGAGGGCGCGGAAGGTACGTTTTTTGTTCTTACGATCGCGGTAAGCATACTGCAAACCTTTCTCCCATGTATTCTTTGCTACGGTCCATACATTCGCACGTCCACCAAAGTTACCACGGGTGAGCGACATGATCTTCTTGCGACGGTTGCGCGAAGCAACGTGATTTACTGATCTTGGCATTTCTCTTGTCCTTTCACTTTAATGGTTAGTACTTAACGAAGCAACAACATCTCGCGTATGGAGCGTGTGTTCGAATGATCAACAATAGCAACATGAGTCAAGTTGCGTTTTTGCTTTTTAGTCTTCTTTGTCAGAATGTGACTTTTGTAAGCGTGCTTACGCTTGATTTTACCGGTTCCGGTAAGCGTGAAACGCTTTTTAGCACCGGAGTTCGTTTTTACCTTTGGCATTTTGTTTTGAATTTAGTTATTAATAATAAAGTCTCGGGCAGCCACGCGTACTCAGACGCGATGAAAAGGTAGGCCCTACGACTTGTTTATGGGCGATTATTTTTGGCTCTTAGGGCTGACAAACATAATCATTCGTTTGCCCTCGAGATTCGGCACATTGTCGGCTTTGCCATATTCCTCCAAGTCAGCGGCGAATCGTGCGAGGAGGAGTTCGCCTTGCTCCTTGAAGACGATGGACCGTCCGCGGAAGAAGACATAGGCCTTTACTTTGTTGCCGTCTTTGAGGAACTCCTGCGCATGTTTGAGCTTGAAGTTATAGTCGTGATCATCGGTTTGCGGTCCGAATCGTATCTCCTTGACCTCTTGCTTTTTCTGGTTTTGCTTCGCCTCTTTTTGCTTTTTCTTCTGTGCATAGAGGAACTTCTGGTAGTCCACTATTCTGCAGACAGGCGGGTTCGCCGTAGGAGCGATTTCGACGAGGTCGAGGTTTTGCTCATCGGCAATGTGCATTGCCTGCTGGAAAGAGTAGATGCCTTGCTCTACATTGTCGTTGAGCCGTTAGTAGAAAGGAGAAAGTAGAAAGACCGCTTCGCTCAAAGACGAAAGACCTTCAACCGTCCCTTTCCGGATTAATACTAAGTGCTTCTCGTGCGGGCACAAAATTGCCTCACCATCGAAAAAGCGCACAAAATTACTACTTTTTTTTAACACGTGCAAGAAAAATGATTTTTTTTTCACTTTTTTCCCAAATTATTTGCGCGCGTGGATATTTTTTTGTACTTTTGTGGCCGATTTTGGAAAATGCGCGTATAGCGCACACTTAAATAGAATATCTTTAAAACAATACGACAATGAAAAACGAATTTAATCACGCATCAGCGGCAATGAGAAAGAGTTTATTTGTAGTAATCGCGCTTGTAGTAGTAGCCATGTTCGGGTGCAAGGAGAAGCCTTATATTCAGGGTCCCGGCGAGTCCAATCCCCAGATTCCCGACACTATCCCCGCAGCAGTAGGTCCGATGCCGACTCCGGATCCCGAGGGCGCAGACGTTCCGGCAGGCTGTCTGGATGTCTATCAGGCGCTCAGTATCTGCAAGAAGTTAAAAGCAGGCGAGACTACAGAAGACAAATTGTATGTAAAGGGCTGGATTTACGAATTGGACTCCAAGTATCACGAGAACGGTATGAACAATTTCGGAAACGCGACTTTCTATATCGCGCCGACGAACGACGGTTCCGCCAACCAATTTTCCATCGAAGCATATCAGGTTAACGGCCGTAACGGACAGAGATTCACCAGTCTGGAGCAAGTGAAAGTGGGCGATTTTGTTGTTATCTATGGTCAATTTACGAACTATAACAATAAGGTATATGAGACAGTAGGCCGCGGAGCAGCGTACGTATATTACTCGAACAACCCGAACTTTTAAAACAGAGCATTAAAAATCAAAATACACAAGAAAGAAAATGGCAAGTTTGCAAAAAATCAGAAACCATGGCGCGTTGTTGATCACGATAGTTGGTCTCGCCATGTTGGCATTTATCCTCGGAGACTTTTTGAACTCCGGTAGCAGTTTCTTCAACCGTAGCCGCGAGAACGTAGGCGTAGTAGAAGGCAAGAAGATACACTACACGGAGTACGAGTCCGCAAAAGAACAATTGACAGAAGTTTACAAGATTGAGACAGGTCGCACGGATTTTGACGAAGACATGCATACCCAGATCCGCAACCAAGTATGGAACATGCTTGTAATGGATTACACCCTCCGCGCGCAGGCAGAGGAAATCGGAATGGACATTACCGCTGACGAGTTGAGTGAGTTGTGCATCGGCGAGAATGTTCACCAGATTATCCGTGGGCGCCGTGCATTTATGGACGAAAACGGCCAGTTCAGCCGTGACGCCGTAAAGAACCTGATTTCGGCAATCAGCCAAGAGAGCGAAGACGGCGAGCAGAATGCACTTCTGAAACAGTACAAGACCTATTGGTTATACTGGGAGAAAGCAGTCCGTATCAGTTATATGCAGGAGAAATACACCGCTCTGTTGCAACACCTGCTAAAAGCCAATTCGTTAGACGCCCAGTTTGCGTTT
>JAGKVE010000043.1 GCA_021152555.1 Bacteroidia bacterium | reverse complement strand
GGGTGGGGTTTCCACCCGCGAGATGAAAGCTCCGGCTGCCATGAAGGGTATGCACTTCCGTATGCAGGTCGGCGTTATGGACTGCCTCGGCTGCGGCAACTGCGTCGATGTATGTCCGGGCAACCCGAAGATGGGCAAGGCGCTCCAGATGGTACCGCTCGAGGGACAACTCGGAGAGGCTGCCAACTGGGACTACTGCGTAGAACACGTCGCTTCCAAGCAACACCTCGTTGAACTCAACAACGTCAAGAACAGCCAGTTCGCTACACCGCTCTTTGAGTTCTCCGGCGCTTGCTCCGGTTGCGGTGAGACTCCGTATCTGAAACTCATCAGCCAGCTTATCGGTGATCGCGAGATCATCGCTAACGCTACCGGTTGTACCTCTATCTACTCCGGTTCTGTACCTTCTACTCCGTACACCAAGAACGCCAAGGGTCACGGTCCGGCTTGGTCCAACTCCCTCTTCGAGGACTTCTGCGAGTACGGTCTCGGTATGCAGATCGCCCACCGCAAACTGCGTGAGCGCCTCGCTGCTCTCATGGAGAAGGGGCTGACCTGCGACGCCTGCTCGGCTGAACTCAAAGAGATGTTCCAGAAGTGGCTCGACAACCGCAATGACGCTAAGATCACCAACGACCTCTACGAGCCGATGGTGGCAGCTATGGAGAAATGCGGTTGCGACACCTGCAAGGAGATCCTCAAGCACAAAGACCATATCGTTAAACGCAGCCAGTGGATCGTTGGTGGTGACGGTGCTTCCTATGATATCGGTTACGGCGGACTCGACCACGTCATCGCTTCCGGCGAAGATGTCAACATCCTCGTGCTCGATACCGAGGTGTACTCCAACACCGGTGGTCAGGCTTCCAAGGCTACGCCGCTCGGCGCTATCGCCAAGTTCGCTGCTATGGGTAAGCGTGTCCGCAAGAAAGACCTCGGTATGATTGCTACCACCTACGGTTATGTCTATGTCGCACAGATCGCCATGGGCGCTGACCAGGCGCAGACCCTCAAGGCTATCCGCGAGGCGGAGGCTTATCCCGGACCGTCGCTCATCATCGCTTACGCTCCGTGTATCAACCACGGTCTGAAAGCCGGTATGGGCAAGAGCCAAGCTGAGGAAGCGAAGGCTGTAGAATGCGGTTACTGGCACCTCTGGCGCTATAATCCGGAACTCGAGGCAGAAGGCAAGAACCCGTTCTCGCTCGACTCCAAAGAGCCTAAATGGGAACTCTTCCAAGACTACCTCAAGGGTGAGGTTCGCTTCGCTTCTGTAGCAAAACAGTTCCCGAAAGAGGCAGACGAACTCTTCGCCGCCGCTCAGGAGAACGCTCAGTGGCGATACAAATCCTACCTCCGCATGTTGGGAACAGCGTGGTAATAAGGAACGCGTACACACGCGTGTATAAGAAAAGCGGATTCCGTTGGAGTCCGCTTTCTTTTTGTTTATGCCTATAGTGTCTTTTCAAGTATGATCGGCCGCCCACATCGCTCAATTTACCCGTTTGTTTCGCTCTAAACGTATAGGGTTGCTATACCCTTGCTATACCCCTGCGCTACCCTTGGGCTTCTTTAGCCGTTTAGATGATGTCTCGCGGTGCAGACGTTCTCTGTTTCTTCTTCGAATTACGTCGTCTAGTTGACGAAATCCCCACGCCCGCGCAATCTCCCTTCTTCGCATTACGTCGTCTAGTTGACGACATCTCCATTTCCGCTCTTCTTCGTATTACGTCGGCTAGCTGCCGACATTCCCACGCCCGCACAATCTCCCTTCTTTGAATTACGCCGTCTAGTTGACGGCATTTCATATAAATCTGCATTTTTCTCTTGCGTATGTGCGGATTTTTTCGTACCTTTGCACCAGAATTTGAAAAATAATCGCGCCTTTGTGGCAGAGAAAATTCGGTAGTATGGATCACGACACATGGCAATGGCAACAACCCGACACGGTGTGGAAAGGCGCCGGTTTGTATCATGTCACCATGGTCCTCCCCTCTCGCCAGCCGCTTTTCGGCGAACTCGTCATCCCCGATAACGACCCCATGCAGGCCTTCGTGAAGCGCACCAATCTCGGTAATGCGGTCGTTGATCGCCTGCTCCGTATACCGAAGTTCTATCCCGAGGTACAAGTGCTCCATTTCTGCCTCATGCCCAACCACCTGCACGCGATCTTGTACGTCCGTCGGGCGATGAAGAAAGGTATCTCTTCTGTCATTACCGGCTTCTGGCGGGCAGCCCGCACACTCGGTCGCGCCTATTCATTTGCACTATCCTCATTGGCTGATAGCTCAGTTTATTACACCAACCCCGCCTTACTCCGCACGCAGATTGGCAACGACGCTTTCTATGCCCTCTCGCCTGTCTTCACAGACAAGCCTTTCCTCCGCCCTATGTCGCAGTACCGCCAATTACCCACCGCTATCCGCTATCTCGACATGAACCCCGCTCGCCTAGCTACCAAGCGCCTCAAACCCGGCTTCTTCTGCGTCCAACACAATGTCGAGATTAACGGTCGCGCCTACGATGCCGTCGGTAATATCGGCGTCCTCATGGAGCAGTTCCGCAAGCCCGTCCACGTACGCAGCATGTGGGTCAAGGATGCCGCCGAACATGGCTACGACCAGCCCCTCAAAGACTACAAAGCCGCCTGTCTCGATGCCGCCTCCAAAGGCACGGTCATGGTCTCGCCCTTCATCTCTCGCGATGAACAGGAAGTGCTCCATGCCCTCCTTCGCGACAATCGCTATATCATCTACCTCTCCGACAACGGCTTCGACAATTATTTCAAACCCTCCGACCTCCTCTTCGATGCCGTAGCCGCAGGCCGTCTGCTCATCCTCTCTCCCTGGACGCACGATCCCGATAAACGCACGATTACTCGCGCCGAGTGCGTCGCCCTCAATCAAATGGCAGAGGAAATCTCCGCTCGCTGATCTTTTCTTCCCTTCTTCGTATTTCTCTTCTAAATTCTCTTCTTCGTATTATGTCGGCTATCTGCCGACATTCCCGCTCGCCTTTTCTGTGCCCTTCTTCGAATTACGCCGTCTATTTGACGGCATCCCCACACCCGCTCCTGTGCCTCTCCCACACTTCTTCTTCGAATTAAGTCGGCTATCTGCCGACATTCCCGCTCGCCTTTTCTGTGCCCTTCTTCGAATTACGCCGTCTAGTTGACGGCATCCCCACACCCGCTCCTGTGCCTCTCCACACTTCTTCTTCGTATTATGTCGGCTATCTGCCGACATTCCCGCTCGCCTTTTCTGTGCCCTTCTTCGAATTACGCCGTCTAGTTGACGGCATCCCCACACCCGCTCCGGCGCCCCTCCTGTGCTCTTCTTCGCATTACGTCGGCTAATTGCCGACACTTATCCGCTATTTCCCTTTAATTTCCCTTCAAAATTGAGATATTAGACAGATTATCGTCCATTTTTTTGCATATTTCAGATTTTTTGTGTAACTTTGCGCAAGTTTTGCGCAGAAAAAAGAAAGTAATTATGGAGTATGGAAGATATAGCCCCAAAAGGAACGGGCAGGGGAAAGAAGGAGAGAATTAGCATAACACAACAATATGTTTTATAAACTGATAGAAAAGAAGCGGAACGAGTGGCTGAACTCCAACGAGTGCACAGTAAGCGAGTTGCTCAAATACATTGAGCAGCGCGGCATGATGCGTGACGCACAGTTGGAAGCTATCAAGACGTATCTGTTTTTGAAGATAGCGTGCGGCAACCAGCCTTTGTGGAAACTATTTACAGATGGGCGGTTCAATGATACGAATATCGGGCAGGTGGAACTGACCGAGACGGCTCGTCAGATATTCAACACAACACCCGCCGCTGTTGCGCTCTTCCAATACGCACGTCTCCAAGATAAGAACGGCAAACAACTTGCGCCGGAACTGGAGAAATATATCAAGCAGCACGCAAACGAAATAGATTACGAGGCGACATTCAAAAAGATTTTCTATGGCGTCACCTACACCGATTATCTATTCAGTCTGCCGATGGGTGCAGGCAAAACCTATCTGATGGCGGCGTTCATCTATCTGGATTTGTATTTTGCGCAGAACGAGCCTGACAATCCTGCCTTTGCGCATAATTTCATGGTGATGGCTCCTTCCGGCTTGAAATCCTCTATTGTGCCGAGTTTGAAGCATATACAGGAATTTGACCCAAGTTGGATCATACCGGAACCAACAGCCTCCCAACTCAAACGGCTGATAAAGTTTGAGATTTTGGATGAGCAGAAATCAGCGAACAAGAGCAACCGTATCAAGAACCCCAACGCGCAGAAGATTAACAACCATCAGCCCTTGGAGGATCTTATGGGCTTGGTAGCGATTACGAATGCCGAGAAAGTGATTCTTGACCGAATGGACAAGGACAAAGACACGTCCTTGTACTCGGATGATGAACTCAAACGAATGGAACTTGCCAATGAGTTGCGTGTTCTAATAGGCAAACTCCCGAATCTCGCTATTTATATTGACGAGGTACACCATGCCGCCGATGGCGAAATCAAGTTGCGTCAGGTGGTAAACAAATGGACGGAGCAACACACCTTCAATTCTGTGCTTGGTTTTTCCGGTACGCCTTATCTGGAGAGTGCGGAGAAAGTACTGTTTTCCGATGAGTTTGCCATCAAGAACACCGACCTCGCAAACGTGGTGTATTACTATCCGCTCATTAATGGTATTGGCAACTTCCTGAAAACGCCCGAAGTTAAATTTGCCGACAATGATACTCTAACGATTGTCAAAAGCGGTGTCAAGGAGTTCTTTGACAAGTATTGTGACACCGTTTATGCTAATGGTACTTGCGCCAAGTTGGCTATCTATTGCGGACAAATTGAGACGCTGGAAGAGACCGTCTATCCGTTGGTGGCTGAACTTGTTTCTTTCTACGGACTCAACCCGACGGAAGCTATTCTCAAATACCACGGAGGTAATAAACAATATCCACAACCCGAGGGAGCTGAAACCGCTTTTGCTTCTTTGGATTTGTCGTTTAGCAAGGTGCGCGTGGTTCTTCTCGTCCAAATCGGTAAAGAGGGATGGGATTGTAAGAGCCTCACGGGTGTTATCCTTCCGCAAAAAGGTGTGTGCCCGACGAATATGGTATTACAGACTACCTGCCGTTGCTTGCGTCAGGTAGTCAAGCACAATCAGGAAACAGCGATTGTATGGCTTAACAAGTTCAATGCCGACACGCTCAACAAGCAGTTACAACAACAGCAGAATATAACGCTCCAAGAGTTTAGCAGCAAGCCTGTTTCGCAACGTCCGTTGATTGACCGTTTCTCACGTATGGAGTGTGTGCAAGTGCCGCCGATTGACTTCTTCCAACTCAAAGTGAGTTACGAAACGCTTATCATTGATGAAGCCAATGACCCGCACGCAAGGCTGCAAGAGGAATCAATCCTTGTTGCAAAGTCTGCCGCATTAGTCCACCAACAGAACATGGAGGGCAAGATTATTGGCTCGTATGAGCAAGAGACGGAAGGCTCACAACTACCTGCTTTCCAATGGTGGTTACAGCAGATAGCCAAAGAGAGTTTCGGTACGTTGACTGTGGCACAACTCAAAACCTGTGAAACGGAACTGCGGGCTATCTACGACCAGTTAACGCCCAAGCATGACCATCAACAAATACGTTCGCTGATTCGTCAGGCATTTGCGCCTTTGCGTGATTTCAAAGTAACGGAAGAAGTAGTACCGCAACACGCCGCGTTGTTGCAAATAGAGAAACTGATTTCTCCTATTGAGGATTTCGGTCGGTTCTATCCCTCACAACAAGAAGTACATGACATCATTGAGTGGGACAACAAACCTGCACAAGTGGAATTGAAGCCGGAAGTAATCGCCAAGATGGAAGAACTGAAGGCAATGGGAATAGATGTCTCTGCACTCAAACCGCAATCAGATCCTCACCCGGAGCGCAATCAGACATACCACTATCTGCCTTATCGCTTTGATAGTCAACTGGAGATTGATTATTTCTCCACGGAAATACTGCCGCTCATTCATGGCAAAGCACTTGAACTCTATTTCAACGGTGACGACACACTTACCGAGTTCAAAATTAACTGCTACAAAAGAAATGGCACGCGATGGAATTATATTGGTAAGTATGTGCCTGACTTCCTTTTGCTCAGCCGTAACGAAGCGAACGAGATCGACAAAGTAATTATCATCGAGACTAAAGGCGAAGGCTTTGCACCTGCATTTGCGGACAAAAAGGCGTTTATGGAGACCGAGTTTATTCGCAAGAACAACGAGAAGTTTGGCTACAAACGGTTTGACTTCCTCTATCTCGAAGACACGCTCACAGCCGAGCAGCGCAGACAGAAGACCGTAGAGGCTATCCACCAATTCTTTAACATGTAACAATTATACCATTATGGCAATCAAATATGTTCCTTACTTTCCGAACACACTGGAAGGACAAGCAATCTTAGACAATTTCGTGCGTACCAAACGCGTGTTGCGCTATCGGGACAACGACCAAGTGGTTGAGCGTATCGAACGAGGTATGCCACTCTATGAGATGGAAACCAAAGAGACCATCGGCACGAATCCTAATCAAAACAAGATTATCCGTGGCGAATGTCTATCGGCATGTGCATACCTCAAAGAGCAAGGTATCCAAGTGGATTTAGTATATATTGATCCGCCTTTTGCTTCCGGAGCTGACTACGCAAAGAAAGTGTATATCCGTCGTAATCCATTGGTGGCTAAAGCCATCGAACAAGCTGAAAGCGAATTAGACATAGAAGAACTGAAAGCCTTCGAGGAAAAGATGTACGGTGATGTGTGGGATAAAGAACGTTATCTCAACTGGATGTACGAAAACCTCATGGCGATTAAAAGCGTCATGTCTGACGAAGCCAGCATCTATGTACACCTCGATTGGCATATAGGGCACTATGTGAAGATCCTTATGGATGAAATCTTTGGAGAGGATAACTTCAAGAATGAGATTGTGTGGTACTATTACAACAAAATGCCGGACAAGAGAAAGCCGCTGTTTACACGTTCACATGATACCATATTGTTATATGCCAAATCATCTGCTGAGGATACTATATTTAACCTTTTAACTGAAAAACGCGCTGAATCTGTCAAGCAATTAGTACGAAAGAAAGTTGACGGAAAAATGGTTAATGCAAGGGATGAAGAGGGAAATGTAATGTATCGTGAATCGGATGAGCGTATATTGGATGATATATGGCGTTTGCCCATGTTGCAGCCAGCAGATAAAAATGAACCTGTTGGATATGCAACTCAAAAGCCAGAAGCTTTATTGGAGCGTGTTATTCAAGCCAGTAGTAATGAAGGCATGTTGGTTGCTGATTTCTTTGGCGGTAGTGGAGTGACTGCGGCGGTAGCGAACAAGTTAGGACGACGTTTCATTCATTGCGATATAGGTGTCAATAGTATTCAGACTGTGCGTGACCGATTGTTAGCGAATAAGGCTGAGTTTGAAGTGCTTGAAATAAAAGACGGTGTGTCTCTCTATCGCAATCCCGTGCAAACGATGCATAAACTCAAATCGCTTATCAAAGGGCTGCGAAATGAAGACGCCTTGGACAAGTTCTGGGAAGGCAGTATTGTGGATACCAAATACGGAATGATGCCTGTTTATCTGCCGAACCTCATGGACAGTACAACTCGCCTTTTGGACAAGCCGCTGATGAACCGTATCATTCGTGAAGCATTACCCGATCTGCCGGAAGATACCAAACGTGTCATCGTCTATTATATTGACATCATCGACCGAAAGGAGATAGAGGACTTCATTCACGAGAACAACGACCGTACAACCATTGAGATAGAATTGCGTGACCTCAAACAAGTATTGGACGATGTGGTTATTGAAGACAATGCCGAGTGGGAGTTGGCAGAGAGCCACGAAGATCTATATGGAGGTTGGAAGCTGACGCTCAAGCACTTCCATTCCGACCGTGTACTGCGTAAGATAGACGAAGTCAACCTTAAAGGACAGCAGCAAGCCTTGCAAAAAGGCAAAGACTTCAAACCGCTGGAGATTAGCGAGGAAGGCTTGGAAACCATCGAATGGCTCAGCCTTGATTGTACCACAGCCGACCCCAAAGCACCGTGGCACAGCGACGCGGAGATCAAGATTGACCGTCTCGGCTATGTTACACGTAGCGGTATCAAAACCTCGGATTTCTGGGATGCCACCATCTGTTCCGAAGCCAAACCTCTCCGCCTCAAAATCCGCAACATCTGCGGCGACGAAACCATTTATATATTGTAACTAATTAAATTATATACTATGAGCACGAAATATAATAGAGGTTCAGAATGGCGTAAGTGGGATTTACATATTCATACCCCAAAATCCATAGAAAACAATTATGGTAGCGACTCCGATAGTATATGGGATAAGTACATTAATGCCTTAGAAAGACTCCCCAAAGAAGTATCTGTAATAGGTATAACAGATTACTATTTCATAGATGGATACGAGAAGGTAATGTCATATAAACAAAATGGCAGACTGAGAAATATTGATAAGATTTTCCCAATTTTGGAGTTCCGAATTGATACGTTTGGTAGTGGAAACGAGAACAAATTACAAAAAATAAATCTTCACATCCTTTTTGATTTAAATGAGGATGACATAAAAAATGAGATTGAAAAAGTCAGAAGTCGTTTTATTGGACTAATCCCTATCACACGATTAGATAGGCATAAAACAATTATGCTATCAAGAGAGAATTTGGCAAGAGAAGGAGGAACATTAAAAACGGGCTTTAGTGATTTGATTCCACCAACAGACAAGGTGTTAGAACTAGTTGACTCTCCAGAATGGAGAGACAAGACATTCTTGTTCCTTGGTTACAAAGAATGGTCTAATTTGGAGAAAAACAATCAGTTAAAACCATTAAAAGAGGATCTATATGGAAGAGTCGGAGCATTTTTTTCTTCAAATTATCAGACAATAAATGATAGTCAAAAATGGCTTAATGAGTTTGGAAAGAAAAAACTAATACATTCTTTAGATATTCATGATTTTAACGTATTAGATACCGCCGAGATAAATGACGAGGGAGAGTACTTGGATTCTAAAAAATATTGCTGTTATACATGGATAAAAGCAGATCCGACTTTTGCGGGACTAAAACAAATTCTTAATGAGCCTGATAGAGTATTAGTCCAAGAAAGGCCGGATTTATTGCAAAGGATAGAAACGAATCCGCTTAAATTTATTAAAAATATCTTAATAGAGAAAGATCCTTCAACCTCTGCAATAGACGAAATTTGGTACAATCATATTTCAATTGATGTCAATCCAGGTCTAGTAGCAATTATAGGTAATAAAGGTAGTGGGAAAAGTGCAATAACTGATATTATTGGATTGTGTGCTAATTCACATAATGATAATTGGTCATTTCTTACAAGAACAAAGTTCCGGATGCCAAAACCATATAATCGTTCTTCATATTTTAAAGCAACATTATCTTGGTACAATGATAGTGAAAGCACAAAGAAACTTGATGAAGACATAGATGAAAACATGCCGGAAAGAGTAAAATATATTCCTCAAAATTTTCTAGAGAATCTATGTACAACAGAAGATGAAAAAGAATTTGAGAAGGAAATGAAGTCAATAATTTTCCAATATCTTCCAGATGACCAGAAATTCGGAAAACAATCCATTGACGAAATTGTTGAATATTTATCTGTTGAGATTAATAAAAACGAAGCTGAAATTAAACAAAAAATCATTCAGCAAAATGAGGTAATCATTAATTTCGAAGAAAAAAAGAATCCCAACTACGAAGCGAAACTTCAAAATGCTTTAGATTTAAAGAAAGATGAACTTTTGAACTTGGAGAAAACAAAACCAATAAAAGTAGAGAGACCAGATCATTCAGATAATGAAGTAGAAAAGTCAAAACAAGAAGAAATAACAAATATTCAGAATCAAATTACTAAGTTAGAACAGCAAATAGAAGACGCTAAAATCAAACTGAATAATTTATCTAAGCAAATACAGGATTTAACAACTCTCAAAGATGCTTTGGATAGATTGAAATTGTCATTTGATAATTCCATAAAAGAGTACAACGATGTCTTTGAACGCAATGGTTTGATTGTTAATGATATTATTAAAATAGAATATAACCAGCAGATTATTGATAAAAAGATCAGTTCACTTCGCTCAGAGAAGGATAACATTGCAGGACAATTAGATCCAGAATTCAACGAGGGACTGCTTGCAAAAAAGTTGGCACTTGAGAAAACTTTATTAGAAAAGGAAGATAAACTTAGTGAACCCGAACGATTATATCAAAAATACCTCCAGGACTTGAAAATTTGGGAAGACAAAGTGAATTCAATTAAAGGATTTGATGATGCTATTGGTACCATCTCATATTATGAGAAAGAACTAAAATATGTAAGAGAGAAACTAGATTCAGATATAAAAACTGCAGAAACTAAACGAAATGATTTCCTCAGGGAATTACTAGCTAATAAAAGAAAACTATTAGACACATACACATCTTTATACAAACCAATTAGTCAGTTTATTGATTCTTATAAAGAAGACCTTAAATCATATCCCATGGCCTTAGATGCGGCCTTCATATTTGACAATAATATGGATGAACTTTTTTTCAGTATCGTGAATCAACAAGTTTCTGGATCTTTTAATGGGAAAGAGCAAGGTGCTATTAGGCTAAAAGAATTATGTGAAAGCATAGAATTAAGCGACAATCAACTCATTTTGGATTTTACACATAAGTTAAATCAAATGCTTGCAGAAGATTATAGAGATGGGTTTAATAATGAAAGACGAAATGTTGAAACACAATTAAAAAAAGGTCATACTAAATTAGAATTGTACAATTTTATTTATTGCTTGGATTATATCAAACCATTATTTCAATTAAAATTGTCAGATAAAATTTTATCCGCTTTGTCTCCTGGAGAAAGAGGAGCTTTGTTATTGCTATTTTACTTGTTTATTGATATGGACGATAAACCATTAATTATTGACCAACCAGAGGAAAACCTAGACAATGAAAGTGTTTATGATTATCTCGTTACTTTCATTAAGAAAGCAAAAACAAAAAGGCAAATAATTATAGTAACACATAATCCAAATTTAGCGGTTGTATGCGATGCCGACCAAATTATAAAAATGGATATTGACAAAAAAAATAAAAACACTGTATCCTTTGTTTCTGGAGCAATTGAGAACCCACAAATAAACAAATGCATAATTAATATTTTAGAAGGAACTTATCCTGCATTTCATAATAGGGACAGTAAGTATTTTGTAACATCTAAATAATCCAAGTAACCGTGGTATAGTATATGTATGATATAGGAAAATGAATAGGCATTGACTAACGTAGTAAATAAGCAGATTGTATTATCTCAAGAAAATGATATACTAAATTCCATAGCTTGTCATATAAAAATAACTTCCACAAATCGCCTGCGACAAATACATGAGTAATCAAACCGCACATATAGAAGATCCAGAAGAACTGAATATTCTTCGTGCAATCAACCGAGGCGAAACTCGTCTGGAAACGGTGGATTGGAAACCGTATCTCTCCGACATTGTCAAGATGATTGGTCTAATGAATCCACCTATTTCCTATATCGGTTGCGCGTGGGCACTCTTACAGGAAATAGATGATTTCTCTAGACGTGCCGACATTCTCAGCAAATGGCAAGACCTTGCACCACAGTGTTTCCCAACAAAAGAGGCCAGCGATTCCTTCTATGCAGATGCTGAATGTCTCAAAATGGTCAATATTCATCTACGTGGATTGATACTGCTGCAAGGTGCACAGATGCCACACACATACGATGATATAGATGGCGGTAAAGGTCTCAACGAAATGGCATTGCTTTGGTCAGATAGATATGTAGAAGGCAAAGACCTTGTAGCGTTAGCCACGGAAATCCATAAGACGGTAAGTAACGGAGAAAAAGACCCTGTGATTGAGTATTTCCTCTATTGTAATCGCAATTACAACCAACTGCCGTTCGATAACATATACGATTTCAGCCGTAATCTGTTTCTTGCTGAGAGTTTCCGGCAGTACTTGGTCACCGGTAAGATGAACACATCTGCGCCATTAGCTTTTACAGACATCAAACGCCGTTTGCGCAATGCCTGCTTTGAGGAATATATCCGTTTACGATTAGCACAAATAGAAGCGGAGATGGAAGAAGATAACTCGCTACTACTTGACCCTACAATTGATGACATATATCAGGAATTGTATAATCAAGAAAGTAGCGTGGTTAATCGGGAACAGATGTTTGAAGATTTCCGCGGTTCACAAGCATACCATGATCGCTGGTACAGAGGTAGACCCGAAGTGTTGCAAATGATTCAGTATTTTATCGATTATCTAAATTGGAAAATAGCTAATCTTCATTCCTATCCTCAATCACAAAACAACACTACATATAACGTCCAAGGCGATTACATCGCCGGAGACAAGCATGTCGGTGCTCATATAGACAATGTCTCCCCGGGAGCCATCGGCGCACAAACAACCAAAGATTAAAACGCTTTGCGGAGAAAAAACAACTTATTCACCGCAAATATGCGGAGATTAATAACTATGGAAGATAACCCCAAAACAATTATCAATGTCGCCGGGGACTACGTGCAATCCAAGCATGTGGACTACGAGATTAACAACGTCGAAGCCGGCGGCATCGGCATCCAATTCGTCAATGGAAAGCAGACTACCATCAAACCATCCTCGTTTCCCAATGGGAAAACTATCCCCAAAAAGAAATCATCACATTTCCTGGAAACACGCACATTCATATATCGGTATAACAACGCACGGCCGGAAGACAGCAGACGCTTGCCTTTGTTGTTCCAGTTCCTCACCAAAGAACATCACCATACTAAATCCTATCTCGAACCCGAAACGAAGCCGGACGATTTCTACGCACTCTTTAACGGAGAACTATCCGACACCGTCGTCACATGGACCGGCTCTAAACAGGACTTGTACTATTTCATCAAGCGGCTCAAAGAACGCAATCTGATTGAGATACCGCAGAGCCTGACCATCTGGACAATCACCCAAAACCACTTCTCCGACCGACGCGGTAATTACTTTGAGGAGATGCGCAATCAGCATAACCCCAAAACATCACTACCCGTTATCGAACGGCTCATTGACATCCTCGATCCTGCTGTTACTGATACCGCCGAATTGGATGATCTATGCCGCAAAATCGGCGGGTCATTCGGCGGTAAATAAAAAAATCAAATATTTTTCATTTTCTTCGGAATGTGCTGAATAACAGTGCATTCCTTTTTCTTTATAATGCGTCTATTGGCTCTCAATAGGCGCTTTTTCGTCCATTTCTCCCCAAACGCCGAAAATTCGGCACCCCCTTAATAGGTGAAAACGCTTCCTTCGAAAGGAGCACCACAAATTATTTGTTTAATCCTATTATCCCCTCGCACGGCACGAGACTAAATAACGCCGAATAGCAATGAGTCAAATCAAACCTATGGGACTGGTAGAGTCCATGAGCGGTAAAATCTGTGGTCACTCTGACATGTATTTCTTCCGTAAGAACGGAAAAGTGTTTAGCGGAAAGATCTGTAACCCATCCACCAAAGAACCCACCGCAGCCCAACTGGCGGCACAAGCCAAGTTCAAGACCGCACGCACCAACGCCAAAGCTGCTCTCGCAGACCCCGAGCAGAAAGCTATTTTGGAAGCCGCCTTCAAGAGTCAAAAGAAGTACTACTCCCTTTACGGATACATCTTTGCACAGGAGTATGCCAAATTAGGAGACTAACCGGTATGAGACGTCTTCAAATTCTCCTCGCTACAGCAATGTGTATCTTCGGATGCGCCTTGCTTGTAGCAGGGCTGGCACTCCCGCCCGCAGGAACCATTGATTCCTCACTCCTCATAGCCTACGGTGAAACACTCACCTTCGCTGGTTCATTAATTGGAATAGATTATCATTACCGTTATAAAAAATAAGAATATGGTTATTACTTTAATCCGTGACAAGTTCACACCCGCCGAGACGCTCGGCAAAATGCTTATAGACCGTGTGCCTTTTTGTGGCACGCTTGAACCGCCAACCGTTCCCAACGCTACGCACCCGAAAGGTTGCATCCCGGTTGGTTGGTACAAACTGCAAGTCACTATGTCACCCAAGTTCGGCAGATTGTTACCCGTCCTCTGCTACGTACCCGGCTTTGAAGGCATACGCATCCACGCAGGGAACACACGCGACCATACTGTCGGTTGCATACTGGTTGGCGAACGCTCCGAGTGGTCACTCACATTGTCGCAATCCAAAGACACTGAACAAACCCTTGTTGAACAACTCTTAAAAGCGCAGAAAGCCCATGAAGAATTGTATATCAATGTTACCACCGCTGACCGCTATCCTTCTGAGCGCAATGCTATTGACAGCGTGCCGGACTACACAGACAATGACTGACACCAATACCAACCACGTCTCGAACAACATCCAACGTGACAGCATCTATCTGCATGATAGTGTGTCATATACCTACCGCCCTGCAAAAATCTCCCTTCCCTACAGGGAGGGGGAGGGGGTAGGCTCTCCGCCCGACACGGTCTATCTGGAGAAATGGCATACCCGATGGCGTGACCGCGAGACCGTCAAAACGGATACTATCACCCTGACGGAAACCAAGACAGAAACGGTCGAGAAACCCTATGTGCCCTCGTTTTACAAGTATTGTGCCGCATTTGCCGTTCTGTTTGCGCTGTATTGGCTTGTCAAACTGGCACTATACATTAAGAAACGATTTTATATATGACAACTTTTAACCCCTCTACGCAGACCGGAGGTAAAACATGGTCAGCATACAATGGCAAAAGTAGTATGGCAATCCGGTATTGAATATGTATCCGGTGCCTTGTGTAAGTGCGGGAAGAAAGAGCCGCACAAACATGGTCGAATGTTGTTGGCTACGCACCGTCGCGCTGCGACCACAAGTGACTCATGCAACCGCATCTATCTGCGTGGCGAGACGAACATCCAAATATCAAACAGCGCGGACTCTGTTTGGGCACGTCAACGGTTCAAGACGGTTGCAGGGATGGTTCGCCAGCGTAGTATGGATCTCTCCAAATTGACACAAGACCAGATGGATTTCATTGCTCAACGCAACAATCCACGTGGTATTAAAACGATGCGTGCATATTATTGGAACATCTGCGGTCAGGAGTATGATGCACAGCATCCTCGTGACTAAAGCAACAAGTGAAATCCTCACGGACGTAAATAAAATACGCCCGTGGGGCATATTCACAAGTGATCTTTGACATATTGTTTTAATAAGGTGTTCTCCTCCGCTACGCTCTATCGATTATCTCGCTCCGCTCGAACGATATTTTCGCCGCCGCTCAGGAGAACGCCCAGTGGCGATACAAGAGCTACCTCCGCATGCTCGGAACAGCGTGGTAATCAAGGAACGCGTACACACGCGCATACAAACAAAGCGGACTCCTTCGGGTGTCCGCTTTGTTTTTGTTTATATCTTCCATGCTCCTCGTTCATGCATGATTGGTCAGCAAGGTTCTTTTGGGAGAGCGGAGCATGCCCATGTACCTTTAGCCAAACTGTGTTTGAGCTCGTGTACGGTGGGCAATGCCCGCGAAAAAGGGGGGCTTTTATTTCTTTTTCTTTAATTACTATCGGTCGGACGTCTCTGTGTCTTTTGCCAGCGGTGTTCTGTGCGCGCAATCTCCGTTAGCGCGTTTCTTCTTTCGTTAATTGTCCCACATGGTATGCGGATTGTTTTGTTTTGGTGCTCGCGGTGTAGGCAGAGCCCACTTGGCGCGCAGCGCCGTCCTCTCTCCACGTGAGGACGTTTGTTACCGAGTGTCGCCCTTCGTCTTTGCGTCATGTTTTTACACAAGAACACAAATGCCGAAGGTCTGCCCGACACACGCTAAATGCGGGTGTTCAATTATATTCCGACTATGCCTAACTAACCTCGCACTAATCGTATACCCTTACTATACCCTTACATCTACGAAGCGACTATTTTTTTGTAGCGTTCGATAAGTTTGTCGTGGCGGATGAATCCATAGACGGCTACAATGAGAGCGCCGACAAGGTCAAGAATTAAGTCCTGCATAGTGTCACGCAAGGCTGCATGACCGCATAGAGGTTCGTCTTCGGGAGTGAAGATAGAGCCCGTGGTGGTAGCCATGAATTGTTGCGAGTTAGTGCCCATAAGGCTGTCGTAACTGTATTCCATAATCTCCCAGCAGGCACCAAGCCCGAGCGAGAACATAACTAGAAAAAGGCATAGGAACCATTTGTTGAAATAGATATATTTGTCGTTCTCCGCCATAATCACATGAATAAGCCAGAGGGCAATCATCGAGAGCAGGAAACCACTCTCTGCGTGCAGCAGTTTGTCCCACCACGGGACGCGTCCGTAGAGGTCGAGCCCGTCGCCCATGATAAGCGAGGAGAAACAGAAAACAACGATGAAGACCGACAGCAGCCACGGCACTTCGATACGGAAACGGCTGCGGAGCAGATGCGGCAGGTACATAATCAGCAGCATCGCCACATATTGCAGCCCGCGAAAGACAATCTCGTTCCATGTGCTTCTTGCAGCAATGAGCCATCCCACGTTTGCCACCGCCATCCCCGCAATCAGCCACGTGGCAGTCCTGTTTAGCTTATGAAGTCTGTCGTTACGCATGATTCTCTTCTTGGTTTTCTGTTTCCTCTATCGCTTCGCGGAACATCTGTTCGCAGAGACGGACAGAGGTGTCGATGTCGTAATTCTTGGCGGCTTCTGCATACTCGCGTTCCATTTTCGCTTTCTCGTCGGGATGGTCAAACCACCAGTCGATAGCACGCGCCAGATCTTTCGGCCGTCCGGGCGCAAAGAGACTGCGACCGTCCAACGCGAACTGCGGCGTGGCACTGTCCTCGCTGTTGGCTATTACGGGCACCAAGCCCGTAGCAAACGCCTCGATACAGGATATTGCTTCGCTCTCCATATCCGAAGCATGCACATAGAGGTCTGTATGCAGCAAAAGGTCAATGAGCTCCGGTTTGGAGAGGAAGACGAACTGCGGCGGGTTCTTGAGTTGCTTGCCTAATTCCACGTACTCGTCGTATTTGGGACCTTTGCCCGCAAAAACCAGTTGAATGCGGTCGGCGTACTTGCTGAACGGCACGGCATTGATGATGACATCCTGCCGTTTCTCGCCGGACAGACGTCCGACCATGACGATGGTGATGAGACTGCCATCGCTGAGGGATGTATGACCGCCATCGCTGTTAGAGAGTTTCCGCTGCCCAGCGGTGATAAAATCCGGGTCAATGCCGTTGGAAATCACATGTATCTTCGCCTTATAGCCGCGTTTGGTGAGTTCGTTCGCCATGAACTGCGAGGGCACATGGATGTGGCTGAAATGTTGGTAGAGCAGGAAACGGAAGGTATAATAGAAACGATCGTTGAGCCATTCTGCCTTACCCAGACCGATAGAAGAAGTCATGTTTTCCGGTTGGATGTGGAACGCTGCCGTGGACGGTTTGTGCATCTGGTCAGCTATGAGTTTGGTGGCTGTCTCCAGCGCGAAAGGCATCATACAATGCACGATGTCCGCCCATTCCACCGCCTCGCGGATGATGTCCAGATCGACTTGCGCGAACTGGAAACCGTGTGAGTGAATGAGGTCGTTGAAAAGGGGCACTTTGAACTCCTTGAGGACCACTTTGAACTCCTTGAGGACGAACTTGTCAGGGGCCGGTTCGCCGGTAGTAAGGATGCGCACTTCGTTGCCGTGCTCGCGAAGTACCGCCGCAAAACGCTGGGCGGAGATGGACGTGCCGTTGTTGTTGGTGTCGTACGTGTCAATGACGAGAAGTATTTTCATGGTATAAATAGTTATAATTTTTATTTTGTGCTGTGGGTTCGGCCGGAAGAGCGGTATTGGTGGGCGGTCATGCCGAGGTGTCGCTTCACGTACTTGCAGAAGAAACTGAGACTGACGAAATCCAATTCTACACAAATCTCCTTGACACTCATATCCGTCCGGAGGAGCAAGCGTTTGATCTCCTGTACGGTCAGATCGTTGATGACACCTTGCGCAGACTTGCCGGTGACAGTGTTGCAGACTACGGACAGGTATTTCGGCGTGACAGCCAGGCGGTCGGCATACCAGCGAACCTCACGCTGGCGGCCTTTGTTTTCTTGCAACAAGCGGGCAAAATCCCGGAAAAGAATTTCCTGCCGCCCTTGCTTGTGCTCCGTTTCCGGCGTTTGTTCGATGCTTTCTTCGAGCCAGCAAAGCAGTTCATAGATGGCGGCTTGCGCAAAGATGCGGCGGATGTTTTCGCTCAGTCCCGAACGGGTGTCTTCCCTGTATAGCTGGAACATCCGGTTGAAGAGCTGGATCAGTTCCTGTTGCCGTTCGTCCATGTGGATTACCGGATGTTGCAGAATGTACTTCGATTTCTCCCACCACTTGGTATCTTCGCGCACGCAGAGGTAGAAAATATCGTCCAGCGCGTGTTTGCGCACCGCCACGGCTCCGCATTTCATGTCCGGAGAGTGCATGTAGTTGCCGATGATGAGATCCGACCGGCATAACAACAAGTCGTGCGGACGGAGGAGATATTGCTGCTCATTGATCTCGATTTGCAGCTTGCCCTCCGTACAATAGATGATAAGCGAGCAGTCGTTTTCATTGCTGAAGCGTTGCAACAGCTCGTCCAAGTTATCCGAAACGATAATATCCTGATTCAGCATAAGGGCATTTTTTTCCGTTTGCGTTTCCGACTGCAAAGATAGTACTTTTTTACGAATTGTGCAAGTTTTAGTGGTAAAAAGTTTTCCAAATGCCATATTTTAGGGCATAAGTCAATCAATAAGGAAATATAGAAAACTGACAAAAGGGGTATATGGCACATTGTTTGTTAGAAAAATGTTAAATCGTTAAGTTGTTATGGCGGAACTGATCATTACACACAGGCAGAAAGATTATTTGCTGAAGATGCCTTACCAAGTGATCATCAACGGTCGGCCGGTTGGAGTGATGCGCACACCGCAGGCACGGCTGCGTCTGCCTGCCGGATATTATACCGTAACCATCCGCACGGGGAATTATATCCCCGTCGGCAAGAAGGGCAAGACAATAGACATGACACTCTCCGCTACTGAGACAATCATGGTAAGCGATGAGAAAGAGAAACATCTGAAACGAAAGAAATAAACTATGGCATCGAATACACAAAATAATATGAACTATCAGCCCGGGGCTCAGTACATGCATGCTCTGACTTTGGCGACAGAGGCGGCTGTTACCCGTTATTATCACGAAGATGTGTTTGCATCGGCAGTGCAGGTCATTACGATGCTTAATCAAGGCATGGCTCTCGCAGTAGAAAACATTGGGTTGGCAGAAACAATGTTAGAGAAAGCCGTTGAGCAGGCAGAGCAGTTGTCAGAACGCGGCTACGGAGGCTATGCGCAGGCTATCGGTTATGCCGTCCATTTCAATTATTTCATTTCCGAAGGATTGGCAGAAGCAATCGTTTTGCCGGAGTTATTAAGGTCGTACGGTGCGAAAGCGGAGCAGCAGATCGCTTCTCTGGCTCGCCAGACAGGTATAGTGGCCATCGACCTGCCGGACAAGCGCACCGCACGGCTATTTATCAGTTGGATAGAGCAGCAGCGCGTCCTGTTCGAGTTGCCGGACCATATTGAGCAAATGCGTCCGCAGGATATTCCGGATATCATAGATGAGACTCTGGATGCCGCGCTACATTTCTATCCAATGCCCGTATTCTATGATGCGATAGACTTGGAGCAGTTCATTACACCATTATTGCCGTCAGCCCCGGAGAAGAATGAATAAGATAGTATGGATAGTATTGATTTTGGCGGGTGTCGCGCTGCTTTTCTGGTTGGTGTTCGGCATCAATTGGCGTAGCAAACAGAACTACGACCGCAAGCATCACCTGTTACGATCGCGAATGCAGGCGGAAGATACAGAGGAGTTGCGCCGGCTTCTTTTCTCCAACGGTCTCACCATGCGTGTGGAACAGCGTTTCCAACCGCTGACGATGCTTTTGGCGCGAGGCGGAAGACCATCCGTTTCGCTCTCTACGCCGCAAATCATCACTTCCGGAAAAGACAAATATAACATGCTGATGAGTGACCTCATTTGCGCCAAGGAATCCATCCACATGGAGTATTTCCATTTCGGCATAGACAAGAGTTCACGCAAGATTCGTCAGGTGCTGATGGAGAAAGCGCGGCAGGGTGTCAAAGTGCGGTTCATCAACGAGAACATCGCCAACTGGCCTATTCCGAACTGCTATTTCCGCTCCATGCGCAAGGCAGGTGTGGAGGTAGTCAATTTCTCCGATTCGCGGTTCTCGCTGCTGCGTTTTCTGATGACGCTCAGTTACCGCGACCACCGCAAGATAGTGGTCATCGACAATCGTATTGGTTACACCGGTGGCATGAATATCAACGACCATTATTTCTATCAGTGGCGCGATACGCACCTGCGTCTCACGGGCGAGGCGGTCGCTTCGCTGCAATATGCGTTTTTAGACACATGGCTCGCCTCTGGAGGGCAACTCCATTCTGCTGTAAACTCTTTTTTCTTCCATTTGGATAAGCCCTCCTGCGGTCAGTCTTTGGGCACGCTAACGCAGATCACTCCGGATGACCCGACCTCGCCCGATCCGGTGCTGCTGACAGCCTATGAATGGATCCTGAACCATGCGCAGAAATACGTCTGGTTCCAAAGTCCGTATATTGCCCCGCCGCCGTCGCTCATCAGTGCCATGCGCAATGCGGCGCAACGCGGTGTGGATGTGCGGGTTATGGTGCCAGAACATTGCGACACAGCGATCATGCGCCCTATTAACAAGAGTTATTACGCCGAACTGACGGAAGCGGGTGTGCAGTTCTATGTCCGCTCGGGCGAGTTCATGCACAGCAAGACCATCGTCTGCGATGACTACCTTTCGTGCGTCGGGTCGGCGAACCTCGATTACCGCAGCTTCGGCATTGACTACGAGATTAACACCTTCTTCTATGACCGTGCGGTGGCGTTACGCCAGAAACAGATCTTCGAGAATGACCTCCCCATCTGCCGTTTGGTCATAGCTGCGGAAGCGCATCCCACGCCGTGGCAACGCCTGATGCGCCACTTGGCTCCGATAGTATAATATAAAAACAGACTACAATATGGAAATCAAACAATCAACACGTATTCAGACCTCGCTCCTGAACGGAGTGGAGAAAAAAGCGCTCGTATGGATGGCATCGCGTATGCCCCAATGGGTCACCAGCGACATGCTGACATGGTTCGGACTCTTCGGCTCGGCAGTCTGCGGACTCGGGTTCTTCCTCACGCACTACAGCATTTATTGGCTCTGGCTGTCCTGCTTGGGCTTAGTCATCAACTGGTTCGGCGATTCGCTGGACGGCACTATCGCCCGTGTGCGCAACACCCAGCGGCCGCTCTATGGCTATTACCTCGACCATAACATCGACACGGTGACCGAGGCGTTTATGTTTATCGGAGCAGGTCTCTCGCCGTTGATGAACATGGGCGTGGCGGCGCTCTGTTACGCTGCTTATCTGGCGCTCACGGTCTATGTTAGTATCAACGCCCACCTCAAAAGCGAGTTCAAACTGACGTACGGCCAAATGGGACCGACGGAGTTCCGCCTCATCATCATTATTGCCAATATCCTGCTGATGTACGTGCCTGCGCTCACCGCATACCATGGTTCGTTCTCTTATTTCGGCGAAACAATCCATTATGGTACGTTGGATATTATCGGCATAGGCATTCTGGCTATTCTCTGTGTCTTCTATTTCGTCAGTTTCTTCAAGGATCTGCACTGGTTCGCCAAACAAGACCCGCTACCCAAGCATCCGAAAAATGGACAGGTATAAAGGCATAGCAATCCGGTATCTCCGCTTTTTGCTCTCCACGCTGGCAGGAACGGCGGTGGACATGTGCGTGCTGTGGCTCTGTTCGCACTATTTGTTCAAAGGCTATTACTGGGGCGAGTACCTGCTTTCGCCGTTTATCTCCTTTGAGTGTGCCCTACTGACCAATTTCGCGTTTGCGTACTACTCCATATGGCGCGACCGCATTTCTGCGCACACGCTCCGCTCGTTTTTCCGCCATTACGCGGGCTACAACCTCTCCTGTACCGGCACATTCCTGATAAAGATGGGTGCGCTGCTGCTTATCGAACGCTTCTCTGGCGGATGGGATGTGCTGATTTGCAATATCCTCGCCCTCTGCGTTTCCGGCATCGCGAACTTCGTCTTGAACGAACATGTAGTATTCAGAAAGAAAAATCAATCATAACATAGTATGT
>JAGKVE010000090.1 GCA_021152555.1 Bacteroidia bacterium | reverse complement strand
ATCGAGCCGTTATCGAGCCGTTATCGAGTCGTTATCGAGTCGTTATCGAGAGATAAACAGCCCTCCTGTGTAAATGTCAAACCATAAATTAAAAAATTATATAAAAAATTTCTAAGCGATTTTCTTGCATATATAAAAAAAAAGTTGTACCTTTGCGTTGTTTTTTTATAACTCAATAATTGAAGACTTATGATACGAGTAGCTGTTTTAGGGTACGGAAACATTGGGCGTTCGGCTGAACAAGCCATTAACGCCGCGCCGGACATGGAATTGGCGGGAGTGTTTCATCACAACGATTGTTTGGAATGTATTGACGCCGACGTAGTGCTGGTTTGCACTCCCACACGCGAGGTGCAGAAGTTCGCCGCTGTCCTTGCTGCACGCGGTATTTGCACGGTCGATAGCTTTGATATACACGGACAGATTTGGAACCTGCGCACTGCCTTGAACCCGGTTTGTCTGACGAACAAAACGGTCAGCGTCATTTCTGCAGGGTGGGACCCTGGAACTGACTCGATGATTCGTGCGCTTCTTACTGCCATGGCGCCCAAAGGACTGACATATACCAACTTCGGTCCGGGTCGCAGTATGGGCCACACCGTGGCTGCCAAGGCAATCAAAGGTGTGAAGAACGCCTTGAGCATGACCATCCCATTGGGAACGGGGATTCACCGACGGATGGTATATGTAGAGCTGGAGGACGGCGCAGATTTCAAAACCGTTGAGGCGGCTGTCTTGGCGGATGACTATTTTGCGCACGATGAGACGCATGTGATTGCTGTTGACAGCGTTGATGCGCTCAATAACGTTGCCCATGGGGTGAACCTCGTACGTTCGGGAGTGAGTGGAGAAACGCACAACCAACGTTTCGAGTTTAACATGAGTATTAACAACCCTGCCCTGACCGGACAGGTGATGGTCAGCTGTGCCCGAGCAGCGGTGCGTATGAGAGAGCGCGGAGAGTACGGGGCACGTACAATGATTGAACTGAGACCGATTGACCTTCTCGCAGGAGAGACTGAGAACCTTGTCAAAGCATTGGTTTAAATATAGATTTTGGCGTTTGCCCTTGGTGCTGATACTGCTGTTGGCGTTATGCGTCGGCTGTGCGTCGGAAAAGGAACAACTGTCTGCGCGCAAACAGCAAGCCGAGGCACAGACGGCTGAACTCTGCGAAGCGCTCAGACGCAATGCTCCGATGGACTCCATCCGTAGTATAGCAGAGCGCGAGAACGGAGTATTGTTCTATGTGTTTGACGCACGGCAGATGGTCTATTGGTCTTCCAACAGGATTGTGTCGGACGAGGTCTTCTTGTACGCTTATGACGTTTGGAGGGAACAGTCCTTCCGCAATGCGAAAACGCTGTCACGATGGACCAAAGCCGGACTATACAATGTGCTAACGGTCCTGCCGCTCGAATATACGGAGATAAAGGACTACACGGATATCTATTCGGTCGCCGCACAGACTTTCTCTTTCCGTGAGGTGCTCGAACGGGACGCGAAACCCTATGCCGATTCGCGACTTTATTTCATCCTTTGCCATGTGCTGTTCGGGCTGATTATAGTAGAGGGCATTGTCTTTCTCATTTATTACCGTGGGGTCCGTAACATGCCACTCTCAACGCGTATCATATACATTGTGTTGGTGCCTGTGATGGCGGTCTTCATATACGTCTTTTTCATGTCTATACGGTACGTAAACCGGAACTATGAAGAACATCAGCGGCACGACCTGCAGATGCGTAGCGAGTATATTCAGTCATACCTGCGTTCGGCGTATTACTGGGATGTGAGTCTCAGTCCGGCACATGCTAACGCTTTGGCGGTTGACTTGCATGATTTGGGATTTGACATGAACCAGGATATCCATGTCTATTCGCTCACTGGAGAACTGTTGGCTTCTTCCTCTCCCGCACTCTTTAACAGCGGAGTGCTCTCACGACGTATGGCGCCCGAGGCTATCTTCAGCGAACAGCATACCGCCGTATGCTATGAGTATTTGGCCGCACACCCCTACTTGGTATCATATATACCTTTCCATAACGGGTCCTTCGTGACTATCGGTTATATTGCCGTACCGTTTTTTATGAGTGAACAGGCACGTAACCGGCAAGTCGATGCCTTGTTGGCACGTTTGTTGCCCCCATATATCATCGTGCTGATATTGGCGCTCGTCTTCTCTTTCGCTGCTGCGAAGAGTATGACTGCCCCCATCTCCATGCTGACCGACAAGATGCGACATTTCGCCATCGGAGCCAAAGATAACCATATAGCATACCCTTATCACGACGAGTTGGGTGCGTTGGTCGAACGATATAACATGCTCGTCGATAGGGTCGAGCAGAGTGCCGAACAGTTGGCACGCGCTGAACGTGAAGGTGCATGGCGAACGATGGCACGGCAGATAGCGCATGAGATAAACAACCCCCTCACTCCGATGAAACTGTCTGTCCAGAAACTGCAACTCAAACGCGGCACAGACGGCTTTGACGAGTATTTCGACAAGACTACCAAGATGTTGATAGCAGAGATAGACAATCTCGCACATATAGCACAGTCTTTTTCCGTATTTGCCAAGCAGCCCGAGGTCATTACAACAGAGGTGGATGTGGCGGAGAAACTCTCGAACGTCATTACCCTCCAGCGCGCGAACGACGAGCAGATTCCGGTCCGTTATGTCGGCGCTGATTCGGGTGTGATGTGTTTGGCAGATAAGGAACAGATCAGTCAGGTGTTTGTCAATGTCATACGAAACGCTTTGCAGGCTTCGCCAACAGATATCATCGTAGTACTCAACGCTGCTTATTCAGAAAAAGAGGTGCAGATTTCCATCTCTGACGACGGCACGGGAATTCCCGAGAATATTCAATCGCGTATCTTCCAGCCGAACTTCACTACCAAATCCAACGGAAACGGACTCGGACTGGCTATCTCCAAGCATATCGTGGAAGGCTCCGGCGGACGTATCGACTTCGAGACTTCCTCCAAAGGTACGACTTTCTTTATCTATCTGCGCAAAAGATAACGTCTTTTTGCGCAGATTTCATATTATCAGCAATGTTGATAACAACGTATTAAAAAAAGCAGTACCTTTGCACCGAATTTCTAAAATAACGAATGTATGAAAACGATTTATGAATGTTCGCATAGCAAAGCTATGAAATGGTTGTCGGTAGTCGGTTTGCTAATTATTGTGGCGACTATCGTGTATGAGTGTTGGTGCGTGCAGCAAGGCATGGATTTATGGATTGGTATAGCTGTAATACTGATTTTGTTAGCTGTTTTGCTTTCCGCATTTCTTTTATATCCGCAATACATTATTGCCACAGATGAAGGAATAGGTATTCACACGCTGATGCACACACGCGCGATTCCTTATTCGGATATAGAACGCATCGAACGCGCTGATGAGCATTTTATGCAGTGGAATAATACGATTCGTCTCTTTGGAAGCGGCGGAATGTTGGGCGATATAGGTTGGTTTCGCTCAGCAGACTTAGGTACTTTTCAAGCCTATATTACGGACCGCAAAAAAGCGTTTATCATCTATCGTACCAACGGGAAGCCGATAGCTATCAGCGTCAGCGAACCCGATGAGTTTATGCCGTATTATCTTAAAGGAGGGAAATGAGTTATGGATATACTGCATGAATTTTCGAAAGCGCTCCTGCAGACACGCCAGCGCAAGGACGCAACGCAGGAACAGGTAGCATGGGCTTTGGATGTCTCACAAGCCTCATATAATGCGTGGGAATGTGGTCATCGTCTCTGTCCGTACAAACATATAGTCGGACTTATCAATTATTTTGATGATGAACAGTTCACGCGTTGCGTGTTACGTATTCTCTTGACCATACAGCATAATATGGCAGGACTCGACAAACTGCCGGAAAAAGAAATACAAAAATATTATACTTCTTTGCTTGCACTTCTTGCAGATGAGTGCGAACAATGGATTAAAGACTTGAAAAAATGAGAAAAATCCTCTTATTTATAGTATTATTGATTCCCGTTTTAACCAACGCCGCAATCATCAAAGGAAGTGTTATTGACTCGCGCGGAGAAGCCATGCCTTTTGTGACGATCTCTGTTCTTGACAAAGACTCTTCCCTCCTAACCGGCACGATTACCGACGAACTGGGAAAGTACAGCATCGAATCTCCCTCCCTTGTGGGGAGGGTCGGGGAGGGGTT
>JAGKVE010000089.1 GCA_021152555.1 Bacteroidia bacterium | reverse complement strand
GCTTATATCTGTCCCTTTGTCCCCCTCCTCCCTCCCTTGAGGGGAGGGTCGGGGTGGGGTTATTTATTCAGCGCCAGAGCTACGTTAACTGCGCACGCTACAGTACATCCTACCATCGGGTTGTTACCGATGCCGAGGAAGCCCATCATCTCTACGTGTGCCGGAACGGAGCTGGAACCTGCAAACTGAGCATCGCTATGCATACGGCCGAGGGTATCGGTCATACCATACGAAGCAGGACCTGCTGCCATGTTATCCGGGTGCAACGTACGACCTGTACCGCCGCCCGAAGCAACGCTGAAGTACGGCTTGCCGGCGAGGATACGCTCTTTCTTGTACGTACCGGCTACCGGGTGTTGGAAACGCGTCGGGTTGGTCGAGTTACCGGTGATGGAAACGTCAACGTTCTCGTGCCAGAGGATAGCAACGCCCTCACGAACATCGTCTGCGCCGTAGCAGTTCACTTTTGCACGCGGACCGTTCGAATACGCTTTGCGACGAACCTCTTTCAGCTCACCGGTAAAGTAGTCGAACTCGGTCTGTACATAGGTAAAACCGTTAATACGGCTGATGATCATAGCAGCGTCCTTTCCGAGACCGTTTAGGATGCAACGGAGCGGGTTCTTACGCACCTTGTTCGCCATCTCAGCGATCTTGATTGCGCCCTCAGCAGCAGCGAAAGACTCGTGGCCTGCCAGGAAAGCAAAGCACTGGGTCTCCTCGCGCAGCAGACGGGCAGCCAGGTTACCGTGACCGATACCTACCTTGCGGTCGTCAGCTACAGAACCCGGGATACAGAAGGCCTGCAGACCGATACCGATAGCCTCGGCAGCGTCAGCGGCGTTCTTGCAGCCTTTCTTCAGCGCGATAGCGGTGCCCACTACATACGCCCACTTGGCGTTCTCAAAACAAATACGCTGGGTCTCCTCGCAGGTCAGATAAGGATCGAGGCCGTATTGCTCGCAAATCTGGTTAGCCTCCTCGATGGAAGCGATACCGTTAGCGTTCAGAGCGGCGAGAATCTGTTTCTCGCGGCGGTCTTGCGACTCAAATTTTACTTCACGAATCATAGTCTCTCCTCCTTAGTTTTTGCGTGGATCAATCGATTTAACTGCACCTTGCTCTTTGGTCGTGCGGCCGTACGTACCGGTAACGCTCTTCAGAGCCTCGTCTGCCGGAACGCCTTTCTTCACAGCGTCCATGAACTTGCCTATATGAACGTACTCGTATCCGCAAACCTCATTGTCCTCGTCGAGGAACTCCTTGGTGATGTAACCTTCGGTTAACTGCAAGTAACGAACACCTTTCTCCTTGGTGGAGTAGAGTGTACCGCACTGGCTAACGAGTCCCTTACCGAGGTCCTCAAGACCGGCACCGATGGTCAAACCGCCCTCCGAGAACGCACTCTGCGTACGACCGTAAACGATCTGCAGGAACAACTCACGCATAGCGGTGTTGATAGCGTCACAAACAAGGTCGGTGTTGAGCGCCTCAAGGATCGTCTTGCCCGGCAGGATCTCAGCCGCCATAGCAGCGGAGTGCGTCATACCCGAGCAACCGATGGTCTCTACAAGCGCCTCTTCGATGATACCGTCTTTTACATTCAAACTCAGCTTGCATGCGCCCTGTTGAGGTGCACACCAACCGATACCGTGCGTCATACCCGAGATGTCCTTGATCTCTGTAGCTTTCACCCATTTGCCCTCTTCAGGAATAGGTGCCGGTCCGTGCTTCGGACCCTTCGCTACTACGCACATTTCTTGTACTTCTTTCGAATAAATCATGTGTTTAAAGTATTTTTTGTTGTTATTGTTACAAATTCGCCGCAAAGTTACTACAAAAAAATGACATATGCAAGCATATGCCATTAAATTTTGCAAATTTTTGTTGTGAAATTTGGTAATTCGGAAAAATTATATTACCTTTGCACTCAGTTTTATATAGCCAAATCAGACTAACGAGACAGAATCGAGAGACTATCGGTCCGAGACAATCTCGAGCGAAGATCGAAATAAACTGCTATCCAAACAATAACCAATATGGCAAAAGCAACCTTAGATAAAAAGTTCAAATCCTATACGGGCAAGCTCCCTCCTAACGGACATCGTTTCTATCTTACCAACCGTTTCGGCGAAGAGATTATCTCGCATTGTCCTGAGCACCGTGATCCGGACTCCATAACCGATGCCCAACGACAAGCTTTCCAACTCATCAAAGAAGCGTCTGCAAAAGCTGATGCCGACCTCCGTGATCCTGTCAAGCACGACGAATGGCTCCATAAATGGCACGACTCCCTTGCCCTCGCTTCATCCCGCTCTTCCCGCCGCCCGGCCAAAATCTACAAAACCCTCCGCGGCTTCGTCATCGCCGCCTACCGTCAAAATCTATAAATAAAACAGTAGCGACATCCCTGCCGCCGCTGCCTTACCTCTCTGTAGAATAAAGTCTAAATACTATTTAGTGTTATTCAGTTTCTCTATTTTGAAACAATATGTATTTGCCGTGTATGCAGCAAACGCAGTTCCGGCAGCTATTTTGACTTTCTTCCGGCTAATAAGTATTCCGTCTTGTCCATTAAAGGTTACAGGTTGATCTTGAAAAACAATTTGCCGACCATCTATAGCTGTAGTTGATATTGGGAGAAGGACAATTAACCCTTGGTCATATGTGGAAGCTCTTTGAATTTGCGTCTGTACTTCTACGGTGGTGCCTTTTTTTATTAATATGTATTCTCCATCCTGGTCATATACGTCAGCCGCGATGACTGTGTTCGGATTTTGATAGCGTTGAGACGACATTTCGTTAGTGGTTATTACGCTGATTCGAGTGCCTTCGAATAGGCAAACTTTGTCTTGGGCTGAAATAGGTAGAGAAAAGAAGACAGTTGCAACAAATAATAAGGAATGTTTCATAACGATCTAAATAAAATTCGCGCAATGGAACGACACTGCGCGAAAAGAATTTACTTTGTGAACTCAATGATAGTTCCTTGAACTAATACGGCGCTTTGTGTCTTGGGAACCATAGCTCCGCTTACACGCTGAACCTCTTCAAAAGTAACATTAATCAAGGCTTGTGAGCTTTGTAATTTTGCCTCTCTCAAAAGCGCAGCATAAGCAGATTCCTTAAGCTGGTTTTTCTTGAAATTGTACTTCTGTTCGAAGATGACAATCGTAGATACTTGTTTAACAACTTTGAAGTTTGCATTCGAGAGAACTACTTGTGTCTGGTTCACGTTAACATTTTCAGAATGACCAAGGTAGCGGCCATACGAGCAACTTGAAAGAACAAATGCGCATACTACGAAAGTAGCAATAATTAGCTTTTTCATAAATATAAATTTTTTTTGTTTGGTTGTCTCCCTCAACCATTATTATATAAAAACAAAACGTGGGAGATTTGTATTTCCACCAGAGGTATCGCCAAACACCCACGCAAGATTATACAATCACCCACGCAACACTATATCTACTATTGTAAATACAGACATTGCTGGCGTTCGGATTGTCCTTCTTGCGTTAGAAAATTGGCGATTTTCTGGTGAAGGAGTACAAACGCTTTGTTTATACTTTATATGTCCTTGCTGTTTTACGTCGGCAAGCGACGATGGTTATTGTTCGTTCTTCCTAAATTTAACGATACAATCAATACAAATGGGTTTGCCGGATTGCGGATCGATGAAGACATTCGCAGGATGCATATCTTCGAGGTGTAGACGTTCGTTGATATAGTTTACTCCGTTGCCGTCACCATTGTCATGAAAGCCTTTCGCACCTACCATCTCATCGATCTCTGCCTTGGTTGCGAGTCGTTGGCATCCGATGTAAGGTTGCGTGAGGATGATTCGGAATAATCCGTCTGAATCGCGAGTAAAACCGATAGTGGTCATCTGTGTTTCCGGAAACAAGGCATTGTGGAGCACGATTGCCTCCAATGCTTTGTCTAATGTGGAATAGATAGACGTGCGCTCTTTGATGACAGACGTATCGGCATACGCCCCAATGAGCGGCGAATCTGCAAGGCAGAGGCCTGCATGCTCTTGTTGATTAAATCGATCAAGATTTGTTCTTCCATTGAGTATATCGTTTATATAGTTATCTATCAGCTCTAATGTACGAACGGAGAAACCGCTTTCGTGGATACTTTCATATATGTCTATCATTCTCTCTTCGTTCATATCTTTGCAACTTCGCGACTGCAAAAGTACAACAAATATTTGACATATACAAAAAAATCCGCACTTTTGATGCAGATTTTTTTATTTTTACTCTTTCTCCCTCTCCGGGAGTAGGATATTCGAAAGTTAAGGGAATACTTTTCGGAATACTCATGGCGGCATCGCCGACGCGAATCACGGGACGCAGGTTGACGGTGATCTTACTCGGCGAATCGCCCCGACTTATCGCATTCCAAGCCAAATTGCTGACACTGGCTTTGCTTTTTCCGGAGAATAGTTGATTCATACTGAAACTCAACGGCAAGGCCAAATCGGCAGAGGTGCCGCCAAGGACGGTAAAGTTCTCAGGTATATTACCTTCCGCCACTTGCACGGAGTCGTCCAAACAAATTGTGTAATAGAGTCGTTCCTTTTATTCCCACGGCAGGAAGTCAGTTGTCTCCTGAGCCCTGTCGTCCTTATAAATCAACCGAATGGTGTCGCATACATGCCGCGGATTTCGCAACAACGGACGGGTGGAGTAGAAGCACTCGCCGCTGATCTCTTCAATCGTCCTATTCAGCTTCATCTGCCGGCCAATCTCATTGCCGGTAGCCCAAGGGTTCGACTTGCTGCTTTCGACTTTCGACTTTTGACTTTCGACTAATCTGTACGGCGCCATTCCGATATATAACTTGCATTTCGTACCGCGCACTTCATTCGCCCACCAATGCGCCAAAACCTCATAGTCCGCGGCTTTCTTGCCAATCTCCCAGTACAGCTGCGGCAGTACATAGTCTATCCAACCTTCCTTTATCCACAGCCGTATATCGGCGTACAGGTCGTCATAATTGGTAATTCCGGCAGAAGTGGCACTTCCCGTCGAATCGACACTCGCATTCCTCCATACGCCGAAAGGCGATATGCCGAACTCGACACTGTCTTTGCATTCATGGATGGTCTCGCTGATAGCTTGTATCGCCAAATTGACATTATTCCGTCTCCAGTCTTCTATGTTGTCAAATCCCCGCGGGTATTTCTGAAACGTCTCGGCGTCCGGCAACGGTAGTTTGCCTGAAGGATAGGGATAAAAATAGTCGTCCATGTGAATAGCCTGAATATCATACCGTTGCACGATATCTTGAACAACAGTACAGATCCACTCGCGCGTTTCCTCCAAACCCGGGTCAAAATACCATTGTCTGGCGTAGCACCAGAACCACTCCGGATGTCTCCGGAAGATATGGTCCGCAGAGATCATCGATGTGTCCGTTTTGGCGAGATTCACACGGTACGGATTGAGCCATACATGCACTTCCATGTCCCGTTTGTGCGCTTGGAAAATTGTCCACTCCAAAGGATCCCACGGAATTTGGAAATCTGTCTCCTCCCCTTGTGGGGAGGTCGGGTGGGGTTGCTTCCACTCTCCTTGCTTTCCGGTTAACCAATGACTCACCGGCTCTAACTCGCTGTAATACAATGCATCAGCGGTCGGACGAACTTGCAGAATGATAGCATTCAGTCCCAGGCTTTGCAGCGAATCCAACAACCAGGTCATCTCTGCTTTCTGCAACGAATCATTGCCCACAGCCTCTTTGGACGGCCAGTCGATATTTGCCACCGTCGCTATCCACGCACCCCTAAACCCGATTTCGGCTTTTAAGGTACAAAGGGACAAAGTACAAAGTACAAAGGTTAATATGTATCTAAAAACTCTCAATTCTCAAGATTTTCGCTTGTCGAAAATAATCGTGCCCCCTCGGGGCTAAGAATTCTCCCTCCTTCTACATGGAAAATCTTGGCATTCTCATTTGGCTTCAGTATCTCAGTAAGGTGTTCGCGGTCGGTGTCGGTAATAAATATCTGCCCGAACTCATCGCCCTGCACCATCTCTACAATCCGTTCCACTCGTTCGCTGTCCAGCCTGTCGAAAATATCGTCGAGCAAGAGGATAGGCTTGCTGCTTTCGACTTTCGACTTTTGACTTTCGACTCTTGATAAGTACAAAGCTTGTGCCAATTTCATTGCGAGGACGAAAGTACGTTGCTGTCCTTGGGAGCCGACTTGCTTGAGCGGGTAGTCGCCGAGACGCATATCCAAATCATCCTTATGCGGCCCTTGACTCGTCCAACCGAGTATCAGATCCCGTTGCCGAGTCTTGACATACGCCTCTCGCAAATCGCGGTCTTGGAGTTGAGAAATATAGCGGAGATTCGGAATCTCTGCTGAGGCGCTAATCTGTGCGTATGTCCTCGCAAAAGAGGGGTTGAAAGCCTCAAAGAACTGTGTTCTTGCTTTAAAAATATACTCCGCCGGCTCAGCCATCTGCCACTCCAGTACTTCGAGAAGAGCAGCCCCCTCCGACTCCCCCTGAAGTGGGGAAGGGTATTTGTCCGCAAGTTGCTTCAAGAGCGCGTTGCGCTGTTTGAGGAGTGCGTTGTATTGGGTTAGACAATCCAGATATTTGCGGTCTAACTGACTGATAACGACATCCATGAACCGTCTTCGTTCATCGGACCCCTCATCAATGAGTTGTTGGTCACTCGGGCTGATCATTACTAACGGAATAAATCCTATATGGTCAATCAGTCTCTGATAGTCTTTCTTGTCCTTCCTGAACTGTTTCTTCACGCCTTTGCGGAGACCACAAGCGATTGTGGTAACCCCACCCGGCCTCCCCTCAAGGGAGGCGATATGCGATGCGTCAGAATACTCCCTCCCTTTGGGGGAGGGTTGGGGTGGGGTTATATAACTGCCCTGAACAAATGCCATTTCTTCGCCGTGGGTGATATTGAGACTGTCTTGGGCAGTGAACGCAGATTTTGTGAATGAGAGGAGGTAGATAGCGTCTAATATATTGGTTTTTCCTTGCCCGTTAAGCCCGACGAAGCAGTTGAGCTTGGAACTAAACTCCAAACTCGCCTCGCGTATATTGCGGTAATTCAATATGTTTAAGGATTGCAAAATCATACTTCTCATCCCTCTATCCCTCCCTTGAGGGGAGGGGCAGGGT
>JAGKVE010000088.1 GCA_021152555.1 Bacteroidia bacterium | reverse complement strand
CGTGGACTGTGCAAATCACAGCCCACGTTTTTTATTTTACATTGCTATTTTATCTACTTTTCTAACTACTCAACGTTGCACTTCCAACTTGAACTTAGGCAATTTGAGCCTTTTTATAGCGATACTAACAAACTATAATCCGTACCGTCTTCCACAATGCTATGACCGGAATTGTCGGAAGCAACTACAACGGGTACAGAGAATTTGTCTTGACGCTCTGCCGGGCGATGAATGCAAAGCCCGACCTCGCAGGGTGTAGATGTCAGCCGGTACAGCAAAGGGCTGTAGATGTTTTATGGGGTCCCCAATGGGCGCTAACGGAGTGCGTCCAGTGGGGAGAGCGGAGGCAATGGTCGCACTTACGATTTAGCGGAGCGGTATCGTTTCTGCGATCCATTTGCCGAACGCGATTGGAGGTATTATGAATTAAGTGTTGCTTATTCTATCGCTGCAAAAGTCTTTTCTTCCGCATTTGACACAAAAAGTGCCTTCCCAAATGGAATCGAAGTGAGACATAGCTGAGTCGATAAATCCCGATTCGTCGGTGAGTATGCCTGCCTCAAAATTGCGGTTAGCTGCGGATTTCATTCCCATACCGGCTCCTGTCATGTTCGCTGAACCAATATAGACAATCTCACTGTCGATGGCGATGATCTTCATGTGAACACGCGGGCAGAGCCGACGCTCCAGGCGCTTCCAAAGAAGCGGGTACTTGTCGAAATCCTCACGAAAAGCCGTTCCTGGTTCTTTGGCATGCAGCAGTCGCACCTCTACGCCTTTCTTCAGCAGGTCGCGGAGTATTTGCAGAAAAGGCACAGCATCATCCTTGCCCTGCATGACATACAGGTCTTTGAGGTCAGCGGTAGCTATCCATAACAACCGCCTTGCTTTGCACATCCGAGAAACGACCTCCGAATAATGTTCCGTATCGGCTATATAGGTAGTCATGGTTGTGCCATTTCTTCCCAGCAGTCAGCAAGGCGGAGATTTTGCCGTACACCGTTTCCTGTGCGGTATGCTTCTGCTACAGCGCGCATAGTGGCATAATCCTGTTCTGTTGCCTTATGGCTGAGTTTCGCGAGGTAGCCCTTTTCTGCTTGAATGTAAAGCCAATCAAATGAACCTTTCTTCGGGCGCGGTTGTTTTTGAGGCTCCAAATCGAACACTTGCTCAATAGGCAGAGTTGAACCCTCTTCGAAATATGGGCGTATAAAGTCTGAAAGAGTTATGATGAACCATTCATGCCGTTCTTCTTTCTCATCATCCGTCATCCCCCTAAAATCGTACATGTCTCCGAGAGAGCCATATTCTTCCATTCCATTGGATTTGCATAGTTCTTTCCACTTACTAAATTGTTCTTTCGCTAATCCAATACGACCGGTACAAGCATAGAAATAAGCCGACTCATATGAGTGTACCAATTTTAGATATAGAAACATCTTATCATCTTTTACATGCGTTATAAACTTTTCGAAGCACTCCAATACAAATTTAATGAGATCAACCTGTTCGGCTGAATAATAGGTATTTGTAAAAGATAATATATTATCATCAGTAACATCAAGCGAATGTAAGCCTATCGCTAATATTTTTACTGCAACAACCAGAAACTCATGAATGGTAGCAACCGACAATAGATTATTAACATAATTCCTTAACAACAAACATGAGACGCCTTCGGATGTGCTTACAGCATATTCTATATATTTTCTATAATTGTCTATAGCAGATTCAATATTATCCTGTTCGTCTTCTTCCTGAGCGAGCAGGGCATAGTATTTAGCAAGCAGACTGCCTTTAATATTCTCATCCTGCACTTGTTCTATCCAGAAGAAAGCCCTATTGTTTTCTCCTTCCAACATATTGAAGAAGAACAAGCCAATACGTTCAATCTCCGACGGAACGTCATTTGAATAGAAATAATACTGGCCTAAGCCAATACCCTCAACTTTGAACCCTTTACGCAGTTTCGGATTATGAGCAACGTCAATGAGTTTATCTGTTAAAAGGTTAACAAACTTCTGTTCTCTTTTTGTTAAATCTATTGAATTAACTGCTTTATTTTTCTGCTTAGTCATAAGTCAATAAAATTAGATTATCCGTTTATCGTGGTTTCATCTTCCATCATATATAAATCAAGTGCATCTCGCGTTGAGATTTCAGATAGAGTTATGAAGATTTTATTATCTTCTCTACATCTTGATGAACTCAAATCATGCTGTAATAATTCCACCCCGAATAATTCTGCAACCTGATTACAAAAGTCATCAAACTCTGGTTGAGTTATTCTATTTTTCACATAGAAAAAACCGGAAATATCGATAGATCCTCCCTCTTTGGCGAGCTGACTAATGCGCTCAGTTTTGGCAGCTTTAATGCGCTCTATGGCAATGTCTTTCCAATTGGCAATTTCGTCCTGCTTAAAATTTATAACTCCTAATGCCCAATCTGCATCATCCAATGCAGCTTCGCCTAAAATAATCCAATTCTTAACCATAATAGTACGTTTTTTAGTTTTCGGCTGCAAAGGTACTATACAGGACGGACAAAAGGTGTCCGAGGTGTTAAAAAAAGTGAAATTATTCGATTTTTTTCGCGTTAGGGATTGGAAGGGCTATGGTATTGTGCAACAATGCGGAACGTGTGCCCCCCAAGGCGTTAGAGGGAAACTTCGTTTAGAGGGAACGCCCAAATAAAGACAGTCGTAATAAAGATGAGGATGTTAAAAGTGCGAAAACAAACCGCCGACTTTCACAAGCCAGCGGTCTTGGACGAAGAACCAAGTAACTAAGTACCAAGTACAAAGGGACAAAGCGGGCGGCTCAACGAATGAGTCGCCCGTGTGTTTTATGATTGTAAGCCTTATTTCACAACAAAAGCGCTACAAATCATTGTATTACGTAAATAACTCTTTTAAGTCTGATTTCAAGAAAGTCTCAATAGGAATGCCTTCTTCGCCCACCAGAACCGAGCGATGAGGATGGAATTTCTCTTGGAACGTGTGCAAGCCGGAAGTGTCTTTCTCGTGATTACTTTTCACTTCTATCGCCACGACCTTTGTATCTTTGACTAATACAAAATCCACTTCGTCTTTGCCGTCTCGCCAATAATAAACATTAAACCGCCCGGTATAAGCGCAATTCATGATATGTGCTCCGACTGCGGATTCAAACAGACGTCCCCATAATTTATGATCAGCCCTTGCCGCTTCAAAATCATGCTCGCAATAGAGACTCATCAATGCATTGTTATAGACCTGATACTTGGGAATAGAGTTACGGCGGCGAGCCTTGTCAACGGCATACTTGCTAAGCCCACAAACCATGCCGCTCTGGTTGAGAAGATCTAAATAATGAGCAAGCGTAGTGGTGTTTCCAGCGTCTTGCAGTTGACCGATCATCTTGGTCAGCGACACTTCTTGTCCAGAATAAGCACTACTTAACTCAAAAGTCTGACGCAACAATGCCGGTTTGGCGATAGGAGTGTCCATCAAAATGTCGTTGTTTATCGTCGCGTCCACGATGGAACTGCTGATATACTCCTGCCATCTATCCAAGTCATGACGCAAATCAGCAGCTCCCGGATAAGCGCCAAAATAGATATATTCGTCGATGGTCATCCCAAAACCTTCTTGCATTTCTGCGAGAGACCAGTTAGGCATTTTAATGGTCTCAAAACGTCCTTTAAGGCTTTCGCTTAGTCCTTTTTCCAAACGTACGCGGGACGAACCTAACAACACTACTTTGATGGGCACATCATTGAAAGAATCGGCATCCCACTCTTTCTTTACTACTTCTCCCCAGTTCAGTAATTTTTGCACCTCATCAATAACGAGCAGCAACTCGGGCAGTTTCTCCATCTGGAGTTTATTACGCGCCGTAGCCCAGCAATCACTGATCCAAGCGGAACGAGTTGCCGGCACATTATCTGCAGAGAAATGCACCCAAGGCATCGAAAGGCTCTTTAATACTTGCTTGATAAGCGTAGATTTACCGACCTGACGAGGCCCTTCGATGATTTGAATGAACTTTCTTGGTTCATTCAATCGCTTCGTAATCGTTTCAAAATAAGGACGTTGCATCATACTTCAAATTTTTACTCAATGCACTTAGTATTTTTACTCAATGGAATGAGTAATTTTGTTTTCCGGTGCAAAGGTAGTACTTTTTTTTGATATATGCAAATATTTTAAAACATTTTAATATTTTTGTAGATTCAAATAGCAAGTGCAAAGTTAGTTAAAAAAAATGAAAGAAGCAAGTTTTTGGGTCATAAAAGTTTAATTTTTTTCTTGGACGACGATTA